>NTKH01000019.1 GCA_002457645.1 Bacteroidetes bacterium MED-G20
TAACTAATATGATGCAACCTTTTTGGGCACTTCCTTTATTAGGAATTACTGGACTTAAAGCCAAAGATATTCTTCCATATACATTAATTATAATGGTAGTTGGATTGGTTATTTTTTCTTTAGGGCTACTTGTATTCTAGATTAAAAAATCCCCCATTGAAAGATTACTAAAAATAATTTATAATGAATCAGTTCAAGTCATTTATTTCTAAAAGATTATTAATCAGACCCACTTTTGAGCAAGATGCTAAATTAATTTTTCAGCTAATGAATACTCCTAAATTTATAAAGTATATAGGAGATAGAAAAATTAGTTCAATTAATGATGCAAAGAATTATATAAAAGTTAAAATGCTTGCACAATTATATTTGATGGGATATTCTAGCTATACATTAATTAATAAGTCCAATGGAGATAAAATTGGAATATGCGGTCTTTACAATAGAGCTGGAGTTGATGGAATAGATATTGGATTTGGTATTTTACCACATTTTGAACGATTAGGATATGCATTTGAGTCGTCATCAAGACTAATTAAAGGTGCTTTTGAAGAATTAGAAATTGAAGAAATTAAAGCAATTACAAATCAAGGTAATATTTCTTCGAAAAACCTTTTAAAAAAATTAGGATTTAAACTTATTGGTAAAACAATACTTCCTGATGAAAAAGATGAATTACTTTTGTTTGAAATCAAAAAATTAGAATAACAGCCCTTTTAATGATTAAAAAATTCGTAATGGTATTTATAGATCAACAATAAACAAAACAAAATGAAAAGCAAATATTTATTAAAAAAGCAATTTCTTTTTATAATCTCAATTATTTTATTCTCATTTTCTTGTACTAAAATTAACCAAACAACTTTTTATTGGGATGAAACGGGTTGTTCAGATCCTTGGTTAGATTTCTATACTGCCGATACTTTTTCTCAAGAAGCTCTAAACAATGCTATTAGAGATTATTTATTAAATGAAAATATAGATTTAATTTCTCTGAGTCATGAATATGATTCTTCCAAAGCAGAGTTTTGCTTGGCTTGCCATTGTAAAACAGGAAAAGTTTTTGAATTGATTGTTCCCAAAAATGATAAAAGAAAAATGAAAAGATTGGGGCTAAATCAATTTGATCTTCACTTTTATCAATAGGATTAATGATGTGGTTTAAATCAATAAATTCAAGAGGAGATTTTATTTTTTAAAAGAGGGATTAAAAATTTTTGAACTTAAATTTCCTAAATGGTATTCGCACAGAGCGGTAGTTATATTTGGCAAATCTAATATTGAAATAAAACCTAAAAGTATATGGAAGAGCGAATACATTATTTTAAAAAACAATCAAAAAAAAGGATCAATAATATCCAATTGGAAAGGAGCAGTTTCTATTCAATTTTTCGATGAATTAAATCACAAACATAACTTCCAATTAATAAGTAAGGGTTTTTTGAAACAAAGGTTTGAAATTTACAATGATAAAATGTCTTTGCTAACTATTGTCACCCCTTTTGTTAATTGGAAAAAATTAAGTTCAGATTATGAATTAGAAAATAAAGCAAATAGCTTAGATGAAAAACATTTTAATGAGCTTATGATTTATACGGGATTCTATGTTATTATTCATAAGAAAAACACAGCTTCTTCTGTTTCTGGAGGTGCTGTATAAATCGTTTAGCTAAATTAGTTAATTGAAAATCAAAGAAATTTTAAAATATAATGATCACAGGCCATGGAGTATTCCTAGAAAAAAATGGAATTTTTATCAAGAATGGAATAATGCAATATTTCTTCATTGGAAAGTAGAACTTAAAGAACTTTCAAAATTTGTTCCAAGTAATTTACAAATAGATTTATTTGATGGTCAACCATGGGTTTCCTTAGTAGCATTTACTATGGAAAAAATTAGACCAAGGAATTTTCCTCATTTCTCACCAGTCTCAAATTTTCATGAAATTAATATTAGAACGTATGTGAAATCCAATAATAAGACTGGGGTATATTTTTTAAGTATTGAAGCTGGTAAGAAGATTGCTTGTAGAATAGCAAGAAAAATTTCTAAACTTCCCTACCGTTATTCAATAATAAATAGATCATTTAATGCTTATAATTCAATCAATTCTGATTTTAAAGATTCATTAGAAATACAATACGATTTTAATCAATCGAAAAGTGAGATAACTGCATTAGATCTTTTCCTAACAGAAAGATATGCTCTTTTTCATGATGTTGGAAATTATATCAATGAATTTGAAATTCATCATTTACCTTGGCCTATTGAAAATATGGAATTATTAAAATTACATTTTAACTACCAAAGATTTAGTAAAATGATGGGAAAGGGTCCTGATAAAATGCATTTTTCTAGTGGGGTTAAAGTGATTTCATGGAATTACAATAAATATTAAAACAACTTTATTATTTATAATCCATCTAAATTGCTTAAAGATAGTTGTTTGTTCAATTATATTTTCAGAAGTTATGACTTTGACATTACATTGTTTATTACATTTGTATTCGATTAAATAATAAAATCATCATGAGTAAATCTACTTTTTATACTTCAATTGGATATAAAATATTGATGGCACTTTCAGGACTTTTTTTAATGGTTTTTTTATTACAGCATTTGGTAATTAATTCACTTTCCGTTGTTAGTCCAGAATCATTTAACGAAGCATCTCATTTTATGGGAACTAATCCATTAGTGCAGTTTTTATTACAGCCTGTTCTTATTTTTGGGGTTGTTTTTCACTTCATCATGGGATTTTTTTTAGACTTAAGAAATAGAAAATCTAGAACTTTTAATTACGCCTACAATAAACCTTCAGCTAATTCCTCTTGGCCATCAAGAAATATGATCATTAGTGGAATAACTGTCCTGGCTTTTTTAGCCATACATTTTATTGATTTTTGGATTCCTGAAATTTCAACTAAATATATAGCAGGGGATATGTCTGGGCTAATGAATGATGGTGAGTTTAGATATTATCATGAGTTACACGAAAAGTTTAATGCTTTACCTAGAGTAATTGCTTATGTTATTGCATTTGTTTTTTTATCCCTTCATCTGCTTCATGGATTTCAATCTTCATTTCAAAGCGTTGGTGTATCTACCAATAAAACTAGATCATCATTTTATAAAATAGGAACTATTTTTGCGATAGTTGTTCCCTTTGGATTTATAACTATTGCTTTGTTTCACTTTTTAACCCAACATTAATAATCATGGCAATATTAAATTCTGGCGTACCAAACGGTGAATTAAAAGATAAGTGGACTCAGTACAAAGATTCAATTGATCTTGTAAACCCAGCCAATAAAAGAAATATAGATGTAATTGTTGTTGGAACTGGATTAGCAGGAGGATCAGCATCTGCAACTTTAGCTGAGCTTGGTTACAATGTAAAATCTTTTTGTTATCAAGACAGTCCAAGAAGAGCACATTCCATTGCCGCTCAGGGAGGTATTAATGCTGCAAAAAATTATCAAGGAGATGGAGATTCTACTTTCCGATTATTTTATGATACTGTTAAAGGTGGTGATTACAGATCAAGGGAAGCAAATGTATATAGATTAGCAGAAGTATCTACCAACATAATTGATCAATGTGTTGCCCAAGGAGTTCCTTTTGCTAGAGATTATGGAGGATTATTGGATAATAGATCATTTGGAGGGGTCTTAGTTTCGAGAACTTTTTATGCAAAAGGTCAAACAGGACAACAATTACTTTTAGGCGCTTATTCAGCCATGAATAGACAAATCGCTAGAGGAAAAATCAAAATGCATAACCGTCATGAGATGCTGGATGTTGTTATAGTAGACGGAAAGGCAAGGGGAATCATTGCTAGAAACTTAATTACAGGAGAAATTGAAAGACACTCTGCACATGCGGTAGTGATAGCGTCTGGAGGTTATGGCAATGTTTATTTTCTCTCTACAAATGCTATGGGAAGCAATACTACTGCAGCATGGAAAGCCCATAAAAAAGGAGCTTTTTTTGCCAATCCTTGTTACACTCAAATTCACCCTACTTGTATTCCTAGATCAGGCGAATATCAATCTAAGTTAACTTTAATGTCAGAGTCTCTCAGAAATGATGGCAGAATATGGGTTCCTAAAAATATGGAAGATGTCAAAGCTTTAAGAGATGGGGCTTTGAAAGCTACTGAAATAGCGGAAGAAAATAGAGACTATTATTTAGAAAGAAGATATCCTGCTTTTGGAAATTTAGTTCCAAGAGATGTTGCCTCTAGAGCAGCAAAAGAACGATGCGATGCAGGATATGGTGTAAACAAAACTGGAGAAGCCGTATACTTGGATTTTAGTTCTGCAATTACTAGATATGGAAAAGAACAAGTTCTTCTTCAGGGGGAAGATGCAAACGATCACAAGTTGATTAAAAAGATGGGGCAAGAAATTGTTAAATCTAAATATGGCAATCTATTTCAGATGTATGAAAAAATTGTAGATGAAAATCCATATGAGAACCCTATGATGATTTATCCAGCAGTCCATTATACAATGGGAGGAATATGGGTAGATTATAACTTAATGACTACCGTTCCTGGTCTTTATGCAATTGGAGAAGCAAATTTTTCTGACCATGGATCTAATAGGCTTGGTGCTTCGGCTTTAATGCAGGGCTTGGCAGATGGATACTTTGTTTTACCTTATACTATTGGAGATTATTTATCAGATGATATTAGAACTGGTCCTATTTCTACAGACTCTGCTGAGTTCAAAGAATCTGAAGAAAATGTCAAACAATTATTGACAAAATTAGTTGAAAATAAAGGAAAGCACTCTGTTGACTATTACCACAAAAAGTTGGGGAATATTATGTGGGATAAATGTGGAATGTCAAGGAACGAAACCGGATTAAATGAAGCTATTTCAGAAATTAAAGAATTAAGAGTTGATTTTTGGAAAAACGTAATGGTTCCAGGCGGTTTAAATGAACTCAACAAAGAACTAGAAAAAGCAGGTAGAGTTGCTGATTTTCTCGAGTTAGGAGAATTATTTGCTAAAGATGCACTCACTAGAAACGAATCTTGTGGCGGACATTTTAGAGAAGAATATGCTACCAAAGAAGGAGAAGCTAAAAGAGATGACAAGAAATTTAATTTTGTCTCTGCATGGGAACACAAAGGAGAACCTTCAGAAGCCAAACTTCATAAAGAGAAATTAGAATTTGAAAACATTGAAGTAAAAGTAAGATCATATAAATAACAAAAAGATGAATTTAACACTTAAAATATGGAGACAAAAAAGTAATACTGATAAAGGATCCTTAGAAACTTATCCTATTAGTGATGTGTCAGAGGACATGTCTTTTTTAGAAATGTTAGACGTCTTAAATGAAGAATTAATTGAAAAGGCAATAGATCCAGTTGCATTTGACCATGACTGCAGAGAGGGAATATGTGGAATGTGTTCACTTTATATAAATGGTGAAGCCCATGGTCCTGATAGAAGAGTAACAACTTGTCAGCTTCATATGAGAAAATTTAAGGATGGTGATACTATATTTATTGAGCCATTTAGAGCCAATGCATTTCCTATTATCAAAGATCTTGTAGTTGATAGATCTGCTTTTGACAGAATACAACAGTCTGGAGGTTTTGTTTCTGTAAATACTTCAGGAAATACTCAAGACGCTAATAGTATTCCTATTCCAAAAGATGATGCTGATATTGCTTTTGATGCTGCTACATGTATTGGATGTGGAGCGTGCGTAGCGTCATGTAAAAATTCATCAGCTATGCTTTTTGTTTCTGCTAAAGTTTCACAGTTCTCACTATTACCCCAAGGACAGGTAGAGGCAAAAGAAAGAGTTATTAATATGGTTAATAAGATGGATGAAGAGGGTTTTGGGAATTGTACCAACACTGGAGCTTGTGAAGTAGAGTGTCCCAAAGGAATTTCTCTAGACAATATTTCAAGGATGAATAGAGAATTTATTTCAGCTAATATTAAAAAATAGTCTTCCTTTTGTATTAATTTCCTATTTGGGCTTTAATTATTTTTTCCACCATCCCCCTATAATATTCAAAATCCCATCGAACTTCCTTTTTAATATAGTCATAATAAGCAATTGAAATGGGTTCTGTTTTAAGAAAGGTTACATTATCATTTTTAGAATCATGAAATAGTGTAATTTCAGCCTTGAGCTTGTGCTTATTTTTATTTTCTGGAATGTCTATTGCATCTATAATAAAATGCTTTGAAACATAAGTCTCTTTTGAAAATATAAACTTATAAATTCCTCTGTTGTTAATGATTTTTTTTACTTTATTTCCTTTTAATTTAAAATTTTGTAACTCAACATTGTTTCTGTAAATTTTTATGGAGCAATTTTTTAAATTTCCATACCTATTTTCAATTGGAATCAGATTAATTTTCAACTTTATTTTTATGTTTTTTTGAGAATGGATTCCCGTACTTGTTATAACTAATATTAATAAAGTTAAAAGCCTAAGAGATTTCATCAATAGAGTAAATCATATTCTAATCTAAATATATTCTATAATTGATTTCAAAATATTTAAAATCAATATTTAAATTAAGAGAAAGAAGTTTAAAAGATTTTACTCGCAATATTTTTTACGGATTCACCTTTACCCATAGTATAGAAATGAAGAACGGGGACACCTGCTTTTACTAATTGTTTAGACTGAATTGTAGACCATTCAATCCCCACTTTTTTTACTTCATCGTTGGTTTTACATTTTTCCAATTCATTAGAAAACTCCTCTGGAAAGTTGGTGTTAAAAAACTTAGGAATAAAAGTTAGATGACGAAGGTTGGTTATTGGTTTTAAACCAGGTATTATAGGAACCGTAATTCCTATCTCTCTACATTTTTTTTCAAATTCAAAAAACTTTTTATTATCGTAGAAAAGCTGAGTAACAATAAATTCCATCCCAGCATCTACTTTTTCTTTAAGATGCTTAAGATCACTTTTTAGATTCATTGCTTCGAAGTGTTTCTCCGGGTAACCAGCACCACCAATACAAAAATTTGAAGGACTATTTTTGGTTTCTTCATATAAGTATTGACCATTATTCATGTCGTTTATTTGTTTAATGAGGTCAATAGCAAATTTGTTTCCACCATCTGTAGGAACAAAGGCAGACTCGTTTTTCATAGGATCACCTCGAAGAGCTAGAATATTATCAACCCCTAAAAATTTAAGGTCTATTAATGCACTCTCTGTATCCTCTTTAGTGAAACCTCCACATATTATGTGAGGAATAGCATCTACTTTATATCGATTCATTAAAGCTGCACATATTCCAACTGTACCAGGTCTTTTTCTGACAGAAACTTTTTTAAGAAGTCCATTACCCATTTTTTTATAATCGTATTCTTCTCTATGATAGGTTACGTTTATAAAAGGAGGATTAAATTCCATTAAAGGATCTATTCCTTCACAAATGTCTTCAATTCCTTTTCCTTTTAAGGGAGGGATTATTTCAAAAGAGAAAATAGTTTTATTACTATTTTTTATATAATCTACAACTTTCATCTGGGGCACAAAATAAACTCTTAATACCAACAAAACCAAAATTATTATTAGATATGGATTGTTATTTGTTAAACAATTTTGTTCTGTTTAAGGATTTTAGTTCTATAATATGCATATCAAGCTAAGTATCTAATATTTTAAATACTACATTTGTTTCGAATGAAAAACATTAGAAACTTTTGCATTATAGCTCATATTGATCATGGTAAAAGCACTTTAGCTGACAGGTTATTACAGACTACAGGAACCATTTCAGATAGAGAGATGAAAGATCAGGCTTTAGACGATATGGATATAGAAAGGGAGCGTGGTATTACTATTAAAAGCCATGCTATTCAGATGGATTATGTTCATGAGGGTCAACCATTCAAGTTAAACTTAATTGATACTCCAGGACATGTAGATTTTTCTTATGAAGTTTCAAGATCAATTGCTGCGTGTGAAGGAGCCCTATTGATTGTTGATGCATCCCAAGGAATTGAAGCTCAAACAATTTCTAATCTATACTTAGCAATTGAAAATGATTTAGAGATTATCCCTATTTTAAACAAAATGGATTTACCTGGTGCTATGCCAGAAGAAGTTACGGATCAAATTATTGATCTTATTGGTTGCTCTGAAGATGATGTAATTCAAGCAAGTGGAAAAACAGGTCTTGGCATAGACACCATAATAGAAAGAATAATTAATAAAATTCCTGCCCCTAAAGGAAATGACAATGAACCGTTACAAGCTATGATTTTTGACTCTGTTTTCAACCCATTTAGGGGAATCATTGCTTATTTTAGAGTTTTTAATGGAGTCATCAAAAAAGGTCAAGAGGTGAAGTTTTTTAATACTGGAAAAACTTATGATGCTGATGAAATTGGTGTTTTAAAAATGGATTTAAATCCAAAAAAAGAATTAGGTTCTGGCGATGTTGGATATATTATTAGTGGAGTTAAGAAAGCAAATGAAGTAAAGGTTGGTGACACTATTACCTCAATTTCAAACCCATGTAAAGAAGCAATAAAAGGGTTTGAAGACGTCAAACCAATGGTATTTGCTGGAATTTACCCAGTTGAAACGGATGATTATGAAGAACTAAGAAATTCAATGGAAAAGCTTCAGCTTAATGATGCTTCATTGGTTTTTGAACCTGAATCATCAGCTGCTTTAGGCTTTGGATTTAGGTGTGGTTTTTTAGGAATGCTTCATATGGAAATTATTCAAGAAAGGTTGGAAAGAGAATTTAATATGACTGTAATTACCACAGTTCCTAATGTTTCTTACAATGTTTTTATGAAAAAAGATTTACAAGAACTTAAAGTTAACAACCCATCTGAACTTCCAGATCCTTCTAAAATGGAGTGGATTGAGGAACCTTATATAAAAGCTCAAGTAATCACCAAAACTGATTATGTTGGAGCTGTGATGAATTTGTGTATAGAAAAAAGAGGAGACCTTACTAACCAAGTTTATTTAACACAAAATAGAGTGGAGCTTTCCTTTCAGATGCCTCTTTCAGAAATAGTGTTTGATTTTTATGATAGATTAAAATCTGTTAGTAGAGGATATGCTTCTTTCGATTATTCCCCAACTGGATACAATAAATCAGATTTGATAAAATTAGATATTCTTTTGAATGCAGAACAGGTTGATGCCTTATCAGCCTTGGTCCACCGTTCAAATGCATTTAGTTTAGGAAAAAAAATATGCTTAAAGTTGAAAGAGTTGATTCCGCGTCAGCAATTTGAGATACCTATTCAAGCAGCAATTGGAGCAAAAATAGTTGCAAGAGAAACCATAAAGGCGCTAAGGAAAGATGTTACGGCTAAATGTTATGGAGGAGATATTACTAGAAAAAGAAAATTATTAGAAAAACAAAAAGCTGGTAAAAAGAGAATGAGACAAGTAGGCAGAGTTGAAGTTCCACAAGAAGCATTTTTAGCAGTTTTAAAATTAGATTAAAAGAAAGCCCTCATTTGCATGCTGCCTGTATGAATCGCTTTATTTTCTTCAGACTTTCTTCCGTTATAGCTTACAGAAAGTTGAACATTATTAGACATTTTTTTCTGAAAACTAATTTTCCAAGTCATATTACTTCCAGTTTGTAATCCTTCAAGCATTTCAAATCCAATAGTGCTATTACTTTCTCCATTATAATTTATATTTACAAAGTGTAGTTCAGCATTAAAAAGCCCCTTATCTCTTTTACTTCTTCTTAATTCAATTCCTAAATCTTTTAAAAATGCTTTTTCATTTCCATATTCTATACTGTTACTTTTTTCAGAGTATCTAGTCTTTAATGCAATTCTAAACATTGTATTAGGTTGAAAAGATACCCTATTAAAAATCTCTTTATTCTCAATGTTAAAATTTCTGTTTTGCATATAGGTAGAGTTATTGCTTTTAAGTTCTTTACTAAATTGACTATTTAACATAAATGATTTGTTCAAATTCCAACGTAATTTTAATTGATCTTTATTATTAGATCTAAAATCAGTACCATTGATTAATAAATTTTTATTAGCAAAAAGTTGTGTAACTAACTCAACGCTGTATTTAGGATTTGAACGATTAAAAAACAAACTATTTCTCAAACTATTGGACATCTGTTGAATAATTGGATTATCTGAATTCACTAATGGATTAACTAAAGTTCTAATATCCAAATCATCGGTTTTCTTTTGAGTATTCAACGCTGTTTGATTATAGAATTTATTGAAAAGTTTTTCAATTAAGGATTTCCCTTTTACTATTTTTCGAAAGTCTATATTTATATTTTGATTATACTGAAAATTATAAATTTTAATGTAACTATTGTTTGGTGTAAAAACTCTGATGTAGCTTGCTTGATCTGTAAAAGCAGCTATCTCAAATTCATTTAATTCTTTAATATCATTTTCATTATAATCATTCCAAGTATAAACTCCTTGACCTGCTGGAACCTCTAAATAAATGAATTCTTTTTGCAATTCTAGTCCTGAACCTAACTCTAAAAAAGAATTACTATTGATTCCTCCTTTTAATAGTTTAATATGATAATTTAAACGACTTGCTAGGGAGTTCTCTGGCAATATAGTGGTGAGACTTGTATCTAGAATTTGAAGTATTCTATAAGCAAGTGAATAATTTAGTTGAAAGTTGCTTTTATCCACGATTCCTATTTTAAACCCAGGACTGATTGCTTTTGTAGCTCTTTTTAAAATGGTTTGATATTTAAACCAATCGTATCTCTCTTGGTAAAAAAATTGTATTTTATTTTTATTAGAGTCTAAATTTTCAATGTAAAATTTCCAATCATAAAAACGGTAGCTATTGTTAGAAAGTGAATCATTGTTATAAAATTTATTATTTTCATTAATATCTATAAATCCTAATTTAAAATTATTTACAGGAATATAAAGGTTAGTATTATGTCTTAAAAAAGTAGTTTTAAAAATACCATTAGAGTTTAATAAACTTCCATTAAAGTCTAAATAGACTTTTTTATTCCATTTTATTTTCAAATCATTTTTATAACCATTAAAATCATTTTTTATCCAAAAAGAGTTTAACCCATATTGAAATAGTCCATTTTCGAAATGCTTTAAATTTATTTTTGCTGAACTTAAAACTTGATCTTCATTTATAATCAATTGCTGAATATTCCAGTTTCTTTCAAATTCCACTTCACGAAATCTTTCAATTCTCTCATAATTTTTGGAAATACTTTCAATTTTATAAGACTGATTAATAAGCCAGTTTGAGTTTAATTCCTTTTTAGATTCATAATTTATTAACCCTGCAAATCCAACATTATCATTATTATTTATTTTAGAAAAGGTATTTAAATCCATGTTTGAGCTACTTATTTCATATTTTAAAGAACTTGAAGACCAATTTGTCTTTCCTCCAACACTTAATATTTGTCTTTTTTTAGGAGTTACCAACTTCTTTATGGGACTATAATTCCCATTTTTTAAAATAACTGAATTTGACATGGTATCAGGAGCCACCCATTCATAAACTCTTCCTAAAGCATTATTCTCTTTAATTACATAATTACCATTTCCTTGGCCAACATTACTGAACGTAAGTTGATAAACTCCCAATTGATCATCTATAGAATAATTAAATATTTCATAGCCAAGAGAATCTAATTTTTCATACATATTGGAATTTTCATTAAATCCAATACTGTCAATACCAGATCCAGTAGCCATTTCAATATTGTCACCAATGCTCTCAAGTCTTAAACGATCAACTAAATCAAAATCTTGTTGTAATGGTTGATTTTTACTGTCTTGTTCTGCATAAGCATAAATGTAAAATGAAGATCTATTTTTTTCAAATAATGTTGAGGATTGTAAAAGCGATCTGGCATAGTTTTTATCACTGTATTGGAACTCAACTATAATTCTTTTATCTTTTGTAATTAATTTTTTTGCAGTAAAACTTATTTCTGCTGTGTTATAGTCAATTATATAATCATTATTTTGGCCTCTTTTGAGTAAGGTTCCATCTATGTAAACATTTTCAGTTCCACTTAATACAATAATAAAACTTTCATTCTCATTTCCAAAAAGTCTGTAAGGACCCTGATTTCCTTCAATTCCTTGAATAACGTTTCTTCCGAATTTACCTTTACTTATTGAAGCACTATTTTCTGTATTAATATTAATATTTTCATTTTCTTTTATTTTATTTTTCAAATGAATTCCTTGTCCTCTTTTTTTATATTTCAGGAAATATCCGTCTTTATTTTTTACCCAAAAATCTCCAGCAGTTAATTTCCATTTTTCTTCAGAAACCTGAATAAATACTTTGTCAAAATCTTGTAATTGTTGGGTATTTCCTTGAGGTTGAATGGGAATATTATCATCTGTCACTGATGCTAAAATTTTCATAGTAGGGGAAATCATTCCTGACAATTGAAGATTAAGATTAGAATTAAGTGAAAAGTCTTGATTATTCCCAACCATTAATCCTCTCGAAAGACTTCCAGTTCTGTTCAAGTTGGTACCTTGAAATATACTTGTTTTATTTTTGGAGTTAGAAATTTCTATGGGTTCATAAAATAGGTTTTGATGATTTGTTCTATTTAAAGAAATGGGATGCAATAAGTATTTTTTATTAAAATCTATAAGCAGCCTATGATATTTAAAAACTAAGGTATCATTAGGTATTTCATTAAAAATTATTTTTCCTTTAGCTGCGTTTAATTGATATTCAAATGGCTGTAATTCAGCTATATTATTAAAAACCTTAAAAGTTCTTGGATTTATTGAACTTGAGTCAATTGATAAAGTATCTGTATTTACAAATATTTTTTTGGTTATGATTGAAAAATCAAAATTTTGACCATAATTAACATTACAGATAATGCAAAAGACAAGTCCTACAATTTTATTTTTAATCATTGTAATTCAAAATGAAATAAGGGAATACTTCTTTTAGAAAACGTAAGATATATAGATTTGTTTTTAAGTAATTATATTTTAGGTTGATTTTTATTAAATTTTGCGTTGAGTTTTAAGAGAACATTGTTTATAAGTAAAAGGAATATGTGATTTATTTATTGAATTTGGAGCCATTTTTGTTTTAGAATAATCTACAATGAAAAAGATTTTCATATATATACTTATTTTCTCCGTTTTTTTTCAAGGATGTGTTCCAGCAAGAAAGTTTGAAGAAATTTCAGAAAAGCAAGAGATATGCGCTGGTGAGTTAAAAACTCTAAAGACGTTAAAAACAGAACTTCAAACAGAAAATACTGAATTAGAATCTGAAAATCAGCAATTAAAAGAACTTACTAGTAGGTTAATTAAGGATACAACTATTCTAGGAAAGTCTTTGAGGATGAAGGAAAAGCAATATGATAAAATTGATATGCTTAATAAAAGAATTCAAGATCAATTAGAAATTTTGCAAGAGGGACAGTCAATTGAAAAACAAAGATTAATTGCAGATCTTGAAAAAAGAAAATCTGATTTATTAATTCTTGAAGACCAACAAAGAGCTTTTGAAATTGAATTAAATAATAAAAAGCAGCAACTAGAAGACATGTCAATTGAACTTCAAAAAAGAGAACAGAGAGTTAATGAATTAGAAGAAATTATCGCCAACAAAGATGCTATTGTAAGAGCTCTAAAAGAAAAAGTTGCCAATGCACTTCTTGGTTTTAGAGACAAAGGTCTTTCTGTAATTGAAAAAGATGGAAAAGTGTATATTAGTATGGATGCTAAATTATTATTTGCTTCTGGAAGTACAAAAGTAGATTCTGAAGGCATTAAAGCACTTAAAGAATTAGCAAAAGTTTTAGAAGATCAAAAAGATTTGGAAATTTTAGTTGAAGGGCATACGGATACAGATAAAATGCGATCAAATTCTCACCCTGTAGATAATTGGGAGTTAAGTGTTCTTAGAGCTACTTCTGTAGTAAAAATAATGTTAGAAAACAGTAAAATGGACCCTACTACAGTAAGTGCCTCTGGAAGAAGTCAGTTTATTCCAATAGATACTGAAAATAAAGCAAAAAATAGACGAATTGAAGTGGTGCTTATTCCTGAACTTGACGAGTTATTTGAAATTATAAATAACTAACTAATTTTTAACTTTATAAAAATTCATTTCATCAACATATTTAAAAACTTCTGGAGTTAGTAGGTATCTAACATCTTTATTTTCTGAGATGGCTTTTCTAATAAAGCTTGATGAAATTTTCATAACAGGTGCTTCACATCTAATGATATTAGAATGTTTGATTATTGGAAAGCTTGTTTTTTCCTCCATTTTCTCTTGTTCAGTTAAAATTCGTGGATAAACATATAAGTAGTGTGATTTTAAGATTTCTTCATGATTTTTCCATTTTTTGAAAGAACGAAGGTTATCTTCTCCCATAATCAAGTTAAAATCATAATTTGGAAACTTTTCTTTTAGATGAGTTAAAGTGTAAATTGTATAAGAAGGCTTGGGTAAATTAAACTCCTCATCACAGGCTTTTAAATAGGGATTATCTTCAATTGCTATTCTAACCAGGTTTAACCTATGATAGTCTTTTAATAATGATTCCTTCTTTTTTAAAGGATTAAGTGGACTTACAACCAACCATACTTCATCTAAATTTGTATATCCAGTCATATAATTGGAAATAATTAAATGACCTACGTGGATGGGGTTAAATGTTCCAAAATATAAACCAATTTTTTTCATCAAATTTCTATAAATTCCTCAACAACTCCAATAATTTTTTTGGCAGCATCATTTAAATCATCATTTTCAATAATTCTATCAAAATGATTAATGTAATTCATTTCTTTTTTTGATTTTTCTATTCTTCCACTAATTGAAGCTTGATTTTCAGTATTTCTTTTAGCTAATCTTTGTGATAGGACTTTTAAAGATGGAGGTTTGATAAAAATAGAAATTGCATTCTTGCCAAAATATTTTTTTAAAGAAATCCCTCCGAAAACATCAACATCAAAAATAACATGTTTTTCCATCTTCCAAATTTCATCAATTTCTTTTTTGAGTGTTCCATAAAAATGATTTTTATAAACCTCTTCCCATTCAATAAATGAGTTATTTTGAATTTGATTTTTAAATTCATCAGTTGTTAGAAAATAATAATCCTCTCCATTTTTTTCATTTGCTCTTGGATTACGACTACAAGCTGAAATAGAAAACTTTAAAGGAAGAGGTGTTTTTAAAAGTCTTTTGACAAGGGTTGTTTTACCAGCTCCTGAGGGCGCAGAAATTATGATTGCTTTTCCTCTAAAATTTCTTAAGGGGCTCATAGCACATTTAAAACTTGTTCTTTAATTTTTTCTAACTCATCTTTCATATTCACTACTATTTTTTGAATTGAAATATGGTTTGCTTTTGAACCTAATGTATTTATTTCTCTTCCCATTTCTTGAGTGATAAATCCAAGTTTTTTACCTGAGTTAGTTTCTTTTATAGATTTTTTAAAATGAAGACAATGTTCTTTCAATCTAACCTTTTCTTCAGTTAAATCAATTTTTTCTGAATAATAAATTAACTCTTGTTCTAATCTTTTTTCATCTATTTGATTTTTCAAGTTTAGTTCATCAATTGCCTTAAATAACTTTTCTTTTACTTTTGGTAATCTTTCTATTTCAAAATTGTTAACATCCAATAAGTCTTCTAAAATAGAGTTTAAATATTTATTAAGTTCTTTCTCTAGGGCAGAGCCTTCATTTATTCTAAACTTTTTTAAATCTTCACAAGCTTTCTCAACGCAAGAAAGAACTAAACTTTTACTATTTTCATTAAGTATATCTTTAGAATGCTGAATAATTTCGGGAAGTTTTAATGCATATCCAATTAAATCTTTATCACTATTGTAGTTTAATTTTTCAGTAATTTCTTTCAATTCATTATGATACCCAATTATTTTTTCCTTGTTTAGCGAAGCAGTATTTGTCATGTTGATTTTTTCATAATGAATTATTAACTCTACTTTTCCTCTGATAACTTTTTCTTTTATTAGTTTTCTTATTGGCAGCTCTAAATCTTTAAATATATTAGGAAGTTTTAAAGATAAATCCAAGAATTTACTGTTTAATGATCTAATTTCAATATTGACATTAAAATGATCTAAAGTAACTTCAGACTTCCCAAAACCTGTCATAGATAGTGTCATAAGATTTTATTTTACTCAAAAGTAATGAATTGATTATTTATTAGTATTAATACTTACTAAATACACTCCTAAAAATATAAATGCAGAGCATATGATAACTGTTAGGTTAAGTTCTTCTCTTCCACTAAATACTGCAATAAAACTAGTTAATACTGGTTGTAAATAAATATAGGTACTTACAATGGTAGGACTAACATATTTAACACCATAAATGTTGAATAAATAACAAAGATATGTTGTGAAGAAAATTACAAATCCTATTTTTAAAATAATATCATTATTCATCTCCCAGTTTACCTCATTTATTTCATAAATGCCAAACGGTAAAACACCTAATAACCCAAAAGTAAAAACCCATTTAACGACTGTAATTGGGCTATATTTTGACATTAAAGGCTTAACAATAATTAGATATAGTCCAAAACATATTGCATTTAAAAAAATAAAAATATCACCACTTAGACCACTATTCCCGAATGAAGAATTATTATCTGATATTATATTTACAGCTCCTATTAGCCCAAGAATTATTCCAAAAACCTTAGAAAACTGAAGTTTTTCTTTTAAAATTATTAATGATAAAATACTTACAATTATTGGACTTGTCACCATGATAATAGATGCATGTATGGTAGATGTTAGTTCCAAGCCTTTAAAAAACATTAATTGATTGGCTGTTACTCCAAATAGTCCACATAAAATAAACTTGAACAAATCAGATTTCGAAATTTTTTCAAAAAAAAAGTAGGAAGTAATCCAAAAAAGTAATGTAGCTCCAATAGCTCTAAATAGGATAAATGTAAAAGGAGGAACATACCCACCGTTCATTACATCTTTAGCAAATCCGTAATTAACTGCGTAAATTATGTTAGCTCCCAGAATAGCAAGATGCGCATAAAATATTTTTTGTCTCAAAGTCTATTCATTCAATAATGGAATATATTAAATTACTAGATTTGTGGTCATTTTAAAATAACAATAATGAAATTTAATACCAAAGTAATTCATGCAGGAGTTCATCCTGATACTGCTACTGGGGCAATTATGACTCCAATTTACCAAACCTCTACTTATGTTCAAGAAGAAATAGGATTACACAAAGGGTTTGAATATTCCAGAACCGGTAATCCTACTAGAGCTACATTGGAGAACAATTTAGCGGCTATTGAAGGTGGAAAGTATGGTGCATGCTTTGGAAGTGGGTTGGCTGCTATTGATGCAGTTATTAAAATGTTAGAGCCTGGAGATGAAGTGATTTCTACAAATGATTTATATGGGGGTTCTTACAGAATATTTACTACTATTTTTGAGAAATATGGTATAAATTTTCACTTTGTTAATATGTTAGATATTAATAATATAAAAGAGAAAATTAACTCCAAAACGAAGTTAATTTGGGTGGAAACACCAACAAATCCAATGATGAATATCATTGATGTTAAAGCCGTTTGTGATATTGCAAAAAGTAATAACATTTTGGTAGGTGTAGATAATACTTTCGCCACTCCTTATTTACAAACCCCATTAGATTTAGGAGCAGATATTGTCATGCATTCTGTAACAAAATATTTAGGAGGCCACTCAGATGTTGTAATGGGCGCCCTAGTGACAAATGACAATAAAATTGCTGAAGAAATGTATAGAATTCAAAACTCTAGTGGTGCTGTCTGCGGGCCCATGGATTCTTTTTTAGTTCTAAGAGGAATAAAAACTCTTCACTTAAGAATGCAAAGACATTGTGAAAATGGTGAAAAAGTGGCCCTTTATTTAGAAAATCACCCAAAAGTTGATACCGTTTATTGGCCAGGACTTAAGACGCATCCTAACCATAATATTGCCAAAAGCCAAATGAAAGGATTTGGTGGAATGATTTCATTTACTTTAGTTGGAGACCAACTAGAATCTGCAAAGAGTGTAGTGAGCAAAACAGAATTGTTTACCTTAGCAGAGTCTTTGGGTGGTGTTGAATCGCTTATTGGACATCCTTCAACCATGACTCATGCTTCGATTCCCAGTGAGGAAAGAATAAAGTCTGGAGTTGTTGATTCTCTTATTAGATTAAGTGTGGGAATTGAAGATATAAGTGATCTAATAAACGATTTAGAAATTGCTTTAAAAGTGTAAATTTTATGAAATTTATTTTAACAAATTTAATTTTACTTGTTCAAATCTCAATTTTTTCTCAAACTATTAGTTCTAGAGTTATAGATTATTCTAATTGCCGAGATGGAGAAAATGTAGAGTATTGTAAAACTCATAAAATAATGAATAAGTTTAAAAAAGATGCTGAAGCCTACCACCATTTTTTAGAAGATCAAAAAGAGTTAAAAAAAATTGAAAATAGAATTTCTAAAAGTACATCTA
The DNA here is from genome assembly GCA_002457645.1 of Bacteroidetes bacterium MED-G20. Taxonomy (GTDB): domain Bacteria; phylum Bacteroidota; class Bacteroidia; order Flavobacteriales_D; family Parvicellaceae; genus MED-G20. Next base: position 18,516 of record NTKH01000019.1, read on the forward strand.
AGAGGAACATATATACTATTCCATTGGTATTTCACGTATTACACAATGGAGGAGTTGAAAATATTTCTAGTGCTCAAATTGAAGATGCGGTATCTATTTTAAATAGAGATTTTAGATTATTAAATGCTGATGCAAACAATGTACAAACAACTTTTCAGGGAATGCCAGCAGATATTGAGGTAGAGTTTCAATTAGCAAAAAAAGCACCTAACGGACAATGTTTTAGTGGAATAACAAGAACTTTAAGTCCTCTAACTAATAGTGGGACAAATGGTTCAAGTCAAGTTTCTGCAATAATTGGTGGAAACGATGTTTATAATGGCACATGGCCAGGAAATAAATATTTAAATATTTTTGTAGTCAACGATGCTGATGGTGCTGCTGGATACACTACTACTCCAAATAACAATTGGACTTCAACATCCATGGGAAATGGAATCTGGGTTTTACACGATTATGTTGGTTCAATTGGTACTTCTGGGGTCTTTTCTAGTAGAACATTAACCCATGAAGTAGGTCATTGGTTAAATTTAAGGCATACTTGGGGACCTAACAATAATCCAGGAAATGCATCAAGTTGTTCTAGTGATGATTTTGTTGATGATACACCTAGGTGTATAGGGCTGACCACTTGTAATTTAACCTCTAATTCTTGTAGTAATGATGCTGTAGATGGTTATTGGACTAATGACGTAGTTGATAATACAGAAAATTATATGGAATATTCAAATTGTGAAAAAATGTTTACCAATGGACAAAAAAACAGGATGAGAGCCGCACTTCAAAGCAATGTTGGAGGTAGAAGTAGTGTTGTTTCTTCATCCAATCTTAATGCTACTGGCTTAAATACTACACCATCTCTTTGCGCCGTTGATATTCGTGTCGAAAGAGATATTGTATGTGGTGGTGATAATATTCAGTTTTTTGATGAATCTTACAATAATATTACTTCATGGAACTGGACATTTCCAAATGGTAACCCAAGTACTTCCAATGTTAAAAATCCAGTTATTTCATATTCCGCGTCAGGTACATTTGATATAACACTTGAGGTTACGGATGCTTTAGGAAATTCAATGACTCAATCTTTCCCAAATTTTATTACTGTTATTGGAAGTGCTGGTTTTCCTCCACCCATCTATGAAGGATTTGAAAGCATGACATCCTTACCAAGTGATAATTGGACCATTAATAATAGTAGTGGCCCTGGATTTAATATTGTTACAACTGGATTTGCTAGTGGATTACAATCTGCTAAACTTGATAATTCTCAAGGCCAAAATGGTTCTATAGACGAATTAATAAGTAATACAATTGATTTATCTAATAGTGCTGCAGCAAGTTTATCTTTTAAATATGCCTTCGCAAAAAGAAACAGCGGAAATTCTGATTACTTACAAGTTTTAGCAAGCAATAATTGTGGTGAAACATGGTTTTTGAGAAAAAATATTTCTTCTTCAATAATTAGTACTATGGCTAATACCAATTCAAACTTTACTCCAACTGGATCTGACTGGAAAGTCATAACCATTGGCCCTAATTCATTTGCCAATTATTTAGTAAGTGACTTTAGGTTCAAATTTAAGTTTGTTAACGGGGGGGGTAATGATTTATATATTGATGACATTAATCTTTCCGGTTCGCTTTCTATTGATGAAACAGAAAAAATATATGATTTTATGGTATATCCAAACCCTGTTATTGATAATATAATTATTTCATTTCACTCTCTTACCAATCTAAATAATTCCACTTTTAAAGTTTACGATGCATCAGGAAGACTGGTTAAGTCAAAAACAATAAGAAATATTTCAGAAGGTGAAAATAAATTACAAATTAGTTCAGAAACGCTAGAGACAGGTTGGTATCTATTAAGATTAAAATCTGATGAAAAAACAGTTACTTCTAAATTCTTAAAACAATAATTTAATGAGGTTAATTTACTGTATAGCACTATCAATTATAATAATTTTTTCTTCTTGTGAAACAGATTTTGAGTTAAATGCTCCCTATAAAACTACCCCAATTATTTATGGTTTATTAGATCAATCTTTAGACACACAGTTTATAAAGATTAATAAATCATTTTTGGGAAATACCAATAATGCAGATTTTGCTCCTATTAATGATTGTACTCAGTTTGACTATTTGATTGCAGTTTTAGAAGAAAGAGACCAAAATAATTTTTTAACAGGATCAGATACTCTTGGAGAAATAATGATAGGTAATTTAGATGAGGGTATTTTTTATGAAGACTCTCAAAAAATCTATTTTTTGGAAACTCCTAATAATTATTTAAATGATGATCATATTTATAAGTTAAAAGTTAATGTTCCTGAGAAAAACTTAAATTTCAGTGCTGAAACAGAACTTGTTAATGGTGCAGGTTTAATGTTTGACTTTTATACTAAAATTACTTTACAACTCAATGGATTTAAATGTGCTGATAATGATTTAGCAACTACAGATGAGTATTTAAATACAAGGTTAGAATGGAATACCACTTTAAACGGGAAAAGATATGAACTTATTTTAAGGGTTCATTTTATAGAATACAATCTTAGCGGAGATACCGTTTCAAAATTTATTGAATGGGATTTGGGAGATAAAACAAGTATTAGTACTAACGGATCTGAAGAAATGACTAAAATTATTTCTGGAAAAAGTTTTTTTGATATGATCGATAGTAAATTAAAAAATTACAATCTAGAGCAAGAGGTTGAAAAAAGAACTTTTAGTAGTGATGCAATTGAGATTATTTTAACTGCAGGAAGTGAAGATTTAAATACTTATATGCAAATTAATGAACCAGTTACTAATGTGGTTAATGAAAGACCTATTTTTACTAATGTCGAAAATGGTATTGGTTTGTTTGGAAGTAAGTTCAGTAAAAAATTAGTAACATCAATGTCGGATGGCACAGTTTTAGAACTTTGTAAAGGACAAACAACAAGTCAGTATAAATTTTGTTGTGACTCTTCAGAACAAATCATTACCATATCTAACTTAACTGGTGGAGTTAATGTCGGCTGTAATTAGTCTTAACTATTAAGAATCTTTTTTGCTTCTTTAATATCTTTAGTAATTTGATTTTTTAAATCATCTAGAGATGGAAACTTAATTTCATCTCTAATTTTGCTAATTACTTCTACTTTTAATAATTTTTTATATATGTTTTTATCAAAATCAAAAAGATGAACTTCAGTGGATTTTTGATGATTAATATCGATAGATGGTCTTACTCCAATATTCATAATTCCTTTTAGAAAATTATTATCAAGTTGGCAAAGTACAGCGTAAACACCATCTGCAGGTCTGATTTTATCGTCATTATCTAACTTAATATTGGCTGTAGCAGTATTTATTGTTTTACCTATTCCATTTCCATAAACAACACTTCCAGAAAATTCAAAATTTCTTCCACAGTACTCCTTGAATAAATGAATGTTACCATTTTCAATAGCATCTCTAATTTTAGTGGAACTTACTTTTATTTCGTCAATTTCATGAGCTTTTATTTCTTCTAAATTAAATGGATAATTTTTTTCTACTTTCTTGAGTAAGTTAATATCTCCCTCCCTTTTATTACCAAAATGATGATCGTAACCAATAACTAAATAATGAGTTCTCAGTTTTTTTACTAAAAGTTCAGAAATATATTCCTCGGCACTAAACTTAGAAAAGTCATTGGTGAAGGGATAAATTACCAAGTGATCTAAACCCAACTCCGAAAGAATTTTAATCTTTTCATCAGTTGTGTTGATAAGTTTTAAAGAACGATCTTTGAATAATACTTTTCTTGGATGTGGATCAAAAGTCAATAAAACAGATTCACCATTACATTCAGAAGCTATTCTTTTTAACCTATTAATAATTTTCTGATGACCAAAATGAACTCCGTCAAAGGTCCCTACAGTAACTACAGGATTTTTAATTTTTCTATAAGATTCGATGCCGTGATGGACTTTCATTATCGAATTTTTTTTGCGAATTTACACTTTATAAATAAATCAAATCAATCTTATTTTTTAGAGATGAAATAATATGGTACTAATTTATCAACATTGAAGTACATATAATATAAATTATGTTAGATTTGCAGCGTAATTTAAAATAAAGAATAATGTCTCAAATTAAGGGAAAAATTTCACAAATTATTGGACCAGTAATTGATGTAAGCTTTGAAAATTCTGAAACTTTACCAAATTTATTAGACGCTATCGAAATAAATAAAAAAGATGGAACTAAAGTTATTTTAGAATGTCAAAAACACATTGGTGAAGATAGTGTTAGAACTGTTGCGATGGATTCTACAGATGGGTTAATGAGGGGAATGGAAGCTATTGCCATAGGAAGTCCTATAAGCATGCCAATTGGAGAGCAGGTAAAAGGAAGACTTTTTAATGTAGTTGGTGACCCTATTGATGGAATTGGACCTTGTGAAAGTGATGTTAAATTGCCAATCCATAGAGAAGCACCCAAGTTTGAAGATTTATCTACTGCCACAGAAGTTTTGTATACTGGAATTAAAGTTATTGATTTAGTTGAACCATATGCAAAAGGGGGTAAAATTGGACTATTTGGAGGAGCAGGTGTTGGTAAAACAGTTCTTATACAAGAATTAATTAACAATATTGCCAAAGGACATGATGGTCTTTCAGTGTTTGCTGGTGTTGGTGAAAGATCAAGAGAAGGCAATGACTTACTAAGAGAAATGTTAGAATCTGGAATTGTGAAGTATGGTGATGAATTTATGTCTGAAATGGAAAAAGGTAATTGGCCTTTGGATAAAATTGATAAAGAAGCGTTAAAAGAGTCTCAAGCAGCTTTTGTTTTTGGACAAATGAATGAACCACCTGGAGCAAGAGCAAGAGTAGCACTTTCTGGTCTTACTTTAGCAGAAAATTTTAGAGATGGTGATGGAGAAGGAAAAGGGAAAGATATACTTTTTTTTATAGATAATATTTTTAGATTTACTCAAGCAGGATCTGAGGTTTCTGCACTTTTAGGAAGAATGCCTTCAGCTGTTGGTTATCAACCTACTTTGGCCACTGAAATGGGAGCTATGCAAGAACGTATCACTTCCACTAAAAATGGGTCTATTACATCTGTTCAGGCAGTTTATGTCCCTGCAGATGATTTAACAGATCCAGCTCCTGCAACAACATTTGCTCACCTTGACGCAACTACTGTGTTATCAAGAAAACTAGCTGCATTAGGTATTTATCCTGCTGTTGATCCGCTAGATTCAACTTCAAGAATTCTTACACCTCAAATTTTAGGAGATGTTCATTATAACTGTGCACAAAGAGTTAAAATGTTACTTCAGCGATACAATGAACTTCAAGATATTATTGCCATACTTGGGATGGATGAATTATCCGAAGAAGATAAACTAGCTGTTCACCGAGCAAGAAGAGTACAAAGATTTTTGTCTCAACCATTCCATGTTGCAGAACAATTTACAGGTATGAAAGGGGTTTTTGTTAGTATAGAAGATACTATTAAAGGTTTTAATATGATTATGGATGGTGAAGTAGATAAATATCCAGAAGCAGCATTTAACCTTAAAGGAACTATTGAGGAAGTTATAGAAGCCGGTGAAAAAATGTTGGCAGAAGTTAGTTAATTATTTTAGCGATGGATGTTCAAATAATTACTCCGGACAAAAGTCTTTACGATGGTAAAGCTGATTTAGTAACTGTTCCTGGAACTAGTGGCTCTATTGGAATATTAAACAACCATGCTCCACTTGTTTCTTCCCTTAAAAAGGGAGATGTAAAAGTCATTTTAAATGAAAAGGAAGAATTCTTTCAAATTAATGGGGGAGTTATTGAAGTTTCTAAAAATAAGGTAGTAGTCCTAGCTTCTTAAATAACTGAAACTTTAAAACTTTTTCTATGATATTTTGACCT
>NTKH01000002.1 GCA_002457645.1 Bacteroidetes bacterium MED-G20
CTTAGTCCATTACAGCTGGCATCATTTGAAGTATTGGACAGGGCTAAGATGGTTTGATAGTTCAAACTATAATTAATTGTTGTATCACAAAGCGAAGAGTCTGAAATAACCAATGTGTAGGTTCCATTATTAAGACCGTATAAAGAAGACGATACACCAAAAGAACTTCCCCAGTTGTAAGTATAACCAGATGCACCACCAGAAACAGAAACACTAATACTCCCATCGTCAATTCCAGGACATTGTGGATTAACAACCGAGCTAACTACATTCATTCCACATATGGTTCCTTGAATAATATTTACACAATAATCCTCAACTTCTCCATAGGTAAATTGATCACATGAGGTAGGAAGTGGAATATTTGAAGTCCAAATAGATGCCATAGAAATTCTCAATCTTGTATTTCCATATAAAGCATTTGATGGTATGGTAATAATCCCTGATGCAGGTGATTGAGAAGGAGTCCCTTGGTCATAAACCAATTCATTAACATCAAAATTACCATCTTGATTGAAATCAATCCAAATTTGAGATTGTTCATCGTACTGAGTACCTAGCCATGCAGGTGTAATAGTTATTGGATAAGAAGAACCAATTTCAAAATCCATTTCATAGTTACTATTCCCTGTGTAATCTCCATATCCTCCATCATCTCCAGTGGTAAAGCTATAAGAACCTATACTAATTGTTTCTATCCATTCTTCATTATTTGAAGCACCACTAGAACAATACGATAGGTCTATACAATTACCACATCCTAATGTATTTAAAGACTGGGTAGATGTAAGACTACTTGTATCGGTCCCGCATACAGATTGAAAAGAAAATTCGTAAGAGCTACAAGCAATTAAGCTGTCTATTAATATGGGAGAAGAAGCATTATATAAAGTATCCCAAATATTAACACCAGCCTCTCTGAAGTAAAAAATCGTTTCAGTTGAAGAACTGTAAGAACTAAAATTCAAAATAGCTGAACTATCAGTAATATTACTAACCGACACATTATTTGGGGCTAGACAAATATTTCCAGAGCAAACTGAAGCCATTAAATTATTTATAGTATTGAAAGAATTTAATCTTCCCCCAGTGATAAATTTAGATGTAAGTTGAGGTTTTGGATCTGTTCCATTTAATAAAGATTGTAAAACAAGATCAGCAGCATTTTGAGGGCTAGAATTGACAATATTCATAAAGCTGGGACAAGGTATTGAGTATGCTAAGCCTATAACACCAGCAGTTAAAGGACATGAGAAGGAAGTTCCTGTTGTAGTTGTTGTTCCCGAAGTTCCACTTGTAGTAACAACATTTATTCCAGGAGCTCCAAGTGCTATAGTTTGAACTCCATATCCACCAGCGGTTTGGTCTTGATTACCAGTTCTACCGACTCCAATCATGTAATTACTTGCACATGCAGTAGGCATATCTCCTGCGACATCAACGTCTAAGTTCTGGTTGGTTGTTGCTCCCACATTAAGGATTCCATAAAGGCCTAATGTATCATAAAATTGACACCACAAAGGATAATTTGATGGGTTAGCTCCATCAATACCCCAAGAAGCGCTTGTTGCAACTACAAAGGCACCTTGAGAACCATTAGTATTATTCCACATTTGTCTCATTACTAACGGATAAGTATAAGCACTAACTACACTTGCTTGTGTAAGTGATCCTCCCATATTTACCACCATCATTTTTACGTCCCAATTTGCCCCTGAAACATCCAATCCATTATTCCCTTTTGCTCCTATCATACCTAGACAGTTTGTGCCATGACCTCCCGTACCATAATCGTCATTGTTCAAGCCAGTATTCCACCCGTTAAAATCATCTACATATCCATTTCCATCATTATCAATATTATCATTTGGAGTTTCATAATTATTAGTCCAACGGTTTGCTGTTAAATCGGAATGGTCTAGATTTCCTCCCCCTCCTTCAAGCATGCATACAACTATATCATCATTGGTAGCTGTAGTGCCACCTGTAGTAATATCCCATGCTAAATCAGAGTCAATATCTGCATCGTTAGAATTTACATGATGCCATTGATTGGTAAAACTTGGATCATTTGGAATAGTAGAACGAACCTCGACTTTATAATTATAATCTGCAATGGTTACTTCATTTTGCTTATATAGCCAACTTTGAAATTTTTGATGTGAAATAATGTTGTGATCAAATTTTATCAAAAAAATTCTCATGGGTTTTGAGAGTTCTTTTACCAACTCAACATTATAATTATCTGGAGCATTTGAAATGACATTTCTTATGTTTTTTTTCCACCCAACTTGAACCAGCATTTCACCTTTAATAAATTTTTTGTTATCAAAATGAATATTTTGCGAATAAAATAAATTTATAAAAATTAGTCCTGTAACAAGTGTGATATATTTCATAAAAAATAGACTTTACAGTAAAATTTAAAGTAAAAAACCAGATAAATATAAATTTAATCTCAGAAATTCCATTTCTTGTTCATCAAATAATAATTTAAATGAAATGAAATTGATCATTTAAAGGATGGGGTTATTAAATTTCTAATATTGAGAATATGACCTAAAATTTATTATTATATAAATTAATCCTAGTTTAAATTAATTGATTTTATAATCAAAAAACCTTTTATCCCTTGGATTTCTTTCTCTTTCAATACTTACTTTTCCATTATCATTAATTTCATTAATTAACCTACTTCTTAAGGTTTTAGAAGAATCTTGATTTAGGTGCGTAATTTCAAGAATAGCATCAAGTTCGTCCCTACTTATTTTTGACCCTTTTATGTTAATTAATTTATTTTCTAATAATAAAGAACCATTGATCAAATTACTACTTGAAGACTTTTTGACACTTAAAAAAGTAAAAAAGGACATCATAAGGATTATAATAAGTCCAATAGTTAGATATAATATCCTTTTAGGATTAATACTACTGTTATATCTTGATAAATATAAATCAGGGAAATTACTTGTCAAATAATTTTTTGCTTTAGAAATATTTAAAGAATCTAATACAATGTTGTTATTTCGATAATACATCATACTGTCAATAATATATGCATAAGATATTCCATTAATAGACTTTCTGTCCTTAAAAAATGTATTTTGAGTAAGTTTTCCAGTCTCATTATCGAAAACTTTAATTTCGCATTTATTGTCTCTTATATAACTTTGAAATATTGAATATCTTGATTGACTGTAACCCAATAATGCTCTTGGGGCTGTTAAAGCAAGGGGAGAATCATCATTAAATTGAAATTCTTCCTTGTAGTTAGATGTTTTCATATCTATACTACCAAATGAATAATTATTTTCTTCAGAAAGTAGATTGAAAAGAACAAATAAATTATCTTCATACAACCAAGAGGATATTACTCCATTTATTTGAATAGGTAAATTAACAACTTTCTTTAAAAACCACTCTCCTTTAGCAAAATCAAATTCTATTAGTTTTCCAAAGGAATTGAACAATCCTGCACCACCCAAACTATAAACTTTATGGTTATGGTAAAAAAGGTGTCTATGAAAAGTAGATCCATGATATTTACTAATACTCAACTTTTTCACAATAGTTGAATCTTTAAAAACAATTTCAAATAAATGAAGTGTTCCATTAGGGTTTAAATATGCAAGAGTATCATTGACTAGTATAAAACTGTCAAAAAAATGTTCGTCTAGCCTTAATATATTAGAGTCAGGAACTAAACCTTTACACTTTTTAATTATATGAGAAGTGTCAATTAATGGGGGTGTTTTTGCATTTGTGACATTTAAAATTGAAATAAAAATGATGAAAGATAGATACTTAAATATAGAGTTACAGTTCATAAACATTAACAATTATTTTAAATATATAAACTACGATTATATTAAATAAGTAACAAAGGTAAATTGACGTAATTAACTAAAAAAATGATGAATAATTAAAATTATTAGACCAAAAATGCTTTATGTGGTTTTAAAGCATTTTTAATTAAATTAATATATTCTTCATCAATAATTAAAAAGTTAATTGAATGATGCTCATTAACCAACTCAACTTTTGAATTATAATTTAATATTTGATTATTTTTAAGAAACTCTAAAAGATGAATTTGAAAATGTTCAGCAGTTTTTTTAGATTCTAAACCCTTAAAATCCCATATTAGTTTTATCTTTTTCATTGTTTAATTAATTGAACAATAACTAAATTATAATATTACCATCTTAAAAATTCGTTGGACATTGATAAACACCATTGTTCTACATCATTTAGTTGATGTTTTTGGTTGAAAAAGATTTTCCAGTTATTTTTCCAAACAAAATAACGTATATAAACAGTGTACAATAACCTAATCTCTAATTTTAAATCATCATTATTATAATTTTCAAAAGAAAAATTACGGATTTTAAATAGCGATTTTTTAATGTCATTTGGTCGTCCAACATAAATATTTTTGAAATTATTATCGTGAGATTTAACCCTCAAATAAAATTTCGGATTCTTTTTATTTTTTGAATTATGATACCTTAAACCAACAGAAACAGAGAATTCAAATAGCTTTGACAAACTTTTCAAAGGTTGAGTATTCATGGAAAGTTTTCCCTTGATACTATTCTTTAGGTTTTTGTTCCCGATATTGGCTGTTAGTTTTTTTAATTTCTTTCGCTTTTCAATGATTTCTTTTTTTAAAATAGCTAATTCCTTACTCTTTTCTAGAAATAAAATGTGATTTTCTCTTAGCTTCCTAAAGGAAATTCTTTGTTCATCACTTAGATTTATAAAAAATTCGTCGGGTAAATAATCCTTAAAAAAAACTTCAGATTCACAGCGGTATTTAAGTAGTCGGCTCATAGACAAATCTGTGTGGTAAATTTAATAATAAAAAAAATAAAAACCACAAAAATGATTTAACGATCCTTTAAACTTTCTAAACTCGAATATATCTTTAATGCCTTATCAAGTAAAGACTCTGAATATTCATGATCAATTATTCTATTATTAACAAAACCAGTTAATTCATTTGGTTTGTATTCTATATCTATGCTATTGAGTATTAATTGAATAGTTTTTTCAGGGTAAAGACAGTAATGTTCATATTTTATTAACACAATTTGCTCATCTAAAATATTTAAAATGTAGTTGTAATAGTTGGTCCAAACTTCAAGCCAATAATTTAAAGAGCTTAAATCAAAATTGTAACCTTTAAAATCGTTTTTAAAATTAAATGGTTTATGGTTCATTCCAAATTCATGATGGGCAAGCCATTGCATGTACTTTATTGCAAATTTGTTACTTTTTTGTAGTTGAATAGTTTTAAAGTGTTGATTTAACAAAGATGCAGCATGATAAAGAGGGTGTCTAAATAATACAATCATTTTGAAGGACTGATTATAATTAATCATTGATTTATACCTCAAAATAAAATTGTTGTTCTTAGCAAGATATATCTTAGAATTATTCTTACGAACTATTTTTTGATATTTCATGTATAACTCGTAATTACTTTTTGAAATTTTGTGAGTTTGAAGAAATTTTTCATCTATAAAATTGTCTTTCTTAATGACTTTAAAAAAGTATTCTTCTAATGCTTCTATAGTATCTAATCCCATTAAGATTCCATCTTCATGGCTTCTTTCTCTTAATTCTGACTTTTTAGGGCTATAAATTTTTTTCCACATATTAGGTGCTAATAAAAATGGCATATTAGAATAGTCTAAGGAGCTAAAAGCCTCTGTTCTATAGAGGGATTTAGTTAAACTTGTTGTTCCAGACCTTGCCAAACCAGAAACAATTACAAAACAATTTTTATTACTTATATTTTTAGAATATTTCTTAACTTCTCTTGATAACAACTTTAATCCAATATTATAGTTATCTAAAATTAAAATGTGAAGTAATTTACTCAATTCAGTATATCCATTCATTTTCTTCTGAAATGGAAAAAATAAAGGAATCGAACTTCCTAAACATATTGCAAGAATTGAATTTAAAGAAGTCCAATCTAAATCTTTCAAATTCAAAACCCTGTAGTATGAAAATAATAAAGGGATAATTAATACTAATATTAATCCTATTATAAGTATGATTAATAAAGCAGCTAAGCTTTTAAAAGCTAAAAATGTATACTTCTGTATGCTTTTAACCTTTAGGTTTTCTTCCTCATTAGATAGCATTGCATCCAGAAGTGAAACACTATTTATTGCAACATTATAAAAAGAATTTTTATTGAATACTAACCAATAAAAAGTAATCAAAAAAGAGAGGAATAATAACCCATAATATATCATGATTATTTACCTTTCTTAAATATATTTTTGATTTTTATCCAAATTATATAGCCAAAGGCAAAAAGTACAATTCCAGCTATTAAAAAAATTAACAACATTGATCCTATTCCCATTCCAGGTCCTATGTAAAATATAGTCATTAATTATAGCTTATTACTTTTATCCAATTTGGTAAATGATGATATCCATTATGTTCAGAATTTAGAACATTTTTATATAAAACAGAATTATTTTGCAGGACCCATAAAATCCCATCATTTTGTTCCTCAACAAAATATGTAGAATCATTCAACTGCTCCACCATTCCCTCTGTATTCGTGAAGATTTCATTAACTTTAAATACTCTTTCGTCTAGTCTAATCAATTTGTTAGATGCAAGATTGTATTTAAAAATAGAGGAATGAAATTTTGAGAAGTTAATCATATCGTCTGAGTTTGGGATAGATTTTTTATTTTCTGCTGGGAGCACCATCGTATTGTTATTAAAAAATAATAATATTGAATCATTTAAGATATCAACATCATGCTGACAATAAAAACCTCCTTCAATAAAATTTATTAATTTATTTGTAGATGGTCGGTAATGAAAAATACATGACAAGTTCCTTGAACTAATAAATACATCTCCCTCATTAAAATATTTTGAGTTGTATAAAGCAGGTTCTACATCATTTATGTGAAAAGGATCATCAGTATTTGGAGATTTCAAAATTAAATTCATCAAATTGTTTTCTTTCAAAAGTTCCATGATAGACTTGTGAAAAATAATTTGCCCAGTGGATGCATCTAGTTTAGTAATTTGATTATCAATAAATTTTATTTCATTGTCATTTAAAATGTATTTTCCCTTAAAATAAATATGTTTTTTTGGTTCTCTTAAATAACTACAAACCCAAATATTTTCATCCTTATCTTTATTAATTGAATGATGGTGAATAATACTATCTTGAGACCACAAAAAAGAACCAAATTTATCAACTTTAGTGATTCCGCTTACCCCATTATAAGAATAGCATATTGAAGAGTCACTTAGCATGACAGGGTCTATAATTCTATCGTGCTTTTGAAATGGATTTTTAACTGTCCATTTATATACAGTTTTTGAATTTTTTAAATTTATAAGTTCTATAACTCGCTCCTTTACAGAACTAGTGTAACTGCTTAAAACAATCAGATCTTTTTCAAGGTTATTTATTGTATAAAAATCTTTATTTGTTTCAATAAATGTATCAGGAAGTTTTTTTACTTCAGCTATAGCTTTGCTAAAAATATCTGGGAAACTAACAAAAACTTTTAATGACTTGGAAATTACTCCTTGTTCTTTTTTGTCTTCATAAACTTGCTTTACACACCATCCAAATAAGGATAAGAAGAAAATAAATAAAATTATCTGTGATAAGAGTAATAAAAAATTTTTCATTTTTTAAAAAGAAAATGCTATAACTTTCTGGAAACTTTTCGAAGTGTACTTCCACTAGGAGCAGATTCTTTCACTTTTGCTTTAAGCTCTCCTTTCCTAGTTTTTTTCTTTTTCTTTTTCTTTTCAGATTTACTATTATAATCTGCTTTAGAGTTCGACTTTTTACTTTTTTCTGATCTAGATTTTTGGTTTGAATTACCTTTAGAATTATAATCTGTTCTTTTGGGAGCTGAATTAGTTGTTCTACCTGTAGGTAGTACTGTTTTAGTAGAAGACCCTCCTTTATCTTTTTTACTAGCGGCTGGAGTGACAGTTGATTCTCCGTTATTTTCTTCACCACTGCTAACTGAACTAGCCCTGTTTTCATCAGCGTCATCAGATGGCTTTTTCTTCTTATCTCTTCCAAACGTTAAATTAATTCCAAAATGAACTTGACCATTTCTGACTTTTTTAGTTTCTATATTAATACTAGATGAACCATTATTATTAAGAAAGTTATCTCTTGTGTTTAGTGTTCCAAAAGCTAAAATATTGTCTGTAAGTACATATATTTCAAATGGACCAAGATTTAACGATATACCAGCACCAAAATTAGAATAACTTCTATTATAAATAGAATAGCTAGCAGTAGCAGAAAGAAAATTCCCAAGATGATAATTATAAGCTACTCCCAAACCTCTTCTCCATCGCTTTCTAACAAAAGAAGAATAAAAACTAAGAGAAACAAAATTATTATGGTCTACAATATACTCCATTGAGGCATAAATTTTTGTTCTTAATGAAGTGCTGTAACTAGGGTTGGAGTATTGGTAATTATCTTTAAGAGATTCTTCAATAGAATCTTCTAAAATTTCCTTTAGAAAACTTACGCTTGTCCCATCTCCAAAAATTGATATCGGATTTGAAATACCATCATATGTATAATCCCAAGCCGAAAGATAGGAGTTTGCGGTGTAGCTATTCCAATTAATAAATCCAAAATCTAATACTGAAAATTCTAATAAGAGTTTATCATTTACATGATAATTAAATCCAAGATCTATTCCTAAACCTCGATTATTTCTATTGAACAAATAATTATTAATATAATTTTGATCCAATCCAGATTGTTGCATTTGTAGAGAATCTCCTGTATCTATGGCGCCAATAGCTGGGATATCTCCATCAACCATCACTAGCGGTAGTCCAGCTGTTCTAAAATCAAAACTCATATCAAATGTTAGTGCGTGAGTATTCTGGTCTGTTGTTATTCCCATGTAACTAACATCAGTGGTAAAATTCTCCATGCCATATAAATATTTCAACCTTGCTCCATAAGAAAATTTATGATGCACATCATGAACCCAGTGAACCGCATATTCCCTCCAGTGTGTGAAATCAAATCCTAATCCATCAAATGAGGCTCTTTTACCAAGAAGATTATTACCATTTCCTTCTAAACCTAGAATAATTAAATCCTTTGGGTAGTTAAAAGTAAAATCAAATTTCTCTGTGACATTGAAGGAAAAGAAATTATTTTCTTTTTTAAACCCTAAAAAAATTAGATCTGTACTTCCATTTAAAATAAAAAAATTTTCGCTCGCCATTTTAGATATTGCATTATCTACATCTGGCATCATAATTCCATTAGCATTTTGATAAAAAAGATCTCCCATTGAAAATCCAGTGTTAAATGCTGAGCCATAAATACTCGAAATAATAGGCAATCCAATATCTAATTTAGAATCTGGGAAAGAAGCCGGATCTACCTGAGTAATTTGAGGAATAGAAGGCATGTGATACAAGATGAAGTCTTGTTGAGCTAAAACTCTATTGAGCAAAAATAAAGTAGATATTAAAATTATTTTTTTCATCAAAATATTCTTCCAGAGACTAGTAACGCCATTGATAATCCTAACTTATAATCATTATAAATTTTAACTGGCTGTTGATTGTTGTAATCAACTGTTCCAGCAGTTACAAGCAATATAACATGTTTGGTTTCATTTAAATTGTTTACACACCCTTCATCACAAGCTAATTCAGTTATTGTTATAGTAGATGATTCTACTCTGCCATTTAAATCTAATGTCCCAGACTGAATAACTAAGGTGGAATCAGCAATTGAAGAGAGCTCATTGTAAGCGCTATCTAAAAGTTTAAGTGTAAATGTAACTTCAAGTGGCCAACCGTTTGTAGTGACAAATTTAATAACTGCTTCACTAATTTCTGTTTGTGAAGAAAACAACTCATCTACTTTGAAATCAAAAGGAATAGTATCCCCCATTTGCCATCCTCCAGCGTATCCTTCAAGAGGAAGAGTTATTTCTGTAGCTACTGAAATTTCGCTAGAACTTAGTACGAAATTGTTATTTGTTATTGTTGAATCTGCATTTACTACAACAACTGGATTACTTATAATTTGTTTTGGGGTTGCATTTATTAATTCATCTATGCTACTATTGCTAGCATTCATAGATAATATGGAGCTTACAGAATCACCTTCCACTATTGGTTGTTGAATCGTAGGAAAATAAAATGGTGCTGCTTGAAGATTGCCAGAAGCTGATGAATCATATAAAATGTCAGCTAAAAATAATCCTTGTAAATCTTCATAATACATTTGCTGCATGCCCATGTTTGCTTTAAATCCAAAACTATTTTGTATGGTGTGTTTGATTTCTGGGTTTGTTAATAAAAAATCAATTGCATTTTCAGAATTTTTAAAAATATCTATCTCCAGTGGTACAGAACCAAGATCAAATTGTTGGTATTTTAAATCTCCATAAATAGCTTCAAATTCAAGGTTATCCATAGAAAATGAAAAGCTTAAATCATCAGAAACATTGATTGGGCTTCCAGATCCATTGATGGTAACATCAAGATATACAACCATATCATTGTATCCATTGTTTCCCTTAGTCAAATCAAAATTATAATTACTAAGATTAGCTTGAGTAACTGCAGAATTATTAGCATTAGCTATTAGGTTATCATTGTAGGAATTTCCTTGGTCGTTCACTAAGGAAGGTATAGAAATACTAAGAACAACTTCGTGACTCAAATTGTTGACAATATTTATAGTAAGAATACCCTGAGAAAAAACAATAGCGGTTAATTCTTCACCGTTTGGGAATGAAAAAGCATTGATATTCGTATCTTGGAAATTAACTGATCCTGTAAAAACAGGGAGAGTACTTGGAGCGGGATTCACAGAAACTGAGAAAGATTGATCAGGAATATCAATAATTTCTCCTGCATTAATAGTTGTTTTTGGAGTTACATAAGCTAAAAAAAGTTCCCCATTATTTCCGGTACTGATAATATCTCCAGTGTCACTTTGAAGCATGTCTTCAACATCAATCTCTGCGCTTATAAGAGGGATTGCAACATTATGATAAGTTTGTAAAGTAGATAAATCTACCTGCTCACCCTTTTTACAGGAAAATAATATTAAAGAAAGTAATAACCCAGCAAATGTTTTATGAAGCATATTCATATCTGTAAATAATTTCTAAAGTTAAAGAAATTCTTTCAAGTAGATAAAAAAAGTTAATCTTCTTAAATTGTTTTTAGTTGATATTTAAAGAAAACTAAATTTTAAAATTATCTTCAACTCTATTAAATATGATATTTTAAAATAAAAATACTATTGATTGATTAGAAAATATAAATATTACCTCATTCTTCATTTCACCATCCTTATATGGGGATTTACAGGGATAATTGGTAAGATATTAGGTATCGGAGGTTTAAATTCAAGTGAAATTGTTTTTTGGAGAATGCTAATTGCATGGGTTACATTATTATTATTTTTAGCTATTAAAAAAGAACAACTTAGACTTAACAAAAAAACACTTTTAAAATTTTTTGGGAACGGAGCGCTGATAGCCTTACACTGGTTCTTTTTTTTCGAGGCGATTGCGCTCTCCAATGTTTCTGTTGCTTTGGTATTTATGTCAACCACTGCTTTTTTCACCACTTTTGCCGAATGGGTTATTTACAGAAAGTCCTTTGATATAAAAGAACTAATAACAGGTTTTTTAGTCATTGTAGGAATTGTGATTATTGTAAATGATCTGAACTATGAAAATCACCCTAAATACTTAAAAGCGGTAATTTTCGCCTTAATTTCTGCTTTTTTAGCAGCTTTTTTTTCTGTTATAAATAGTGTCCTTGTTAAAGAAAATAAATCATCAGTCATCTCATTTTATGAACTATTCTTTGGGTTTTGTATTATATCTACCATTTTCTTATTAAATAAGTCTATTATTTTATCAGAGCTCTCACTTCAGCTTAATCAATTTGTTTGGCTACTTATTTTAGGGATAATCTGTACTTCATTTGCTTTTTTATTAGGGGTTTATGTAATGAAATTTATTTCACCATATACGGTTAATCTCTCTGTAAATTTAGAGCCCATTTATGCTATTGTATTTGCTTTATTGATTTTTAAAGATTCCGAGCTAATGAATATGAATTTTTATATCGGATCCTTGATAGTAGTTGGATCTATCCTTTTGAATGCGCTTTTCAAAAAACAAAAAAAGCCACATAAAGTGGCTTAATACAGAGTATCTTAAAAGTATTTATTTGTCATAATTTTTCTGGACTTCTTCCCAAGAAACTACGTTAAAAAAAGCTTCAATGTAATCCGGTCTTCTATTTTGATAATTTAGATAATAAGCATGTTCCCAAACATCAATTCCTAGTATTGGAGTTCCTTCACAGGCAACACCTGGCATTAACGGGTTGTCTTGATTAGGAGTTGAGCAAACCTCTAACTTTCCACCTTCTAAAACACAAAGCCATGCCCATCCAGATCCAAATTGAGTTGCTGCTGCTTTAGAAAAAGTATCTTTAAAGTTATCAAATGATCCAAAATCTCTGTTTATTGCATCTGCAAGAGATCCTGTTGGCAATCCACCACCATTTGGAGACATTACTTTCCAAAAAAGGGAGTGGTTGTAAAATCCACCACCATTATTTCTTATGGCTCCATTTGACATATTAAGTGTGGTCATCAATTCATCTATCGAAGCATCAGAATGATCAGTCCCTTCAAGGGCAGCGTTAAGCTTTGCTGTATATCCAGCATGATGTTTTCCATGATGTATTTCCATAGTTTTTTGATCTATGTGAGGCTCAAGTGCATCATGATTGTAGTCTAATTGGGGTAACTCAAAAGGCATATTAATATAGTTTAAATTCGTAAATATTTTCATTACAAAGCTATTGAAAATTTGTTTTAAATTTGATAATAAACTGTTAAATGAGTGTATTTGGCCATGAATATTTTATGCGAAAAGCATTAAGAGAAGCCCAAATTGCTTATCATAACGATGAAGTTCCAGTTGGTGCTGTTATTGTCTACGAAAATAAAATTATCGCAAAAGGTCATAATCTTTGTGAAAAACTAATAGATTTTACTGCTCACGCAGAAATGCAAGCCATAACTTCTGCAAGTAATTTCTTGCAAAATAAATACCTAAATAACTGTTCCTTGTATGTCACTTTAGAGCCATGTGTAATGTGCGCAGGTGCTGCTTTCTGGACAAGAATTGGGACCTTAATTTATGGTGCTTCAGATGAAAAAAGAGGGTTTTCCAAAATTAAAAAAAGCATTATACATCCAAAAACATTAGTGATTTCTTCTGTACTAGAAAATGAATGCAGTATATTATTGAAAGATTTTTTTCAAAATAAAAGATAAGTTTTTAAGAACTTTAACATTTTAAATTTATTCTTAATCATTTTATTAAATACTTTTAACAAAAAAATTTAATATGTATCCAGAAGAAGTAGTTGCTCCATTCAGAGAAGATTTAACGTCAAAAGGTTTTAAAGAACTTACCTCAGCTGAAGAAGTCGATAATCAATTAAACTCTAATGAAGGCACCAAATTAGTAGTTATCAATTCAGTATGTGGTTGTGCCGCAAGAAATGCGAGACCAGCTGCAAAAATGGCTATTGAAAATGATCAAAAACCAGATGAAATTTTTACTGTTTTTGCTGGTTTCCATAATGAGGCTACTAACCAAGTAAGGAAATATTGTCTTCCCTACCCCCCATCATCACCAAGTATGGCTCTTTTTAAAGATGGGAAATTAGTTCATTTTATAGAAAGACATCACATAGAAGGTCAGCCTGCCGAAGTAATTGCAGAAAACTTGACAGAAGCTTTTAAAGAATATTGTTAGCCTTTATCTAAAACTTTAGGAAGTTTAAAATAGGTTCCATCTTTAGTTGGACTATTGAAGAGCGCTGCTTTCTGAGAAAGCATATCATCTATTTGATCTTCTCTCCAAATATTAGCTTCTTCATTAATATGAATAAGAGGTTCTACTCCACTGGTATCCAAGTTTTCAAGTTGATTAATAAAATCTAGCATTTTCGATAAGTCTTTGGAAATCAAATCCATTTCGTTTTCATTAAAATTTAGCTTTGATAAACTAGCTAGTTTTGATATTGCTTCTCTATTAATTTCCACTATTTAACTCGTTATTTATAATATTAAAAGTTTGCTCCCTCAAATTTACTAAATCTTTTCTAGTTAAATTATCAATTGATATAGGTTGGTGCACGATAATATTTGCTGTTCCAGGTTTGGCATTGCCGGATATATCTTTATGATCTGTAAATAAATCATAATTATTTTTAAAAGTAACTGGTAAAATTGGACAACTTGTATCAATAGCTAATTGAAAAGCTCCATTTTTAAACTTTCTCATTACTTTTTCTGAATTATCCCATCCTCCTTCGGGAAATATCACCACACTTCTGCCCTTCTTTATCTCTTTTTCAGCAATAATTAAACATTCCGCTGCTCTGGTTTTACTGTCTCTATAAACGGGAATATCTACTCCCCTTTTGAAAAAGATGTTGATTACAGGCCATTTTAATAACTCTGATTTCCCTAAAAAAGCAAAATCTATGTCAATTACTAAGTACATTAAAACAATATCAAGGTAGGACTTGTGATTGGCACAAATTATATAGTTATCATTGGAATTTAAATTGGAAAGAAAGGTTACTTTGGTCTTAATTCCAATGGCTTTAGACATGTAAGTAGCCCAAAAAGTTTTAATTCTTTTAGCAACTAAATTTTTTCTCTTTCCTCTTACAAATAAGAATATAGGAATTGATAAAATTATACAAAATACTATGTATATCAATCCGAAGTATAAATAAAAAAGATATGATAATATTTTTTTCAAAAAAATTGATAACTTATTTTAAAAATTAAATAAAATTATGAAAAAAATATACCTTTTAACATTAACAATAGGCTTTCTTTCCTCATTTAGCATAACAACTGATGATGTCTCAAATAAGGGAATACAAAAAGGATAATATTATAAGATTTCAATTTAAAACTCAAAAAAATTAGTCCCAAATATTTCATTATATATTAATAAAATCCAACTAAATTTACATAACAATTAAGTAATAAAATGTCAAGAATTTTAACAGGTGTTCAAAGCACAGGGAGGCCACATTTAGGTAATATATTAGGGGCCATAATTCCGGCCATAGAATTGGCTAACAAGCGGCAAAATGATTCTTTTTTATTTATTGCTGATCTTCATTCGCTAACTCAAGTTAAGGACTCAAAGGAGCTTAAAGAAAATACTTTACAAGTGGCTGCAACATGGCTAGCTTGCGGTTTAAATAAAGAAACAACTACTTTTTACCGCCAATCAGACGTTCCCCAATGTGCAGAACTTGCGTGGTATTTGAATTGTCATTTCCCCTACCAAAGGCTAAAGCTGGCACATTCTTTTAAAGATAAAGCTGATCGGCTAGAAGATGTTAATTCTGGGCTTTTTTCTTACCCCATGCTTATGGCTGCAGATATTTTACTTTACGACGCAGAATATGTTCCTGTAGGAAAAGATCAATTACAACATCTAGAAATGACTAAAGATGTTGCTTCAAGAATGAATCATAAATATGGTGAAATCTTTACTTTGCCTGAGTCTATTTTGCAAAAAAATACTCAGCTAATCCCTGGTACTGATGGACAAAAAATGAGTAAATCGAGAAATAATACCATTGATATATTTGATACAGAAAAAAATATAAAGAAAAATATCAATAGAAATATAATTACTGATAATTCTCCTCTAGAAAAACCCAAAGATCCTAATAATGCTACTGTTTTTAAATTATTCAAATTATTAGCTTCCGAAAAAAAGAGCAAAGCGATGGAGGATAATCTTATAGCAGGCGGATATGGCTGGGGCCATGCAAAAAAGGAGTTATTTGAAGAAATTATTCAAAAATATGGACCACAAAGAGAAAAATTTAATCATTTCTTAAATAATCCTAATGAAGTAGAAGAAGTCTTACATCAAGGAGCAATAAAAGCAAAAAAGGTGGCTAATGCCACCTTAAGTAGAGTTAGAAAAAATTTAGGGTACAATTAAAGTTCAAACTTTATTCCTTGTGCTAATGGTAAAGATGTTCCCCAATTGATGGTGTTAGTTTGTCTTCTCATATAAACTTTCCAAGCATCTGATCCAGACTCTCTACCGCCTCCAGTTTCTTTCTCTCCGCCAAAAGCACCTCCAATTTCTGCTCCAGAAGTTCCAATATTAACATTAGCAATTCCACAATCTGAACCTTTGTGAGACAAAAATGTTTCTTGCTCTCTCATATCTGTAGTCATAATAGCAGATGACAGGCCTTGAGGAACATTATTCTGAATGTCTATAGCTTGATTTACCTCTCCTTTATATTTAATTAAATAAAGAATAGGGGCAAATGTTTCATGCTGGACTATTTTAAATTCATTTTTTGCTTCTATAATGACTGGTTTTACGTAGCAATTACTCTCATACCCAGCTCCTTTTAATTGACCTCCTTCTACTATCACTTGGCCTCCTTCTTTTTCTGCTACATCAATAGCTTGAAGATACATATCAACAGCATCAATATCGATTAGTGGCCCTACATGATTAGATTCGTCTAAAGGATTACCAATTTTTAATTGCCCATATGCACTTACTAAAGCATCTTTTACATCATTGTAAATACTTTCGTGAATGATTAGTCTTCTTGTTGAAGTACACCTTTGACCTGTAGTCCCAACAGCTCCAAAAACTAATGCTGGAATAACCATTTTTAAGTCAGCATTTGGAGTCAAAATCACGGCATTATTTCCCCCTAATTCTAATAAGGCCTTACCTAATCTTTCTCCGACAATTTTTCCAACAGATTTTCCCATTCTAGTTGAACCAGTGGCAGAAATTAAGGGAATTCTTTTATCTGCAGACATCATTTTACCCAAATCAGCATTTCCGATAACAATAGAACATATACCCCCATGTAAATTATTATTATTAAGTACCTCAGCCATTATTTTTTGACAGGCAACTCCGCACAAAGGGGCTTTTTCAGATGGTTTCCAAATACAGACATCTCCGCAAATCCATGCAAGAGCTGTGTTCCAAGCCCAAACTGCTACTGGAAAGTTAAATGCAGATATAATTCCTACTATTCCAATGGGATGATATTGCTCATACATTCTATGCATAGGTCTTTCCGAGTGCATGGTAAATCCATGAAGTTGTCTAGATAATCCAACTGCAAAATCACATATATCAATCATTTCTTGAACTTCTCCCAATCCTTCTTGATAGGATTTTCCCATTTCATAAGATACCAATGATCCAAGAGCTTCTTTTTTCATTCTTAAAGCTTCACCAAATTGTCTTACGATTTCACCACGTTGTGGGGCTGGCATCATTTTCCAAGTAGAAAAAGCTTCTAAACCAGCATCAATACAATCGTTATAATTTTGTTCATTAGCAGACGTAACTTCCCCAATTTTTTTACCATCAACAGGTGAATATGATGTGATTTTCTCACCATTTGTAGGGAGCCAATTTCCTCCAATTGATGCTCCAGAATTTTGAGGATTAACTCCCAGTAATTCTAATATTTTTTTAATTTCCATATTTTAAAATGCATTAGTTATTAAGAGTAAAAGTAAGAACAATTATGTCTTTATTGGTTAAGCTTAAAATTTAATTTAAAATGGGTAGATTGATCCCAATTGTAGTACCCTCTCCTTCTTTACTGGAAAGAATATAAATTTTTCCGTTATGGTGTCCTTCCACAATTCTTTTTGCTAATGAAAGTCCTAATCCCCATCCTCTTTCCTTAGTAGTATATCCTGGCTGAAAAATAGTTTTTTGAATTGCCAATGGTATTCCCTTCCCATTATCTTTAATTTTAAGAATGATTTCTGATGAGTTTTTTTCAAGAGTTAATAAAATTTTTCCATCTCCTGATAAAGCATCAGCTGCATTTTTAATTAAATTCTCAATGACCCAACTAAATAAGGGAGCATTTATATTTGCATAAATTGTTTCTTCTTTAAAATCAGTAATTAAATCTACCGTTTTAGGAATTCTTTTTCTCATATATTCCAAGTAATTATTAAAGAAATCAATAATATTAGTTTTAGGGGTTTCCACGGATGATCCTATTTTGGAGAAACGGTCACTAACTACAGAAAGTCGCTGAATATCTTTTTCCATTTCAATCAACGCTTCAGAACTTAAGTCCCCTTCTTCTTTTAACAAGGCAATCCATCCGTGAAGAGAGGACAACGGAGTACCTAGCTGATGAGCTGTTTCTTTAGCCATCCCAGCCCAAACCTGATTTTGTTCTGATCGCCTAAAAGAACTAAAAGACAAATAAGAGATTAGTAAAAATAAAGCAATAATCAGTAAAGTAAATAATGGGAAAAATTGTAGCTGAAATAATATTTTAGAATTACTGTAATAAATAAGACCTTTATGATTATTGCCTAAATATATCTCAACTGGAATATTATTTTGCTCCATTTCATTAATGGTCGTTGAGATCAATAAACTATCCATTTGTTGATTAATTACATTTGAAGCGATTAATGAATCTCCATTTTTACTCCAAAAAACTACTGGAAGCTGCGCAATATTATTCATAATTTCAACTGAAAACGAATTCAATAAAGAATCGCGTTGATTTTGTAATTTAAAATACTTAGAAGAATTTGAATAATGTATTTTTTGGACTCTGTCTTCATAATAATTAAATTCTATGGGCTGATTCTGTGAGCCCCAAGTAGATGTAATTGAGTCAATAATGTTTTGTTTTGTTCCATCAATTAATGAATCTAAAAATTTAAAATTTTTATGAGATATATATTGCCCTAAGTTATTCGTTAATATCAATGGAATATTATCATTATTTTGAATGATCTCTAGTGCTAAGCCAAAGTCGTTTAAAGATTTTTGAAACTCTTTAGTGGCTCTTGCCCACAGATAAACATTTTTGGTTTCATTTTGAGCCAGTTCTTCAAAGGCAAGATTTGTTAATCTGACCAGTTCCGCTTTCTTTTTTATAGCTTCACTCCAAAGTCGAATTTTCTCTAACTCTGAACTTTTTACATTAGATACTAATAAAGATGTTAGCCAAAATATAATTCCAATAATTCCAATACCTAAAAGGAGTAAAATTTTTTTCCAGCGTTGTTTTTTTGAATATAATTTCATCTAAAAACAAATATAGTTGATTATCATATTGGAATTATATATAATAATTAAATGAATTTAATGTCAAAAAAGATGCTTTTCTAATGAATTAGTTACTTTAGCTAAAGAACTTTTATCAAAAATAAATGCTCCTTTTTAAAAGAAATATTTTACTCAGTTTACTTATTATTTTTTCCTTTTCAAGCTGCAGTAATACTACAAAATCAGAAGAAAAGCCCCAAAAAAAAATTGAAAAATGGGTGGAAGGAGCTGAATTTAATGCAGACAGTGCCTATAAATTTATTGTCAATCAAGTAAACTATGGACCAAGAGTTCCCAATACATCTAACCATGAAAAATGTGGAGATTGGCTAGTTAGTAAACTGGAAAATATGGGTTGCCAAGTTTCCGAACAAAAAGGAGAAGTTATTGCTTTTAATGGAGCTAAATTACCCGTTAGAAATATAATAGGAAATTTAAACCCCAGTTCTAAAACAAAGGTTTTACTATGTGCCCACTGGGATACAAGACCATTTGCAGATCGTGATTCTAATAATATTAATCAACCCATCATTGGGGCAAATGATGGCGCAAGTGGCGTTGGAGTGCTTTTAGAAATAGCAAGAGTCTTTGCTAAAGATAGTCTAGAAATAGGATTGGAAATAATCTTTTTTGATGTAGAAGACTATGGAGCGCCAAATTATAATTCTAGTTTTTTTGATTTAAATAGTATGAATGACACTTGGTGTTTAGGGTCTCAATTTTGGTGTTATAATCTTGATGCCAATTACCAAAAACCAAAATTTGGAATATTGTTAGATATGGTTGGTGCTAAAAATGCTGTTTTTCCAAAAGAAGAAATATCTAGACAATATTCTGGATATCATCTCAATAAAATATGGAAACTAGGAGATTATTTAGGGTATGGAAAGTATTTTAAAAAGAAAATAGCCCCTCCTCTAACAGATGATCATACATATATTAATAAACTAGCTCAAATCCCTACATTAGATATTATTCATTATGATATAAGTCCATTTACAAATAGATATGACTTTGGAAGATTTCATCATACTCATCAGGATAATCTTGATATCATAGAAATTAAAACTTTAAAAGCAGTTGGTCAGACTGTACTTACCTATTTATATAATATTTAATGAAAAAAAAACTTTTTTTACTAGATGCTTATGCTTTAATATATAGAGCCCATTTCGCATTTATTAAAAACCCTAGAATCAATTCTAATGGATTAAACACCTCAGCTATTTTTGGTTTTTGCAATAGCTTATTAGAAGTAATTAACAATCACCAGCCCACTCACTTAGCCGTTGTCTTTGATCCTCCAGGTGGATCTCAACGAGAGGAAGTATTCTTAGATTATAAGGCCAATAGACAAGAAATGCCAGAGGACATACGAAAATCTATCCCTTACATTTTTGACATTTTAAAAGCCATGAATATTCCTTTTAAAATGGAAGAGGGATTCGAAGCTGATGACTTAATTGGAACATTAGCTAAACAAGCAGAAAAGAAGGATTATCAAGTTTATATGATGACACCAGATAAAGACTTTGGACAATTGGTAAGTGAAAATATTTTTATTTACAAGCCTGGAAGAGGGGGGAATCCTAGTGAAATATTAGGCCCTAAAGAAGTTTGTGAGAAATTTGAAGTGGAAAGACCTGAGCAAGTAATTGATATATTGGGTCTGTGGGGAGATGCTGTCGACAATATTCCTGGAATCCCTGGAATTGGAGAAAAAACTGCTAAAAAACTAATTGGTATTTATGGAAGCATAGAAAATTTATTAGCAAATACTGCAGACCTAAAAGGAAAACAAAAAGAAAATGTTGAAAATTTTGCAGAACAAGGTTTAATATCTAAGCAATTGGCTACCATCATCTTAGACAGTCCTGTAACATTTGATGAATTGGAATTTGAAAGAAAAGAAATAGATGAAAAAGAAATAACTAAAATTTTAAAAGAACTAGAATTTAATCAGTTAGGGAAAAGAATTTTAGGAAAGCCGATATATCAAGAAAAGCAAATGGATCTATTTGCCGGAAATGAAATAGAAAGTATTTCTGAGCCAACTTTTCATACTATCTCTTCAATAAAGCCAAAGTATCAATTAATTGAAAAAAAAGAAGATCATATAAATTTGATAAAGAAGTTATTATTTCAGGAGGCTGTTGCATTTGATACAGAAACAACTTCACTTGACATTAATGAAGCAAAACTTTTAGGAATTTCTTTCTGCTTCTCTAAAAATGAAGCGTATTACTGTGATGTTTCTAAGGATCAATCATTGATTCATTTATACAATGATTTTTTTAACTCTAGCACTTTAAAAATTGCTCACAATTTAAAATACGACTATGGAGTTTTATTCAAATATGGAATTCAAATAAACAAATACTGTTTTGATACCATGTTAGCCCACTATTTGATAGATCCTGAAAAAAGACACAACTTAGATCAACTTGCTAGAAATATTCTTAACTACAACCCCATTCCAATAGAATCATTAATTGGAAGTAAGACAAAACCTACCAGAAAAATGGAGGAGGTTGATTTAAATGAACTTAAAAATTATGCTGCTGAAGATGCTGATTTAGCATTTCAACTTTATTTAAATTTTAAAGAAGAATTAAAATCTCTCGATCTAGATTATTTATTTACAGATATTGAAATGCCTTTGTTAAAAGTACTTCACGATATGGAGAGTAAGGGAATAAAAATTAATATTTCTTCTCTAAATGATCTGTCAAAAAAATTAAAATTAAGTTTATCAACTTTAGAAAGCTCAATACATAATCATAGTGGTGATTCATTTAATATAGATTCTCCAAAACAACTAGGAGAAGTCTTATTTGGGAAATTAGTACTTGACGAAAAGGCCAAAAAAACAAAAACTGGTCAGTATAAAACAGATGAAGCTACTCTTAATAAATTAGAAGGGACTCACCCTATAATCAATGATATTTTAAATTACCGAACAAGAAAAAAATTACTTTCAACATATGTTGAAGCACTTCCCAAGTTAATTTCTCCGTTAACTGGGAAAATTCATACCAATTATATGCAAGCAGTAACCGCAACTGGTAGGCTAAGTTCTAATAAACCTAATCTTCAAAACATTCCTATAAGAACAGATCTTGGTAAAGAAATTAGAAAAGCCTTTTGTTCCTCAGATAATGATCATTTACTATTATGTGCTGATTATTCACAAATTGAATTAAGAATTATTGCCGGGCTAAGTAAAGATGAATCCATGATCAATGCTTTTACGATTGGAAGAGATATTCATACAGAAACTGCTTCTAAAATCTTCAAAGTTTCTTTAGATGAGGTAAACAGAGAAATGAGAGGAAAAGCTAAAATGGTGAATTTTGGAATTATTTATGGTATTTCTGCTTTTGGCCTCTCACAAAGGCTAAGTATAAAAAGAGGAGAGGCTAAAGAAATTATAGATAATTATTTTATTGAGTTTCCTAAAATTAAAAACTACATGGATTCAACCATAGCATTTGCTAAAGAAAATGGATTTGTAGAAACTATATTTAAAAGAAAAAGATTCTTATCAAATATTAATAGTGGAAATGCTACTATGAGAGGTTTTGATGAAAGAAATGCAATAAATGCTCCTATACAAGGGAGTGCAGCCGATATTATCAAAGTTGCAATGATTAATATTCATGAAAAACTCTCTGAAAATAAAATGAAATCCAAATTACTTTTACAGGTTCATGATGAATTAGTATTAGAAATACTCAAAGAAGAGGAAAAAGATTTGAAAAAATTAGTGAAGGAAGAAATGATGAATGCCGTTAAATTCAATGTGCCATTAGATGTTGAAATTGGAATTGGAGAGAATTGGTTAATTGCTCACTAATCAAAACAAATTTTTTAATGCTATAAAATATTATAAAAAGATATTATATTACAAATTTAGCCTTAATTTCGAGGTTTAATTTGAGAATTTTCTTATATTAAATTAATCTTGAACTCTAAATTATAATTTAGCTTTTATTATGAAATATTTATTAAGTCTTTCAATTTTATTTTTCAGCTTTAACTTTTCGGCTCAATGTAAAGGTATTGCTAAGGCATGTAAGAAAAATCTTGGGAGTGGTTATATGCCCACTGGACAGTCTAGCAACACAGAACTTGTCCCTGGAGCGAAATATCAATTTGTAGCTACATTTTATAGTGGACAAAACTATAGAATCTTTGCTTGTTCAGATTCTTTATTAGGTGATTTACAATTAACCATAAGAAATACCCGAAGACAGCTTTTTTATGATAATTATGGAGATGGCTCTACTTTGTTTGATTTCAAAGTCAGTTCTACTCAGCAATTGATAATTACTCTCCGATCTCAAGAAAACAAAGCTGTTAATGAGGATCAAAATACTGAGGAAATCAAAGGTTGTGTTGCAGCATTAGTAGGTTATAAAAATTAATGAAAACATTTCGTAAATTTGTAATAATTAAAAATTCAAAATGAATACAATTTTTTTAGGAATCATAGGTCCTCCACAAATCATTATCATCCTTGTTGTTGTTTTATTACTTTTTGGTGGTAAAAAAATTCCAGAACTTATGCGTGGATTGGGTAAAGGGGTTAAAGAATTTAAAGACGCTACGAAAAACGAAGAAGAATCTGATACTAAAGATTAAATAAATTGAACATTCCTGAGTCTTTAAAAGACATACAACAATTTGTAGCTAGAGGGGAAATTTCATTAGTAAATATTTGCAAAGAATATATTGACAGAATAAAATCATCAAAAACCAATTCATTTATAGAAATTTTTGAAAATGAAGCTCTTTCTAAAGCTGAAGAAATACAGAAAAAAATAACTGATAACGGTGCTGGACTTTTAGCAGGATTATTTATTGGATTAAAAGATAATATTTGTTATCAAGGTCATCAACTTACCGCATCTTCAAAAATTTTGAAAGGTTTTGAATCCATGTTTTCTGCAACTGCTGTAGAAAAAATAATTAAAGAAGATGGCATTTTTATTGGAAGACTAAATTGTGACGAATTTGCTATGGGCAGTTCCAATGAAAATAGTATTTATGGTCCTGTAAAAAACCCTATTGATCTTAACAAAGTTCCAGGAGGTTCTTCGGGAGGTTCTGCTGCCGCTGTTGCTGAAAGATTATGTAACGCTACTTTAGGATCTGATACGGGAGGCTCAGTTAGGCAGCCAGCCTCATTTTGTGGAGTTGTTGGTTTCAAGCCAACTTACGGAAGAGTATCGAGAAATGGATTAATTGCATACGGATCAAGCTTTGATCAAATTGGTGTTTTTTCGAAAAATATTGATGACACTTGTTTAATTAGTCATGTTATTAGTGGGGCTGATAAATTTGATAGCACAGTTTCAATAAAAAAACCCAATAAAAAAACCATTAATAATGTTGATAAAAAATTAAATATTGGAATTCCTGAAGATTATTTGAATTTCAAGAACTTGGACCCAGAAATAAAAGAAAAAACTTTATCTGTAATAGAAAACTTAAAGTCTAAGGGTCATCATATTGAACTTTTAAAATTTCCTTACTTAGAATATATTGTTCCAACTTATTATGTTCTTAGTACTGCTGAAGCAAGTTCAAATTTATCTAGGTACGATGGTGCTCATTTTGGATTAAGGTCTTACGATTCAAGCGATATTAATACTACTTATGAAAATACTAGATCTGAGGGATTTGGAATTGAAGTAAAGCGTAGGATCATGCTGGGTAACTTTGTTCTTAGCTCTGGATATTATGATGCCTATTTTACAAAAGCACAAAAAGTTAGAAGGCTAATTTCACAAAAAACTTTTCAAATGCTAGAAAAAAATGATGTTTTGTTATTCCCAACTACTCCAACTACTGCATTTAATATTGGTGAAATTGAAGACCCAGTAACAATGTATTTACAAGACATTTTTACAGTTCATGCCAATATTGTTGGATTACCAGCTATATCTTTACCTATTGGTAAGCATAGTAATAATTTACCATTTGGAATTCAGCTAATGTCAGGAAAATTTAAAGAAAATCAGCTTTTTGAATTATCAAAATTTTTAATGCAGAATTATTAATTTTTTGAAGTTAAATCATTTAATTTAGATGCTTAAATATGAAGTATTTGCTAGAAGAAGAGTACGAATTTGACTTTAATTTACTTGGCATTTGTTGTCATGAAAAAGATTATCGCCTTTGTTGGGCTGTTAATAGTACTCTAAACTTAAGTCTTTCTAAGGCAAGTGATGATATTGAATTGATTTTTAGTAAGGAATCTAAGCCAGACGCCAACTTCTCAATCTATTCTTACATTGATCAATATAATTCTGATCAATATTACCTAATATCCAATAAATGCCAGAGAACATGGCTAATTCCGGAAAAGTCACACTTCGATTTTTTTTTAATGATTAAATCTGATGAAAAAAAATCTTATAAACTCTATTTAAATAAGCTAAGAAGCATTCCATTTATATTAACAGCAAATCATGTTGTTGTAAAACAACTAAAATCTAAAGAAAATTTAATTTTTTAATATGAGTAAAAGAACCAAAATTGTTGCGACGATTGGACCAGCAACATCAGAAACCAGCACTTTAAAATCAATGATTAAAGAAGGAGTAAATGTTTTTAGAGTCAATTTTTCTCATGGTTCCCATGAAGATCATATAGAAGCAATTAATAAAATTAGATTAGTTGATAATGAATTAGGAACTCATTCTGCAATTTTAGCTGATTTACAAGGCCCTAAAATTAGAATTGGCAACATGCCTGAAGATGGTCTTCTGCTGAAAAATGAAGAAGATTTTTATTTAACTACTCTTGAAAATCATGATTACCCTCTAGCTGCTCAAATTTTCATTGAGCGAATTCCAAAAGATGTTAAAAAAGGAGAAAAAGTTTTATTAGATGATGGTAAAATTCATCTTGAAGTTGTCGAAACTAATTTAAAAGATACTGTTAAAACAAAAGTAGTAGCTGGTGGATTATTATTTTCGAAAAAAGGACTTAATCTTCCTGATACCAATATCAATATTGCCAGTTTAACTGAAAAAGATAGATCAGATTTAATTATAGCTTTAGAACAAAAGGTAGACTGGATTGGTTTTTCTTTTGTTCGATCAGCTAGGGAAGTAATAGAGCTAAGACATCTTATTAATAGCCATAATGGTGAAGCTAAAATTATAGCAAAAATAGAAAAGCCTGAAGCAGTTAGTGATTTAACTGGTATTCTAAGCGAAACTGATGCAGTTATGGTGGCAAGAGGAGATTTGGGGGTTGAAATACCATTAGAAACAGTTCCTATAATTCAAAAACAAATTGTTGCCTTAGCAAAAGACATGGCGAAGCCAGTAATTATTGCTACTCAAATGATGGAAAGTATGATGGATAATATTACTCCAAACAGAGCGGAAGTTAATGATGTGGCCAATGCTGTTATGGACGGAGCTGATGCTGTTATGTTAAGTGGGGAAACATCTGTTGGTAAACATCCTGTACAAGTTATTAAAATAATGTCTAGAATAATTAATGAAGTTGAGTCTAAGTATGAAAACATTTACGTTAAAGAGACTTTACCTAAAAAAAATAACGAAAGATTTATTACAGACTCCATATGTTTTAATGCTTGCAGACTGTCTCATAGAGTTGAAGCAAAAGCAATTATTACCATGACTCATTCAGGATATACTGCTTATAAAATTTCAAGTCAAAGGCCTAAATCTGAGATCTTTGTTTTCTCAAGTAATAAAAAACTATTAAGTACATTATCTCTTGTTTGGGGTGTAAGTACTTTTTATTATGATAAAACAATAAGTACTGATCATACTATTGCTGATATTATGCATCTTCTAAAAAATGATGATTACGTTGAAAGTGGAGATTTAATTGTGAATACAGCTAGTATTCCTCTTGGAGAAAACGGAAAGACCAACATGCTCAAATTAAGTTATATAGAATAAATGATTAACGTTAATTTATTAAAAAAAATATGTGAAACTCCTGGGGCGCCTGGTTTTGAAAACAGAGTTAGAGATTTGGTTCTTAAGGAAATTGATGGGTTTGTAGATAAAATTGAAATCGATAATATGGGTAATATAATTGCCTTAAAGAAAGGGGAAGATTCTTCAAAATCTGTTATGATTGGAGCTCATATGGATGAAATTGGTTTTATTGTAACTCATATAAATGAAAAAGGATTTTTAAAATTTCATCCACTGGGTGGCTTTGATCCTAAAACCTTGACTGCACAAAGAGTTGTGGTACATGGCAAAAAAGATGTAATTGGGGTTATGGGTTCTAAGCCCATTCATGTTATGACCAACGAAGAAAAAAATAGGGTACCTAAAATTAATGATTACTACATTGATCTTGGTCTTAAAAAATCTGAAATCAAAAAAATAATTTCTGTTGGAGATTCAGTAACTAGAGAAAGAGGTCTTATTGAAATGGGGGATTGTCTTAATTGTAAAAGTTTAGACAATCGGGTGTCTGTATTTATTCTAATAGAATCTTTAAAAAAATTAAAAAGTCCAGCTTTTGACACCTACGCTGTATTTACAGTACAAGAAGAAGTTGGAATAAGAGGAGCACAAGTAGCAACACAAAAAATAAAACCTGATTTTGGCTTAGGGTTAGACACTACTATTGCTTATGACGTGCCAGGAGCAGGGGAACATGAGAAAATAACATCCTTAGGAAATGGTGTAGCAATAAAGATTATGGATGCTAGCACAATTTGTGATAATAGAATGATTCAATTCATGAGGAAAACAGCTGATTCTCATAAAATTTTATGGCAAAATGAAATACTTACTGCTGGAGGAACTGATACTGCAAATATTCAAAGAATGACACCAGGTGGATCTATTGCTGGTGCTTTTTCAATTCCAACTAGACATATCCACCAAGTTATAGAAATGGTGCATAAAAAAGATGTAAAAAACTGTATTGATCTATTGAGATACTGCTTAGAAGAGATGAATCAACATAAATGGGAACATGAGATAAATTAAAACGAATCTGAACTAAATTGTTTTAAAAACCTTAAATCATTTTCTGAATAAAGTCTTAGATCATTGACTTCATATATTAACTGAGCTATTCGTTCAACACCCATTCCAAAGGCATAACCGCTGTAAAGATTTGGATCAATCTTACAATTTTCCAAAACATTAGGATCAACCATCCCGCATCCCATAATTTCTAGCCAACCTGAATATTTGCAAACATTACAACCCTTGCCTTTACAAATAGTACATGAAACATCAACTTCAGCAGACGGTTCTGTAAAAGGAAAATAGGATGGTCTCAATCTAATTTTAGTTTCATTTCCAAACATGGCTTTGGTAAAATACATTAGGGTTTGCTTCATATCTGCAAATGAAACATCTTTATCAATATAAAGACCTTCAACTTGATGAAAGAAACAATGTGCTCTTGCCGAAATAGCTTCGTTCCTGTAAACTCTACCTGGTGATATAGTTCTAATGGGTGGTTGGTTTTTTTCCATTACTCTTACTTGAACTGAAGATGTATGTGTTCTCAAAGCTATATCTTGATTTATAAAAAAAGTATCTTGCATATCTCTTGCTGGATGTTCTTCTGGAAAGTTAAGTGCTGTGAAATTATGCCAATCATCTTCAATCTCCGGACCTTCTGAAATAGAAAAGCCAATGTGAGAGAAAATATTAATTATTCTATCTCTAATTATTGTTATGGGGTGTCTGGAACCAATATCATTTGGTTGACCAGGTATTGTGAAATCAGTATTAGATTTTGGTTTTGAGGAATTTTTCACTAATGAAGACTTTAGTTCTTCAACTTTATTTAATGCATTTTTCTTTAAAATATTGAGTTGTCTTCCAAATTCTTTTTTTTCACTAATTGGTACTAATTTAAAATTATTAAATAATAAAGTGATTTTACCTTTTTTACCCAAAAACAAAATTCTAAAATTTTCTATCTCATCTAAGGAACTACTAACAAAAGATTGAACTTCATTATTTATTTTATTTATATCCTCAATCATGTTATTCTTTAATTTTAGTTGATAAAATTATTAAAGGTTTTACTGGAACATCACCTGTTAAAGTTGGCACAGAACATATACTATCAATAATTTCTAACCCTTCAACAACTTCACCAAAAACGGTATATCCATTATCTAAAAAGGGAGTTCCTCCTATAGATTTATAGGTTTCTATTGCATCTTTTGAAAATGAAAATTTATTTTCTTCTTCTTTAATAACTTGAGATTTAATTTCTTGAATGAGCATATTTAGACTGTCATTAAGACGATTTTGTTGACAATATTTTATTTGATTCATATAATGAACATTTTCAGATTTTTTCAGAAATTTTCCAATTAAACCATTTTCTTGTTGTTGATTGATTTTTTGTTCCATTTGCTTTAGCTGCAGTTCAGAATAGGTTTTCCCTTGCACTAAGTAGAACTGACTTCCACTTGATTTTTTTTCAGGGTTAGCATTATCTCCCATTCTTGCCGCTGCCAAAGCACCTTTTTTATGAATATATTCAGAAATAAATTCTGCAGGTATGGTTTCACCGAAGCTTTTCTGACCGAGTTGACCATTGAAATCATTAATCTTAGAATTAGGATCACCTGCTTGAGCCATAAATCCCTTAATGACTCTATGAAATTTTACTCCGTCATAAAAACCTTCTTTAACTAATTTCAAAAAATTAATTTTATGAAGAGGGGTTTTATTATAAAGCTTTATTGTCACCATTCCCAATGAAGTTTCCATATTAATATATGTTTCTTCAGAGATGGTTTGGGTAGATTCTTGAGAAAACAAAGTGTTGATATTAATTGCCATCAAAAGAATAATGGATCTTTGAACTTTAAAAATATTTTTAGTAATAGAAATCATCAATAATTAAATCTTAAAATTTTTTAAATTGCAATTTAAAAAAAACCAAACTTATACAAAATTAAGTGAACTTTAGAAAAGCATTTGACAGGATATTCATATTTGTAAGTTTATTTATAAGCTTTGCTTTACTTTTTTCATGTTATAAACAAGAAAAGACTTTGGCAATTATTACTGTTTTAGACAACAATACTAATGATCCTATTGCAGATGCAAATGTTCGATTATTTTATGACCCATCCAATGGCTCCAATGTGCCCTTAATTGATGTTCAAAAAATAACGAGAGACAATGGTTCTGCTAGTTTTGATTTTTCTGATAGATATCAAGATGGCCAAGCTGGTTTTGCAGTTTTAGATGTTGAAATAGATGGTGTTTTTATGGGTGTTATTAACATCGTTGAAATGAGTACAACTGAAAAAAACATTTTTATTCCTTAATTGCTTATTTTGACTAAAAAAAGAATCTACTTTCACATATTAGTATCTTTTTTAATTCTATTATACCAAATATATTTTACAATATTTATTTCTGGATTTTTTGGAAATTTACTTTTGATTATATTAAAAAAGTCTGTATTAATGATATCTTTTTATTGGTTTTTTATTTATCTATTACAATTAATTAAGACTCAATTTTTTAGTTCAAAATAATAATTAAGTAGTTAAAGAATTTTGTTTTTATTATTTGTGAACTATTAATCCTAATTTTATAACAACATTTATTATGAAAAGAAAAAATATATTATTTAAAGTTGAAAATGGTATTGGATTAATTAAAATTAATAGACCTGACCAACTCAATGCTTTAAATAATGAAACAATCGAAGAGCTTCATCAACAATTTGAAGAAATCGACCATAACAATAATGTTAAAGTAATAATTATAATTGGCGAAGGGGAAAAAGCTTTTGTTGCTGGAGCAGACATTAAGGAATTTTCCAATTTTTCTAAAGAGCAAGGTAAAAAATTAGCAAAAAATGGTCAAGTCAAGTTATTTAACTTAATTGAAAATTTCTCTAAGCCAGTTATAGCTGCAATTAATGGATTTGCCTTAGGAGGTGGACTAGAACTAGCTATGGCATGTCATATTAGAGTAGCTTCTGAAAATGCTAAAATGGGGCTTCCTGAAGTAAGTTTAGGGTTAATTCCGGGATATGGAGGAACTCAGAGACTTGCTCAACTTATTGGAAAAGGAAAGGCATTAGAGTTAATAACCACTGCCCAAATGATCAACTCCAACCAAGCCTTAGAATATGGGCTAATTAATCACTTAGTATCTCAAGAAAACTTAATTGCAAAATGTTTTGAAATTTCAAAACAAATAATGAAAAACTCTCCCAATGCAATTGCAGCTGCTATAAAATCAATAAATGCTGGTTATAATAAAGATTTAAATGGATATAATGAAGAAATTGAATCTTTTGGAAATTGTTTCCAAAGTGATGAATTTATAGAAGGGACCCAAGCTTTTTTGGAAAAAAGAAGACCAAATTTTTAACTATTGAGTTCGATTAGAAAATTAATAGGTCAAACAGCTATTTATGGATCAAGTAGCATTATAGGTCGATTTCTTAATTTTCTGCTAACTCCATTATATGTAATCCAATTTTCTAACGAGCAATATGGAATAATTACAGAGATGTATGCCTACGTTGCTTTTTTAGTAGTGCTACTAACTTATGGAATGGAAACCGCATTATTTCGATTTTCTAATGAGAATAAAAACAACTTTAATCAAGTATATAGTAATACTTTGTTCTCCATTCTTTCAACTTCTTCCTTTTTCATTTTAATAGTAAGTATATTTTCTCAGGATATTGCCAATCTACTTAAATATCCTGAACATGCCGAATATATTATTTGGTTTGGTATGATAGTAGGTATCGATGCAATCTCTTCAATGGCCTTAGCACAACTCCGACTTAAAGAAAAAGCGAAAAAATTTGCACTTATTAATTTTTTGAATGTTGGTGTCAATATAAGTTTAAACTTATTTTTTATCCTTTATTGTAAAGTTAATCATGATAATGGTTATTCTAATTGGATAATAGACTCCCTCTATAATCCTGAAATTGGAGTAGGTTACGTTTTTATTTCCAACTTAATTGCAAGTATCATTAAATTTTTGGCATTAATTTCTGAAATGAATTTTAGCGGCAATTTTGATTTTTCAATTATAAGGTCCATGCTAAAATATTCTGGACCAATGCTTTTAGTAGGGCTAGCCTATGTTATCAATGAGACCTTAGACAGAGCTATGTTAAAAGAGATTTTATATAGTCAGTATTTAGAGTCCGGAATTAGCAGGACAGAATCTTTAAAACTCGCACTATCTCAAAATGGGATTTATGGTGCAAATTATAAAATCACTATGATTATTAGTATGTTTATTCAAGCATTTAGATATGCTTCTGAACCCTTTTTCTTTAAAGATGAAGTAAATAAGAATTCTAAAGAAACCCTATCCAAAGTGATGAATTATTTTACAATCATGTTAGTATTTATATTTTTAGTAATTACTCTTTATCTTCAATTATTTAAATATTTTATAAATAATCCTGATTATTGGGAAGGTTTAAATGTTGTTCCTATACTATTGGGTGCTAATATTTTTCTTGGTATTTATACTAGCTTATCCATTTGGTATAAATTATCAGATAAAACTATTTATGGAGCCTACATATCTGGATTTGGGGTTTTAGTAACTGTAGCTATTAATTTTTTATTAATTCCAAAATATGGTTATTTGGCATCTGCTTATGCTACTCTATCGTGCTATGGCTGTATGATGATTCTAAGTTATTTTCTTGGTCAAAAACATTATAAAGTTCCCTACAACTTAAGGAAGTTTTTTATATATATGGGTTCAGGAATTTTAATTTACATTTTAAGTATTCCAATTAATCCAACACAAAATCTTAGTCTTCTTCAATATGGTTATCACACTTTCCTATTGATTAGTTTTCTAATTTTGGTTTTAATTATTGAAAAACCATTTAGTAAGATCGTTTAAAATAGAAGATGAAAAAAATAAAAATTGTAAATAGTTCAGGACATCCCAACCCTAAACTTGAAACTCAAGGATCAGCAGGAGCAGATTTAAGGGCTTTTATAAATGATACTATTATTATTAAACCTTTTGAAAGGAAATTAATTCCCACGGGACTAAAGTTAGAATTACCTCAAGGTTATGAAGCCCAAGTTAGATCTCGCAGTGGCTTGGCTTTAAAAAATGGTATTGCTGTTCTAAACTCTCCAGGAACAATTGACTCAGACTATAGAGGAGATATTGGGGTCATACTTATCAATCTTTCTAAGGATATATTTACTGTAAATAATGGTGATCGAATAGCACAAATAATTATTGCAAAACATGAATTTCCTATTTTTATTGAAACTGAAAAACTAAAAAGTAGTGACAGAGGAGAAAGTGGTTTTGGAAGTACAGGTGAAAACTAATTTATTAAAGTTGCTTATGAGGTTACCTCTAATACTATTTTTTACTCTTTACACATTGATATTAATTTTTAATGCCAAAGCTCAGAAAAAAGAGTCTTTCGATGAAAGAGTATTCTCAAAATTTCTTATTCAAGCAACAGGATCAAAGATAAGTGGTGACTTATATGCAGCAGACTCGATTTATAAAAAATGTTTGGAAATCAACCCCAATAGTGGAGTGGTCAATTTTGAACTTTCAGGAATTTATAGAAGTTTAAACCAACCTTTGGTTGCATTAGAATATGCCCATAAAGCTGTTAATATCAATAATGAGAATGAATGGTATTTAGCAAACCTTGCCACTCTATATAAAGAAATAGGCAATCATAAAAAAAGTGTAGAATCTTTTACAAAATTGAAAGAACTAAAACCAGAAAAAATAACTTACTTATTCTCCTTAACAGAAGAGCTACTAGCTAATAAAAAATATAAACAAGCAATTGAAATCTTAAATGAGATAGAAAAAGATATAGGAATTAATGAAGACCTTTCAATCCAAAAACATCAGATATATGTTTACTTAAAAAACAAGAAAAAAGCTATTATTGAACTGGACAATTTAATTAATGAAGATTCAACTAATTTAAGAATCTTAGGTTTGTTAGCTGAATATTATGAAAATATAAATCAGTCTGTTAAAGCCAAAATTTTATTAGATGATATGATGAAGATAGATTCTTCAAATGGATTGGTGAGGCTTTCTTTATTCCAACATTATTATAAAAAAAGAAAATTCATAGAAGGATATTTAGAGCTACTATATGTTATGAAATCAAAAGAAGTTGAAGAAAGCTTAAAAAAACAAATGCTATTACAAATTTTTTATGATAAAAATAGTCCTTACTCTTTATTTGAAACATCTAACCTAATTCACAACTTTCTTAAAGAACACCCTAACAACAGTGATGTGCTTCTAATTTTGGGTAATCTTAAAATGATGCAAGGAAAAGAAGATACAGCGTGCTATTTTTTAAGGAAATCACTAAATATTAATTCTCTTCCAATTGACGGTTGGATTCAACTAATTTCTTCAACAATTTCTAGAGGAAAATTTGATATTGCCGTTAAAGATGCCAAAGCTGCAATTGAAAGTCATCCCAATCAACCATTTCCTTACTTAGCTATGGGAATTAGCCTTTCAAATAATGAACAATTAGATGAATCCTTAAAATTTCTTTACCTAGGAAGGGAACTCGTTATGACCGATTCTATATTAGAGAGTGATTTTCTACATGAAATTGGCAATGTTTATTACAAACAAAACAAATTTGAGAAATGCTTTGATTATTATGAAATGTCAATAGCTTTAAATCCAAAAAATCTAATCCTTTTAAATAATTACAGCTATTATTTAGCATTAAGAAAAACAAATCTTCAACGAGCAGAGGAGTTAATATTAATAGTTTTAGATAAATTCCCCAATATTGCAAGCTACTGCGACACCTATGGATGGGTATTATTTCAAATGGGAAAATATTCTCTTTCTGAAAAAGAATTATTTAAAGCAGTGGTTTATAGTAATGAGAGGTCTGGAGAAGTTCTTGAGCACTATGGAGATGCATTATTTAAACTTAATAAAAAAGACGGGGCCTTATTATTTTGGAAAAAGGCTAGAGAAACTGGTGAATATTCAAAAAAATTAATTCAAAAGATTAGTGAAAATAGGTTTATTGAATAGTATAAAAATTTTAATCATTGGGTTAATATTTTGTTTTTCATGCTCAACAATTAAAAATGTAGAGGATGAAAAAACAGGGAAAATCCTTAATGAAAAGAAGCTTTTGGATTCCATCAAATCTAATGAAATAAATCCTAATTGGATTAGAACAAGGGGGAATTCATTGATAAGTATTAATGAAGATGAGAGTCAGGAAGTTGAGATTTATATAAGATCAAAAATTGATAGTGTCATTTGGATTAATATTACAAAATATAAAAAGAAAATTTTTAGGACATTATTTACAAAAGATTCTGTAAAAATGACTATTGAATATCCAGAAAAATTATTTTTTGATGGACCCATTAATAAGCTAAATGATTTGACTAATTTATCCTTTTCATATGATCTTATTGAAGAAGTGATAATTGGTGGGTCTTTTTTAAAATATTTAGATGATAAATTTATTTCACATTTTGAAAAAAATGAATATCATTTATTATCTCATAGACCTAGAAAAACTAAGAGAATCACTTCCAGCAAGAATAAAAAGCCAGTCAATTATATTTACCAATCTTGGATTAATCCCTTTACGTTTAAGTGCAAAAGAGTTAATTTAATTTTTCCAGAAAATAATTCTCAAATAAATATTGTTTATAAAAATAGAGAAGATATAAATGGATATTCAACTCCAATGAATATTGAAATAGAACTCAGTAACTCCGAAACTATATATAATATTACTATTGATTTTAGAGCTACAAAATATGATCTTACTCAAAAATTTCCGTTTAATAAGATTAATAGCGACTATAAATTATTGAATTTCAATGAATAAAGTCATTTTTTTCATATCAATATTATTATTCGGAATTGTAAATTCTAACCCTCTTTTAGGTCAAAAAAAAAGTGAAATACTTAAAAAACAAGAAAAAATACTACTTGAAAAAATTGAGCATACAAAAGTTTTAATTGATCAAACTAGAGCCACTAAAAAATTAACTCTTAGTGAAATTAATATTGTTAATAGACAGATAAAATATCGTCAAAAACTTATTGATAATTATAATTTTCAATTAAGAAAAATGGATGAAAAAATACAGGAAATTAACAGACAGGTTAATTCTCTTGTAAATACCAATAAAATTCTAAGAGAGGAGTATAAAAAAATGCTTTTATATGCCTTTAAAAATAGGGATCCAAATTATAAATTTCTTTATATAATTTCAGCATCAACATTTTCTGAAGCCTTCCACAGAATGAAATATATTCAGCATTATAAAGATTATCGC
Source organism: Bacteroidetes bacterium MED-G20 (assembly GCA_002457645.1). Taxonomy (GTDB): domain Bacteria; phylum Bacteroidota; class Bacteroidia; order Flavobacteriales_D; family Parvicellaceae; genus MED-G20. The sequence goes on from NTKH01000002.1 coordinate 36,568, forward strand.
TTAAAACAAATTGATAGAATTAAAAAAACTCAAAATAATTTGGCTGTAAAAAAAGAAGAACTAAATGAAGAGATAAAAAAGAAAAAAGACCTTTTAGAAATAAAGAAAAAAGAAAAATTAAATTATCAGTCCGATAAAAATTTACAATTAATTTCTCTTGATAAAATTCGCAATAACGAAGAAAATCTAGCAGCTGAGTTAGAAATAAATAATAAGAAAAGAAACGAAATTGCAAAAGCAGTCAAAAAAGCAATTGAAAATGAAATAAAAGCACTAGAAAAATTGAAGAAAGCTAAATTCGCTTTAACTCCAGAGGGTATAGCAATATCAAAAAACTTTAACAAAAATAAGGGAAGGTTAATTTGGCCGGTTGAAAGAGGGGAAATAACAAGTAAATATGGCAGACATCAGCATCATTTAGTAACTACTGCTTTCGTTGATAATAATGGCGTAGATATTACTACATCAAAAAATGCAAATGTTAGAGCTGTTTTTGAAGGAAAGGTAACAAGTGTATTAATTATTCCTGGAGCAGGAAGGGTTGTTATGGTCAGTCACGGTGAGTATAGAACTGTCTATGCCAATTTACAAGAAGTTTATGTAAAGAAAGGAGATTATGTAAAGCCTAAAGATAAACTTGGTAAGTTATTAGCAAAAGAGTCCGGAATTTCAGAATCACATTTTGAAATTTGGAGAATTCTTGCTAGTGGTATGAGTACTGTAAACCCAAGTTTTTGGTTGTCAAAATAATTATCCAATTTGAATCAAAATATCAATGCCTTCAAATGGATTATGACCTTTGGGCTTGTTTTTTAGAATTACTTTAACATCTCCATATTTGTTAATCATTTTTTGAACTACTTTATTTATTGAACTGTTAAGGTAACCCAACTTAAACTCTTTATAATATACTGCGAGGGAGTTTTCTTCCCAAAACCTGCTTTTATCTGACTCAATTTGAAGGATATCATTGGTCTTAAGGCTATCTTTTATATAAATATAATCGTATCTTGTAAGTTCTACTAAGTGTGTCATAATTCCCATTTTTGGTAATATGAATGCTATATTTTTTGAAATTGCTAATGTTTTCATTTATGCTGTTTTAAGTTTGAATAAATAAGAGTTAATAAAAGATAAATTGTCTGAAAAAATCATAGGATGTCCTAAATATTCATTTGGAATAATTTCAGAAACTTGATCATTATTTTTAAGTAGTAGCGACCACATTAAGTTGGTTTTTTTTAATCCAATAATTTGTTCGCATATATGAGTAAACCTTACTATATCTAAAGGTATAGATGTGTAGTAAGATTTATTATTAATGTATACTACACCATCCAGTAGTACCGCGCTATCATTCTTTTCATAGATTATGTAATTAACTTTAAAAAGAGTTTTAGAATAATTTTCTGTTGTCATAATTAAGTTTTAAAAACAACTCAAATATCTAAAACAAGTACGTAATAGATTTACGCAGTAATATTTCTCTATTTTTTCAATTTAAAAGACTTTTTAACTTGAATTTCTTTTGAGAGCCCCAAAGCTTTTACTTTAATCACTCCTTCAATAAAAAGTACTATATCGTTTCCAATAAAATAATTTAAAAATCCAGACAGCATGGGTTGAATTTTCTGAGCGTCAGAATCAATAGATAATTCAAGAAACGAGACATCATTTTTTTTCAAAATAGAAGGTTTATTTAATTTCAAAAAGCCTAAATCGTCGTTATCTAAATTGGCCTGTATGAGAGCTGACTTAAAAGATACGTTAAATGGGTTTGGATTGTAAAGACCAAGGGTAACACAAATAGGATTACATCCTTTATCAGAAGAAAAAGAATAATCTTCAATTCCTTTAAACTGTATGGGTTTATATACTTTACAGGCAATTAAAGAACACATCAAAAAGAATAGTAATAAATTTCTCATTTTATTTAGACATCAATGAAGCATAGTTTTTATAAAAATGGGGAATAGTTTCAATCCCTTTATAAAAATTAAATAGTCCAAAATGCTCGTTTGGAGAATGGATAACATCAGAATCTAATCCAAAACCTAAAAGGATTGTTTTTAAACCCAAAACTTCTTCAAACATAGGGACTATTGGAATGCTTCCACCACTTCTAACTGGGATCGGAATTTTACCAAAAGTAGTTTCCATTGCGCTTTTAGCCGCTAAGAAAGCAGGAAAATTTGTAGGTATAACTACTCCTTCTCCACCATGATGTGGAGTAACTTTTACTTTTACGTAATCTGGGGCGATACTTTTAAAATGTTTTTCAAAAAGGTGTGTAATTGTTGAGGAGCTTTGATTTGGGACAAGTCTCATTGAAATTTTGGCATAGGCTTTTGATGGAAGAACTGTTTTAGCTCCTTCACCCGTATACCCTCCCCATATTCCATTAACATCTAGCGATGGTCTAATAGAATTTCTTTCATTCGTTGAATACCCTTCTTCACCAAAAACATCACTTACATCTAAGTCTGACTTGTATTCATTTATGTTGAATGGAGCTTTGGCTAATTCATTTCTATCGGATTGAGAAACCTGAAGGACATCTTTATAAAAATCTGGAATATTAATACTGCCATCCGAATTGTGAAGCGAAGCTATCATTTTAGATAAAACATTTATTGGATTACCTACTGCTCCACCATATAATCCAGAATGAAGATCTCTATTAGGTCCTGTAACTTCCACTTCTACATAGCTTAGCCCTCTTAATCCAACACAAATTGAAGGCGTAGTATTATTTATAATGCCAGTATCAGAAACTAAGACTACATCGGACTTTAATAGCTCTACATTTGAACGAACAAACTTCTCTAGATTTGATGACCCTACTTCCTCTTCTCCTTCAAACATAAACTTAACATTACAGAAAAGTTCACCTGATTTATACATTGCTTCAAATGCTTTTAAATGCATGAACATTTGACCTTTGTCGTCACAAGCTCCTCTTGCAAAAACAGCACCTTCTGGATGTATCTTGGTTTTTTTAATCACTGGATCGAAAGGATCGGAATCCCATAATTCATAAGGATCTGCAGGTTGGACATCATAATGACCATATACCAAAACTGTAGGAAGACTTTGGTCAATAATCTTCTCAGCATAGACAATTGGATACCCATCTGTAGGAAATATTTGGACATTATCAGCTCCAATTTGATTAAGATTACTCTCCAAAAAATTAGCTGCTTTTAGGACATCGTCTTTAAATTTCATATCCGCACTAACAGATGGGATTTTTATGAATTCAAATAACTCATTTAAAAATCTATTTTTATTTTCATTAATATATTCTTGAGTCATAATAATTAAATTTTAGAAGCTTAAAATAAAACAACCTAATTTAAAGATTTATTTACTAAACCTTAAGATGTCTAAGCGTATTTTATAGATTATTAACTTTAGAAAAAATTAATAGTTTTAAATTGGGGAAAAAAATTTTCATCCTATCGTTTTTATTTTGGTTTTACCAAAACTTTTACACTCAGATTGAAGTAGATAATTCAGCTCCATTCAATACAGCAATTTCATTAGTTGATAATATTTTACTCGGTGGTGGGGTAAGCTCTACCAACCATTCTTTTATGGGAGATGCTATACAAATTGGATTTTTCAATGCATTGAATACTAATTTGAATATGGATAGTGGTATTGTCATCTCTACAGGGGATATAAATGCTTTAGATCCTAATTTTAGTGGGTTTATAAATATGCCTATTAATAATGTGAGTGACCCTGATCTGTTAAACGTTGCAAATAGTGTGCCTGGACTAATTGGTCAATCTTTCTCGGTATCAGGTATTTTTGATGTCGCGCTACTTGAGTTTGATTTTATTCCTAACTCCGATTCTCTAACTTTTGATTATATTTTTGGATCCAATGAATATCTCACATGGGTTAATAGTCAATACAACGATGTTTTTGGATTTTTTATTTCTGGGCCAGGAATTACAGGTCCCTATTCAGCTCCTGCTGGTTTCCCCAATGGATCCATAAATATTGCTAATGTGCCAAATTCAAACCCTCCGCTACCAATAACAATAAGCTCGATTAATAATATAATTAATAGCAATTATTACATCAATAACACCAATGTTTTTCAAACATTATCTTGTAATGGATTCACTCAAAAGTTTCAAGCAAATGTAGTGGTACAATGTGGGGAAACATACCATATTAGACTAGCGATTGCAGATGGCTCTGATTCAAGTCTAGATTCATGGGTTTTTTTAGAAGCTGGGAGTTTTTCATCCAATAATACTATTGGTCTTTCTAGTGGAATTGCAAATAGTGATACCCTATTGTATGAAGGTTGTAACTCCGCATATTTTAATTTTGAAAGAACAGACACTTTGGGAGATTTTACAGTTCGTTTTGATTTTAATGGAACTGCCATAATGGGCCTGGACTATGACACTATTATTGATAGTTTGGTAATCCCATCAGGACAGTTAGTTGACACCATTTTTATTAATCCAATTTTAGATTCTATTTCTGAAAATACAGAAACGGTAGTTCTTAATGTGGTTTATGAAGATTGCTCTGGTCAATTAGATTCCTCCAGTGCAATAATTTATATCAGCGATTATACTCCTTTACAAATAAATGTTGCAGATAGTATCAATATTTGCGATCAAATTGGGGAAGTTGCCTTAATTAATAGTAATCTCGATGGGGGACTTGAACCAATTTCTATTAATTGGTCAAACGGCAGTAATTCAGATAGCATAATTGTGTCTCCTCAAAATACAGAATTATATTCCCTTTCAGTTTATGACAATTGTAACCAAGAGGTTCATGATAGTTGCATGGTTTGGGTTCAATGCCCCATAGAAAAAATTAATGTTTTCACTCCCAATAACGATGGGGAAAATGACTTTTTTATTCCAATTAATTTAGACCAGTATCCTAACCCTAGTTTGATGATTTATAACAGATGGGGACAGTTGGTTTATGAAAACGAAAATTATCAAAATGATTGGGATGGAACCCACTACATGAGCAGAGAGGAATTGAATGAAGGTCTTTATTATTATTTTATCAACCCAGAATCAGAAAAGTTTGACTATAAAGACATTAATATAAATAATAGAGGGATAATTGGACAAGTTCAAATCATAAGAAATTAATCTAAATAAGACTATTCCCAGACATTTCTTTAGGCTTTTTTATATTCATTAAGCTTAGTAATGAAGGTGCTATATCAGCTAGTTTACCATTTTTTATAGATTGAATATCTTTGTCAAAAACAATAATTGGTACCATATTTAGAGTATGAGCAGTATGAGATGAACCATCATCATTTATCATTTTATCAGCATTACCATGATCGGCAATTATAATCACAGAATAATTATACTCATCTAGACACTCAAAAAGTTGTTCTAGACATTGATCCACTTTTTCACATGCTTTTATAATTGCTGCTGGAATCCCTGTGTGGCCAACCATATCTGGATTAGCAAAATTTAAACATATAAAATCAGGCAAATGATCTTTAATAAAATTTATGGCACTTGATTTCACTTGTTCAGCACTCATTTCAGGCTTCAAATCATATGTTGCTACTTTTGGAGAATTAACAACAATCCTAGATTCTCCTTTAAATTTTTCTTCTCTCCCTCCACTGAAAAAATAAGTTACATGAGGATATTTTTCAGTTTCAGCTATTCTTAATTGCTTTTTATTATTGTTGCTGAGAACTTCTCCCAGAGTCATCTCCAAATTTTCTTTGTCATAAATAACTTCAATATTTCTAAAAGTCCTGTCGTAGTTGGTCATGGTAAAATAATGTAGTGATTTAGAATGCATATTGAAGTCTATAAAATCTTTTTGTGTTAAGGCTGTAGTAATTTGTCTACATCTATCGGTCCTAAAATTAAAGCATATAACAACGTCATTTTTCTTTATAGTACCCTCTAGATTATTAATTTTAACAGGCTCTAAAAACTCATCAGTAATTTCTTTATCATAGCTCTCTTTAAAAGCAGATTGACAATCTTTTTTTAGAACTCCTTCGCCCTTTATTAGTAGATTATAAGCTCTTTGTATTCTTTCCCACCTTTGATCTCTATCCATTGCATAATATCGACCTATTATTGATGAAATTGAAATATTGCTTTTTAAAATATGCTTTTCTAACTTGTCAAATGCAGAAATCCCAGAATTAGGGCTGCAATCTCTTCCATCTGTAAACCCTTGAATAAATACCTTCCCTTTAAAATTTTCTTTTAAAAAAGTACATAATGATAATAAATGATTTAAAGAAGAGTGAACCCCTCCTTGAGAAACTAATCCCATCAGATGAATATCTGAGTTGTTCTTATTGGCAATATTAATAGCCTTTAAAAGTTGTTTATTTTTAAAAAAACTACCATCCTTAATAGCATTATTTATTCTCAATAGATCTTGATAAACTACTCTTCCAGCACCAATATTTAAGTGCCCAACTTCTGAATTACCCATTTGTCCATTGGGCAATCCAACTTCTTTCCCAAATGTTTTCAATTGAGCATTTGGATGATTTTTCATAAGATGATCAAAGAATGGAGTTTTAGCAAGATGAACTCCATCAGATTCATCCTTAGTTCCTATGCCCCATCCATCTAAAATTATTAATGCCGTTTTTTTATCCATTTTCTTTTTTCAAATAAAGTTCAAAAATAGAACCATTAGGTAAGTTATTTTTACAAATAATTTTTCCTCCATGCATTTTAGCAATTTGATATACCAAAAACAAACCCAGTCCAGTACCCTTAGAATTTCTAGTATCTTCATCTTCTGTTCTATAAAATCTATCAAAAATTTTTAATTTTTCTTTATCTGCAATACCTATTCCTTCATCAGAGACGCATAAAATCACTTTACTTATATGATTTTCAATATAAAAGTTAATGGTAGATCCTTTTGGAGAATATTTTTTAGCATTATCCAATAAGTTTTGGAATAAAGAAATCAAATAAAAATCATCTCCAATAATGATTACCTTTTTGGGAATATTATTTTTTATAATGTGAGTATTGGTATCATTAGCTATAATTTGGTTTATTATATTATGTAAATCAACAGGTTTTTGTTGCATATCATTAGTCATTTCTTCAATACTGCTAACAAATAATATTTTTTCAACCAATTCATTTAATCTGTTTTGTTCGTGAACAATTTTCTCTAAACTTGTTGTTATTTGATTTTGATCTAAATTTTTTCTTTGCAATAAAGTTTCCGCAAATAACTTGGATGAAGCAATGGGGGTTTTTAATTCGTGGGTAACTGAAAGGGCAAAGTTTTTTTCTTTCTTGGCTAAATTAATTTCTTTATAGTAAGATCTTATGACATAGAATGCCCCTAAACAAATTATGATTATAAATACAGACCCTTCACCTGCAATCATCGTTAACCTTCTCGAAATGTAAGCCTCATTGTCATTTAATTGCTCGGTCAATGAGGAAATATGATAGCCCCACCACAAAAACTGAAGAATTACATAAGTAATTAACAGAGAGAAAATAATTAAAGTTTTATTAGCTTTTTTCAAGTCTCACAAATTTAATTGGATTTTTGTTTGAATTTGTAAAATTATTATAGTTTTATTATTATGTTTAAAAGATAGAATGTCATATAAAAATCTCCCGTACCTATTTTCATTTGTTATGATTTTGCAAACACTATTTTTTTGTAAGAAACCAAGTAATAATGTAGATGACGACTCAAATATTGTTTTTTATTTGGGGGCTGATCTATCATATGTTAATGAAATGGAAGATTGTGGAGCAGTCTATAAAAACTCCGATAACCAAGAAACGGATGTATTTGATATTTTTGAAACTGCTGGTGCCAATTTAATCAGAGTCAGACTATGGCATAATCCAACTTGGACAAATTATTCAAATCTTGAAGATGTTAAAAAAACAATTCGAAGAGCAAAGGACAATAATATGTCTGTTTTATTAGATTTTCACTATTCTGATACATGGGCTGACCCAACAAAGCAAGAGATTCCTTTTGCTTGGGAAATAAACTTAAATAATGACAGTTTACTTGGAGACATGATGTATGATTACACTTATTCTACATTAAAGACTCTTGACAGCTTAGAATTATCACCAGAAATAGTTCAAATAGGAAATGAAATTAACCCTATGATTTTACAAAAAGGAAATTTACAATGGCCTATTGATTGGGATAGAAATTCTTTATTATTAAACAAAGGAATTGAAGCTGTAAGAAACTTTTCAGATGAAACTCAGAATAATATTGAGATAATGCTCCATATAGCACAGCCAGAGAATGGAATTTGGTGGTTTGATCAAGCATCCAATAATAATGTAGTTGATTATGATTGGATTGGACTGTCATATTATCCACAATGGTCTCAATACAATTTATCAAATCTTGAACCAGTTCTTACTAATTTAAGAACAACTTATAATAAAAAATTAATGATTGTTGAAACAGCCTATCCATTTACTTTACAAAATATTGACAGTGCAAATAATATTTTGGGTTCGCAAGGCATGCTAGTTAACTTCCCTGCAACACAACAAGGACAATTTGATTACTTAATAGAACTAAAACAAATATTACAAAATTCTGGAGGAAATGGATTAGTCTATTGGGAGCCAGCATGGGTCTCAACAACTTGTAGTACCCTTTGGGGAAGTGGTTCTCATTGGGACAACGCAACGCTCTTTGACCATCAGTTTAAAGCTACAAAAGGCTTGGAATTTTATAGTGATAATAATTAAAAAAACCCTCATAAATGAGGGCTTTTTAAAAAGTGGTGCCTCCAGGAATCGAACCAGGGACACATGGATTTTCAGTCCATTGCTCTACCAACTGAGCTAAGGCACCAACTTTGAGAGGCCAAAAATATAAAAATTTTACTTTATCATACATTATTTAAACTATTAGTTGATTGTGATGGTTATGAAGTATTTTATAGCTGTTATTTTTTGTTGGATAATAAAAGCAGTTATTTTTACAACGGCAAACCTCAAGTTTTATGAAAATATCATATAACTGGCTCAAAGAGATTTTAGATTTTGAGCTAGATCCTATTCAAACATCTGAACTTCTAACCGAAATTGGTCTGGAGGTAGAAAGATTAGAAGCTTACGAAAATATTAAGGGGAGTCTTTCAGGACTAATAGTAGGTGAAATATTAAATGTTGAAAAACATCCTAATGCAGATAGGCTCAACATTGCAGTAGTAAATATTGGTGAAGAAATTAATTATAACATTGTTTGTGGAGCACCTAATATCAGAAAAGGGCAGAAAGTTGTCATAGCTAAACCAGATACTATTATTTATCCAATTAAAGGTGAACCCTTTAAAATTAAAAAAGCTAAAATTAGAGGTGAAGAATCCTTTGGAATGATTTGTGCGAAAGATGAAATTGGGCTTGGTGACGATCATGAAGGAATTATTGTTCTTGATAATAATTCAAAACCTGGAACTCCTGCTGCTAGATGTTTCAATATAATAAGCGACACGATTTTTGAAATTGGGTTAACCCCAAATAGAGCTGACGCAATGAGCCACTACGGAGTTGCAAGAGATTTATTAGTTGCTCTAAAGTTTAAAAAATTAATTGAATCTAATACTTTCTTAAAAGATTTACCTAAAAAGAATGATTTAACATTCAATAAAAATGATTCTCTTAATATTAATATTGAAAATCCTGAACTCTGTTATAGGTATTCCGGAATTATTATCAAAAATATTAATGTAAAACCCAGTCCAATTTGGCTAAAAGAAAAACTTGAATCAATAGGACTAAAGCCTATTAATAATATTGTAGATATTACTAATTACACGCTTCATTACTTTGGACAACCACTTCATGCATTTGATTTGGATAAAATAAAAGGAAACATTATTAATATTAAATCTCCAAAAAAAGAGACTTCTTTCATTACCCTAGATGGAGTAGAGAGAAAATTAGATGTTGAAGATATTATGATTTGCAATGGGGAAAAAGAAATGTGTTTAGCTGGTGTTTTTGGTGGATTAGAATCAGGGGTTTCTAATACCACAAAGAATATTTTTATTGAAAGTGCATTGTTTAATGCCATTTCTATAAGAAAGACAGCTAAAAGACATGGATTAAATACAGATGCCTCATTCAGGTATGAAAGAGGGGTTGATTCCAACATGGTTATTCCCGCACTTATTAAAGCAAGTCAACTAATATTAGAGCTTAGTGGTGGAGAAATTGACTCAGAAATTTTTGATTTTTATCCAAAAAAACAGGATGATTATAATTTTGAGATAAACTTTGATAATGTAAGAAAGATTGGAGGGTTTGATATTAGCAACCAAGAAATCATAGAAATACTAAAACTCCTTGAAATTGAGCTGGAGATAATAAAGGATAATATGGCTAAGGCAATAGTACCTAATTTTAGAAATGACGTTAAAAGAGAAATTGATATTATTGAAGAAGTCATGAGAATTTATGGTTACAATAATATTTCAATAAGTGATAAAATAAATAGTACTCCTTCTATTCCAGTATTAAAAAATAATCATAATGTACAACAAAAAATAAGTAACCATTTAGTAAGCTTAGGCTTTCATGAAATGATCAATAATTCATTAACCAAAGATTTGTATATCATTAATGAAAAAGAATATAGAAATAAAGAAATAGCACTTCTAAACCCTTTAAGCAAGGATACATCTGTTCTAAGAGAAACTTTAATTTTTGGTGGAGTGGAAGCTATTAAATACAACCATTTTAACGGAAACCCGAACTCCAAACTTTTTGAATGGGGGAAAGTTTATGGCCAAAAAGATAACCACTTTTTAGAAAAAAATAATTTATTAATTTCTGTTAGTGGATTACAGAACAATGAACATTGGTTCAACGGAAAATTACAAAGCAGTTTTTTTCAGATTAAAGGTGTAGTAGAAAGTATATTTAAATCATTTGGAATTAATTACGATTTAGAAATGATTAAATCTGATAAATACTTTTCTGAGGGAATTATTTTAAAAAAAGGAAATAATATTCTTTCTAAAATAGGATTGGTAAAAAAAGAGGTTTTAAATCTTGTGGGTTTTAGAGAAACATGTTTTGTTGGTGAAATTTACTTTAATGAATTCAAAAATTATATAATGAATTCAAAAATTAAATTTAGTTCTATAAATAAATTTCAAAAAACATATAGGGATTTATCTTTTCTCATAATAGAAGAAGTCACAATGCATGAAGTTCTATTGAAAATAAAAGAATTAAACTCTCCAATTTTAAAAACCATTTCATTATTTGATATATACCGAGACAAAAAATTGAATGGGAAAAAATCCTATGGATTTAGATTTGAATTTTTACATTCAGAAAGAACTTTAAAAGATGAAGAAGTGGAAAAAATAATGAGTAAAATTCAAAAAGTTCTTGTGCAAGAATTTAAAGCAGTTTTAAGATAAATAATGCGAAATTTTTGGTTAGGGTATTGGTTTAAAGATTGGAATTTCCCATATAAAATTGGATACTCAATTGTGATTATTGGATCCAGGACTTATTTTAAAAATTTTAAATATCTAGGTAAAGAAAAAATTCCAAAAAATGCTGGAATCATATATGCTGTCAATCATCAAAATGCATTTTTAGACCCTATAGTAATTGCTGGACAAGCAGATAATCCAATTAATTTTTTAGCCAGGGCAGATATATTTAAGAATAAATTTGTTTATAAACTGCTACGAAAATTATATATGCTTCCTATTTATAGGCAAAGAGATGGGGTGGATACGATTGAAAAAAATCAAAAAACTTTTGAAGATTGTTATGAGATTTTGAATAACAATGGACATTTAATCATTTTTCCTGAAGGAAATCACAACCATAAAAAAACTCTAAGAACTTTAAAAAAAGGAGTTTCTAGAATTGCTCTAGGGACTTTGTCAAAACATGGTAACAAGAACTCCTTATTCATAGTGCCCATTGGGATTGACTATGAAAATCATTTTAGTATGAATGCCGATGTATTATTAAATGTTGGCAATCCAATAAAAATTAATGATTATTTCGAAGAATATGTTAAAAACCCTGTTGAGGTAATTAATAAATTAACCCAACAAGTAAGACAAAATTTAGAATTAGTTTTAATTAATATTCAGGATCATGAAAATTATGATGAGATATATTATTTACTTCACAGATTTTCCTTAAATAATGAAAATAAAACAGAGAAAAAGTTTTCTTTAAGAATTTCTCTTTTATCTAAATTAGAATGGCTAAAAGAAAATGAAATTAGAACTTATGAAAAGCTTTTAATTGACATAAAAATTGTCAGATCTTTTGTGAAGGAAAATAAAATAAGACCTTATTTATTAAAAAATTCGCCTTTATCATTTTTTAAAATTTTTATATTAAGTTTATTAATGACAATAGCCTTCCCTCTTCATTTGATAACATTAACTACCAATTACTTACCTTATAAAATTCCTGTTTGGTTCGTAGAAAATAAAATCAAAGACAGAACTTTTCATGGCTCATTAAAACAAGCTATAGGTGTCCTACTTTTTACAATTTACTGGACTATCTTAATTCTTTTAACCTATTTATATTTCGGGAAAGAATTGACATTATTAATAACGTTTTTACTTCCAATTTTTGCAATTTTAAATTTCAAGTACTGGATTTTACTTATTAAATTAAAAGGGGCATGGAACTACAGAAGAGCAATAAAAAAAGAAAATTTTAGTTTAGCAATTAAAGCATTTAATAGCATTAATAAAAACTTAGGAATTAAATAAGGAAATTCCTTTTAACATTTCAATGGTCGTTTTTCTTAAATCATATTGATGATTCCAATTCCAGTCTTTTCTTGCAATAGAATCATCAATAACTGATGGCCATGTTAAAGCAATATCGTTTCTAAAATCTTTAACATAAGTTATTTTAAAACTTGAATAATGCTTTTTTAGTTCATTAGCTATTTCATGAGGGCTAAAATTCATCCCAGAAAGGTTATAACTGGAATTGATTGTCAAATCCTTTCTTTCAGTATTCATTAGTTCAATAGTTGCTCTGATTGCATCGTCCATATAAATCATTGGCAGAGTAATATTTTTTTCAATGAAGCATTTATAATTTCCTTTGTTTACTGCTGCATAAAATATTTCAACTGCATAGTCTGTTGTCCCACCTCCTGGGGGTGATTTATAACTTATAATTCCTGGATATCTTAAACTTCTAACATCAACACCATATTTTAAAAAATAGTACTCACACCATCTCTCACCCGCCATTTTACTAATCCCATAAACCGTAGATGGTTCTAAAATAGTAGTTTGTGGAGTAAGTAATTTTGGACTTGTTGGACCAAAAACAGCAATAGAACTCGGCCAAAATATTTTATTTATATGTTTTTCTTTTGCTAAGTCTAAAATATTAAAAAGTCCTTGCATATTTAAATTCCAAGCAAACTGAATATTTTTTTCTGCTACTGCAGAAAGCAAAGCCGCTAATAAATAAACTTCTTTAATATTATATTTCTTAACAACTTCTAATAGAGCAGATTTATCTAGGACATCTAATGATAAATATTTTACCCCATTAACTTTATTTTTTAATAGTGGTTTAATATCTGATCCAATAACATTATTAGGACCATGAATTTTAGAAAGTTGCTCAATTAATTCAACACCAATTTGTCCAGAAGATCCAATAACTAATTTAGTTCCCATATAGTTTTGAAGGTACTAAAAAAACTTAATAATAGATTTGAGTTTTATTATATGGGAATCTAGTAAAATGAATATCTTTAACTTGCTTAAATAGTTCATTTTTTAAATTTCCAATATTTAACTTATTGGCAGCAGAAATAAAAACAACATTTAAGTCTTTATTCTTCCAAAATTCCTTTAGTGCTATCAATTCTTTTTCTTTTATTAAGTCTATTTTATTAAAGCATAAAATAGTTAATTTAGGAGAATTTAATAACTCATTTAAAGTGTCATTTACTGAGTTCATTTGTTCTTGGTATACAGCGTGAGACAAGTCAACTACATGAATTAGAATATCTGCATCTCTAACTTCGTCTAGTGTAGATTTAAAAGACTCTATTAGTTGATGAGGGAGCTTTCTAATAAACCCTACAGTGTCACTTAAAAGAAATGGAATTTGATCTACCACTACTTTTCTTACAGTAGTATCTAAAGTAGCAAACAATTTATTTTCTGCAAAAACTTTTGATTTGCTAATAATATTCATGAGTGTGGACTTCCCCACATTGGTGTAGCCAACTAAAGCAACTTTAACCATATTTCCTCTGTTATTTCTTTGAGCTGATTTTTGCTTATCTATTTTAGAGAGTTTTAGTTTGAGGTTACTTATTTTTTGATTAATAATTCTTCTATCAGTTTCAATTTGAGTTTCTCCTGGACCTCTCATTCCTATACCTCCTTTTTGACGTTCTAAATGTGTCCACATTCTAGTTAATCGAGGTAATAAATATTGGTACTGAGCTAATTCTACCTGAGTTTTAGCGTGTGCTGTTCTGGCTCTACTTGCAAAAATATCTAGGATTAAATTACTCCTGTCAAGTATTTTACAGCACAATTGCTTTTCAATATTTCTAAGCTGTGAAGGTGATAAATCATCGTCAAAAATAACTAAATCTACCTCTTTATCTTTTACAAATTCTTCAATTTCACTAAGCTTTCCTTTCCCAACGAAAGTTGTTGAATGAGCTACCTTTAGAGATTGAGTAAATCTTTTAGTAGTTTTTGCCCCTGAAGTATGAACTAAAAACTCTAACTCATCCAAAAATTCTTTTGTTTGACCAATAGTTTGAGAACTGTAATTAATTCCTACTAAAACTGCTTTTTCCAAAAATTAATCAAATTACGTAAGGATTAGCTATTCTCTCTAGCTTTTCTAGCTGCTATAAAACTCTTTACAAAATAAACCATTGACAAAGCAGAAGTTCCAATCATTAAAAAAACTCTTACCAGACCCAAGCCCCCTTTTTCAATTGATTTTGGTAATCTCATTCCTGCTAAAGCAACTAAAATAACAAGTGTTAAAAGAACAGCAATATGTGCTATTACCTTATTTTGTTTTTTTAAACCAGGTGTACACAAAATTAAAACGGTTCCAAAACCAACAGGGATTAGTGCAGTTGGAGAAGAAACTTCAAAGTATCCCCATAATCCAATGACAATTAAACAAACAGAATTTATGATATTAGCATTTGTAGAATTCATAGTAAAAAATTTATTAATTATTTCTGAAAGATATAGTTAATATTTTTAAATTCATCAAAATGAAAAGATAGGATACTGTTTGTTTCATACTTTTTTTAATTTCTTGAATTAAAAGGAATTATTATCTTTTTGAATTCGTCGTTTTTCTATGCTCCTGTATTTTTTTTTACTTTTAAAATTCTAATAATAAATATCTATTATGAAATCACGTAGAATTATATCTTTTGCTCTAACTTTAACTCTTTTCACAAATCTATTCTCCCAAGAAAAAAATAAAACCTCTTTTATTGAAACAGCTCTAAAAGGATTTAAATTTAGAAGTGTCGGTCCAGCATTTATGTCTGGGAGAATTGCGGATATATCCATTGATCCAAAAAATGAAAATACTTGGTATGTAGCAGTTGGCTCTGGTGGGGCATGGAAGACAACTAATGCTGGTACTACATGGTCTTCTTTAACTGAAAAAATGCCATTTTATTCAACGGGATGTATTTCTATTGATCCTAATAATAACGAATCTATTTGGCTAGGTACAGGTGAGAATGTTGGAGGGAGACATGTGGGTATTGGTCATGGAATTTACCAAAGTATAGATGGTGGAAAAACATGGAAAAATAAAGGATTAAAAAAATCTGAACATCTTTCTAAGATAATTATTCACCCAAAAAATTCTAATATTATTTGGGTAGCTTCTCAGGGGCCTTTGTGGAGTTCGGGGGGAGAAAGAGGTCTATTTAAAACTGTAGATGGTGGAAAAACATGGAAAAATACATTAGAAATTAATGAATGGACTGGAGTAACCGATATAATAATTGACCCTAGGAATCCAGATATATTATATTGCGCAAGTTGGCAAAGACATAGAAATGTTGCATCATTTATTGGCGGTGGTCCTGGAACATCTATTTATAAAAGTACTGATGGTGGAGAGAATTGGGGAAAAATAAATAAAGGACTTCCTTCTTCAAATATGGGAAAAATTGGACTGGCTATATCCCCAATAAATCCAGATATATTATATGCTGCTGTAGAAACAGAGAGGAGAAAAGGAGCAGTATATAGATCTGCAAATTCTGGTGGAAATTGGAAAAAAATGTCTGAAACTGTTTCAGCTGGAACTGGACCCCATTATTATCAAGAATTAGTTGCTTCTCCTCACAAGTTTGATAAAATTTACCTTATGAATGTAAGGGTTTTAGTTTCTGAAAATGGAGGCAAAACGTTTTCTTCCATGAAAGAAAGCAGAAAACATTCAGATAATCATGCCATGGTTTTTAAAAAAAATGACCCCAATTATATATTAGTTGGGACAGATGGTGGGATTTATGAAACCTTTGATGATACCAAAAATTGGAAGTTTGTAAGTAATTTACCTATTACACAGTTTTATAAACTTGCAGTAGATGATGCTGCCCCTTTTTACAATATTTTTGGAGGTACCCAAGACAATAACACCCAAGGAGGTCCATCAAGAACACTCAGAAGAGAAGGTATTACCAATTCAGATTGGTATGTCTTACTTGGTGGTGATGGTCATCAACCAGCAACGGAGCCTAATAATCCTAATATTGTTTATGCTCAGTCTCAAGAAGGGTATTTGAATAGGATTGATAGAACTACTGGAGAAGTTGTAAATATTAGACCACAAGAGGAAATTGATGAGCCATATGAACGTTTTAACTGGGACTCTCCTATTTTAGTAAGTTATCATGATCCTCAAACTATTTATTTTGCTTCTCAACGTTTATGGAAATCAACCAATCGTGGTGATAGTTGGACTCCGATTTCCAATGATTTAACTAAAAACGAAGAACGATTTTCACTACCTATCATGGGAAGAGTACAGAGTATAGATAATGCATGGGATGTTTATGCTATGTCTACTTACAATACCATTACATCCATTTCTGAATCAAAATTAGATTCCAATATTATCTACGTAGGAACAGATGATGGGATTATTCAATTTACAAAAGATGGAGGAAATCAGTGGACTAAAATGACTGTTGATCAATTACCAAAAACACCATCCTCAGCATTTGTAAACGACATTAAAACAGACTTATTTGACTCTAACAAAGCATATATATGTTTAGATAATCATAAATTTGGAGATTATCAACCTTACTTATATAAAACTTCAGACGGAGGTAAATCGTGGAAAAAAATAACCAACGGTATCCCTGAAAATACCCTTGTTTGGAGAATTGTTCAAGACCACATAAATCCAAATTTACTTTTTCTTGGTACTGAATATGGTGTATATATTAGTCTTAACCAAGGAGAAAAATGGCATAAATTTTCAAATGGATTGCCTACAATTCCGGTAAGAGATTTAACAATTCAAAGACGAGAAAATGATCTTGTATTAGCTACTTTTGGAAGAAGTTTTTATGTGCTAGATGATTATAGCCCCATTAGAAATTTTTCAAAAAATTCATTAAATCAAAAGGCGGTATTGTATGAGCCAAGAAAAGCACTTCAGTACACTCCAGAAATTGGAGGAACAAGAAGTGGTGGATCTGCATCATTTAAAACAGAAAATCCTAAATACGGAACTACAATAAGTTATTATATAAAAGATGGATATAAATCATTAGTCCAAAAACGGGTAGAGAACGAAAATTCAGCAGGATTAGACGAAAATATTTTGGAAAAACTAAAAGAAGCAGGATTTAATTTTAAAAATATTAATGATGCAGAAGTAAGTGAAATAAAAGCCAAAACAAAAATGGATGATAAAACCGTAAAGAAAGTTTTGATGACCATTAAAAAACATCAAGCCAAAAAAGAGGATATTCCATTCTTGGGTTGGGAAGCATTTGATGAAGAAAAAATCGATGACAAACCTGAAATTTTAATAGAAATTACAAATTTAAAAGGGAATGTAGTAAAACGAATTATAAAGCCTTTAAAAAAAGGACTTAACAGAGTGAATTGGGACCTTAGTACTTTTAACACTACTGTTGTTAAGGCCAGTGATAGAGGTGGGAAAAGTTGGAAATATGGAGGTGCCATGTACAGAGAAGTAGATCCGGGAATTTACAAGGTAAATATATTTAAAAGACAAGGAGTTGCACTTACCTTTTTAGCAGGGCCAGTTTCTCTTGAAGTTGAACGATTAAGATCTAATATCCTTACAAACCCTCGAAAAAATGAACATGACATGTACTACCAATCTCTTGCTGATTTCACTGTGAAATTAAGAGCTTCTCAATATGAATTTGAAAAAGCTAATAATATTGTGAAAACCATGCGTTCAAATATTAAATTCTTAAAAAATAACAAAGAGGAATTAACTAAAGAGATTTACCTGCTTTTAAAAAACATGCATGAATTAAATAGGACTCTGGGTGGCAGTGAAACTAGAAAAGAAGTTGGTGAGAAAGATTTTTTAACAATCAATGACCGACTATCTAGTGCTAGGGGAGGCTGGTATTCAAATACTTATGGGCCAACAACTCTGCATATGAAAAGTTTTAACATGGCTAAAGAACTTTATAATAAAGTAAACCCAGCAGTTGTCGATTACTTAGAAAAAGTAAAAAAGATTTCTGTTCTATTTGAAAAAGCAGGAGGCCCAACCATATTAAAATAAATTATTGATTTTAAAAATTTACTAAAATTTCGTAAACAAATGTCTTAATTGTTTTAAAGTGCATAATCTGTTTTTTTGTTCCTCTTGAAAATATTTTAGGTTTTTTTTTGGAATTGAGCCCTCTAAATTATTTTATGAAAAATTCGAAATTGTAATTTACAAGATATAAAACATGAAAAATATGGTGAGAAAT
>NTKH01000020.1 GCA_002457645.1 Bacteroidetes bacterium MED-G20
TTAGTTGGTATCATTTTATACTTAAGATCCAACTTATCTGCATTATTACTTTTTAAAAGAGATGGCTTATTATCCGTGATTGACAGACTAATTTTAATCTTATTTTGTGGCTATTTTATATGGGTCAAAACAACTCACACATTTATTACAATAGATTTTTTCATCTTGTCCCAAACTTTTGCTTATTTAATTACCATTTCTATTGGGCTATTATCTCTTGTTAAATTTTCTAAAATTCCAAAGATTCAATGGGACAAGTTATTTTTCGCACTAATAATTAAAAAAAGTATTCCATATGCAATCCTTATATTTTTGATGTCTGTATACTACTATTCTGACGTTATCATGGTGGAAAAAATTAGAAGTAACATTGAAGTGGTAAGTTATGCTTATGGATATAGGTTTTTTTTGGCATTTAATATGCTAGGTTTTTTATTTGCTGGGCTTTTACTTCCCATTTTTTCGAAGTTAATTGCAGAAAAAAGAAGCGTTGTTCCGTTGTCTTGGTTGTCTTTTAAGTTAATTTATTTTTTTGCTTTTGTTATTTGTATATCCATATGGACTTATAAAAGCGAAATACTAAAATGGAGATATGGAATAACAAATTCTGTTTTAGAACATTCTAGCGATACATTTGGTTGGTTAATGGTTTCTTTTATTGCTATTTCTTGTAATTATATATTTGGAACATTATTAACTGCTAATGGCAGTCTTAAGTCTTTAAATATTTTAGCAGTATTTGGAATTATTATTAATATTTTTCTCAACTTATTTCTAATACCTGAAAGTGGTTCTGTTGGTGCAGCTTTTGCAAGTGCATTCACCCAATTTTTTATACTAATATTTCAATTTATTTTATGTTTTAAATATTTTAAATTTAATTATCATATTTTTTCAATAATTCAGATACTTTCATTCACCTTGTTTTCTATACTTGGAGCTTATAACTTAAATATACTATCATCAATTAATTGGAATTATAAATTATTAATAACAGTACTTATGGGCTTCATATTTGGCATGATATTAAAGCTTATCAACTTGAAAGAATTTTACCAACTTATTAAAACATCAAAATCTTGATACGGTTGATTACTTGTAGAGAATAATCCTATAACTTACATTTGCAAACATAAAATTATACCATGACTGCTACTGAAAACGAATCTTATGACTTAATCTCTTTTCTATGGAAGAATAAAAAGCCTCTTATTATAATTGGAATTATTGCTTTTATAAGCTCAGCAATTGTTTCTCTTATAATTGAAGAAAAATTTGAGTCAACAGTAACTTTATATCCTGCAAAAACTAGCTCGGTAACATTCAGTGAAGTAATTACTGAAGATCAAAGTGTCTCAAAGTTTGGAGAAGATGAAGAGGCTGAACAAATGCTTCAAATTTTAGAATCAAGCTCTATTAGAGGGAAAATTATTAATAAGTATAATCTATTAAAACATTATGATATTGATCAAAAATCAAAATATGTTAATACAGATTTAACCAAAACATATTTAGATAATATCAATTTTAAAAGAAATAACAATGGAGCTGTATTAATTAATGTGTTAGACAAAAACCCTGATACAGCTGCTTTGATTGCAAATGATATTGCTTCATTATTTGATAGCATTAAAAATGCTATGATTCACGAGAGGGCAGTGACTGATTTTGAAATAAAAAAACAAAAACTAAAAAAAATTAAGTCGCAAATGCAGCAGTTGAGAGATACGATGACCACTTTATCTTCGATGGGTGTAGTGATAGATGATGCATACAGAGCACTTACTGAAGGATATATCAACGCAAAAGACTCTGAAATGAAAAAATCATTTAAAAATAAAATGAATATGACTGAGCGATATGGCTCAATACTTAAATCATTTCAGATTAAAGCTGAGTTTTTATCTGAAAGGTTAGCTACTATGGAAACCTCATACGAACAAGCTGAGAGTGACGCGAACAGTTATTTATCTCATAAGTTTATTGTTGAGAAAGCATACCCAGCAGAAAAGAAAGCATATCCAATTAGGTGGCTTATTGTGGTATTATCAACCTTTTCATCCATTATTCTTGGTATTTCAGGTCTTCTAATTAAGAATAAAGTTGAACTTTTAAAGGTTGAATGATTAGTCAATTTTTGAGCAAGAGACTATTCTATTTATTAATGTTGATTTTCATTTTTTTGAACTCAATATTAATTTATTTTGATTTCTATTATTTATTAGCACTTCCATTAGTCATAATAATAGGTTTCCTATATATATTTCATCTCGACATTATATTTTTAATTATTGTTTTTTGCACTCCCCTTTCTTTCAATTTTGAAAACTTAGATATAGGAGGCATCGGTTTTTATTTCCCAACTGAACCCTTACTACTTGTTTTTAGCGGTCTTTTTATTTTTAATTCTATTTACCAAAAAAAATATTTTAAAAACTTTCTTTTTTATAAGAATCCTATAGTTTTAGTTATTATCATACAATTAATTTGGATTCTCACATCTTCAATTACAAGTGAATTACCTAGTGTTTCTTTAAAATTTTTAATCTCAAGAAGCTGGTTTATTATTCCCATAATATTTTATGGGTTTCATTTTTTTAAAAAGGGTAAAAAAGCTATTTATCAGTTTTTTCTAACTTTTTTAGCCTCTATGTTAATTGTTACTATTTATACTTTAATAAATCATATGATTAATGAGTTCAGTGAAGAATCAGGTCATTGGGTAATGTGGCCTTTTTTTAAAGATCACACTTCCTATGGTGCCATATTAGCGTTGTGTATTCCAATTAACATTTGGTTGATTTATATATCAGAAAATAAACTGTTAAAAAATCTATTATATTTTGGATTGATTGTATTTTTTGTTGGTTTATATTTTAGCTACACTAGAGCTGCATGGTTAAGTATTTTAATTGCTGCAACAGTATTTTTATTATACTATTTAAAAATTAAATTCAAATGGATAATTAGTTTAATTATAATTCCACTGATTTTTGTGCTAATAAACTTTACTGAAATATCTTATTTAATTCAAAAAAATGATGCTGAGCATACCACAGAAAATTTTTCTGAAAGAATTGAATCAATGTCTAATATTTCGTCAGATGCATCTAATTTAGAAAGGTTAAATAGATGGAATTGTGCCTTAGAATTATTTTATAAACGTCCTTTTTTTGGTTGGGGGCCAGGAACTTATTCCTTTGTATACGCTCCTTTTCAACGTTCAAAAAACTTAACTATTATCAGTACCAATTTTGGAGACGGAGGAAATGCTCATAGTGAATACTTGGGACCTTTAGCAGAGCAAGGATTTATTGGTTTTTTAATTAATTCTGTTCTTATTGCTATTTTATTTATATCAACAGGTCTTTATTATATTAAATGTGATCATTCATATTATAAAAATTTAACCCTAATGATAATATTGTCTTTAACGACATATTTCTCACACGGTGTTTTAAATAATTATTTAGATACAGACAAAGCAGCTATTCCTGTTTGGGGCTTAATAAGTATTTTTATTACTATTACTACAATTTTAAATAGAAATACTAATAAAACAACGTAAATCTAATAAGTAGTTGAAGTTTAAGTTTGTTTATGGTTAAGTCAAAAAAAATATTTGAATGTAACAATTGCGGGCACCAAAGTAGTAAGTGGACTGGTAAATGTATAGAATGCAACGAATGGAATACACTCTCAGAAAGAATATTATCAAGTTCAAGAAAAAATTCTGTTTCAAAAAGCCTTAAAACTCCTCAGTTAATTAACGATATAAAGGGGGAGTCTTCAGAAAGAATTCAAATAAATGATCAAGAGTTTAATCGAGTTATTGGAAATGGTCTTGTTAAAGGTTCCGTAATTCTTCTAGGTGGAGAGCCTGGAATTGGAAAATCTACTTTAAGTTTAAAAATAGCTTTAACACTACAATTAAAGGTCCTTTATATTTCTGGAGAAGAAAGTAATGAACAAATTAAACTAAGAGCTAAACGATTAAATTATCAAAATAATCAGTGCTTTATTTATAATGAAACTGAAATTAATACCATCATAAAAACTAGTGATGAAGTAACTCCAAAACTGATAATAATTGATTCTATTCAAACTATTTATAATAGTGAGATAGATGCTATTCCTGGTAGTGTTTCTCAAATTAAATATAGTGCTGATGTATTAATTAAATTTGCTAAGGAAAGGTCCATACCCATTATTATCATTGGACACATAACAAAAGATGGAGCAATTGCCGGTCCTAAAGTTTTAGAACATATGGTAGATACCGTTTTACAGTTTGAAGGAGACAAAAATCATTTATATAGATTGGTTAGAAGTATCAAAAACCGATTTGGAAGCACAAATGAGCTAGGAATTTATGAAATGAACGAAAAAGGATTACAAGAAGTTAGTTCCCCAAGTAAAATGTTAATCTCTACTAATCAAGAACAATTAAGTGGAATTGCTCTTGGTTGCAGCTTAGAAGGAGTAAGACCTATAATGATTGAAACTCAAGCCTTAACATCTCCTGCTACTTATGGTAATCCCCAAAGATCTGCAAACGGTATAGATATAAAAAGGTTGAATATGTTGTTAGCAGTTATTGAAAAAAGAGGAGGAATGAAATTAAGTCAAAAAGATGTTTTTTTAAATATTACTGGAGGATTAAAGGTTCAAGATCCAGCAATAGATTTATCCCTTGTTTCAGCAATATTATCTTCTTTCTTTGATTTTTATATAGACCATAAAGTTTGCTTTATTGGGGAAGTAGGATTAAGTGGTGAAATCAGACCAGTAAGCAGAATCAATGAAAGAATAAAAGAAGTAACCAAAATGGGAATTAAAACTATTTACTTAAGTAAGTATTCTAAAATAAACACCCATGAAAATCAGTTATTTGAATTAAGAAAAGTAGGTAAACTACAAGAAATCATTCAACAATTATTTAAATAATTTTTTCAAAAGATAAGAAATACGTAGATTGATTATCTTTGATGTAATTTAAGTTAATGGAGTTATTGAGCCTTGAAAATGAGATTGTAAGTGAGTTTGAAATTTTTGACAATTGGATGGAGAAATACGAATATCTTATTGAACTTGGAAAAGATTTACCCATTATTGATTCTGCTCAAAAAACTGAAGAAAATTTAATTAAAGGGTGTCAATCGAAAGTTTGGCTACATGCTGAATACATGAATAATAAAATTTCTTTTTCAGCAGACAGTGAGGCAATTATCACTAAAGGAATAATAGCTCTATTGGTTAGGGTTTTAAATAATCAGAGTCCAAAAAGTATTTTAGATGCTAAACTTAACTTTATTTCTGAAATTGGGTTAACAAATCATTTATCTCCAACAAGAGCAAATGGCTTATTAGAAATGGTTAAGCAAATGAAGGCATATGCATATTCCTTAATGTTAAAAAATAATTAGAAATGCCACAACTTGAAAATTTGATAGGCGATAAAAAAAAAATAGAAAACAAAATTATCAATGTTCTTAAAGCAATTTTTGATCCAGAAATTCCAGTTGATATTTATGAGCTAGGACTTATTTATGAAATTAAAATTGATGATCAATTTCATACAGAAATTATTATGACTTTAACCTCTCCCAATTGCCCTGTCGCAGAATCTATGCCTAAAGAAGTAGAAGATAAAGTTGGGGAAGTTCATGGAGTTAAAAGTTCAAAAGTTAATATTGTTTTTGACCCTCCTTGGGATAAGGACATGATGAGTGAAGAAGCTAAATTAGATTTAGGAATGATATAAATTTAAAAAATGGAATTTGGAATTGATGCTATAGATTATTATTTACCGAGAATAGCTTTAAAAATTAGCAGTTTAGCAGAAAAAAGAAATATTATTCCCGCTAAACTTGAAAAGGGATTGGGATTACAGTACATGGCTTTAACTGATTGCAATGAAGATACTGCTTCAATGGCTGCAAATGCATTATTAAATTTGATAAAAAACAATAATGTTGACCCTAAAACTATTGGAAGAATTTACTTGGGAACTGAGAGTGCATTAGATGCTGCTAAACCTACCGCTACTTATGCAGTTGGAGCAGTAGAAAAAATAATATCATCTAAATTTGGAGATCGTTGCTTTAAAAATTGTGATGTAGTAGATTTAACATTTGCCTGTATTGGAGCTGTTGATGCTCTAGAAAATTGTTTAGATTGGGTAAAAGCAAGTCCCGAAAGAAAAGCAATAGTAATTGCTTCAGACCTTGCAAAATACGATCTTGAATCTTCTGGAGAATATACCCAAGGTGCAGGATCGGTCGCCATGCTTGTTACGTCCAGTCCAAGTATTATAGCCTTTAAAAATACGATTGGCATAAGCATGGAACATGTTAGTGATTTTTTTAAGCCCAGAAGAAAAATTGACAATACTTATCTTAAGCAAAAAAATATCTCTGTCCAAGAACTTACAAATACTAATAAAGAAAAAATAGAATTTTATTTTGAAGAACCTGTTTTTGACGGTCAGTATTCAAATGAATGCTATCAAAAAAGAATAGCTGAAGCTTTAAATCATTTTAAAGCCCAAAAAAATATAAATTTTCTAAAAGATTGGCAACATATGATATTCCATTTACCCTATGCTTTTCAGGGTAGAAGAATGATGTTAGATATTTGGCTTGAATGGATCAAAGATGAAGACATTTTTGTAGATCTTGAAAAAGAAATTGGCAAGTCCGAAAGCGGAGATTATAAAGATTGGAGAAAAGCTGCTTCGAAATCTACTCTTTATAAAAGATTTGTACAAAATAAGATTCAAGATGGTGAAATGGCATCAAGTTTTATTGGAAATATGTACACTGCTTCAATTTTCATGTCACTTATAAGCCTTCTTTATTCTGCTTATGATAAAAAGAGAAGTATTTCAGGAGATAATATTGGTTTTCTGAGCTATGGAAGTGGGTCTAAATCAAAGATTTTACAGGCAAAAATTATTCCTAAGTGGGAGAAAAAAATCAGTCATCTTAAAATACTTGAAAATATTAATAGTAGAAAAATAATTGATTTTGAAACCTATGAAAAACTGCATAATGGAGCATTAAATAATCCTATATATAATCACAATAATATTGTGTTAGATAGTATAGACCAACGAGAGAATAAGACTGGGTTTAGACATTACATTAAAAATTGAACGAAATAAGAAATAGAGTTGCTGAAAGTAGTCTTATTACAATAGACATGAAATCTTTTGTTGGTTCGCAAGAAAGGGAAAAAATTGATATTTCTAAGTGGCTTCATCAAGGAGTGGTTTTAAAAGAAAAACGCTTTAGAGAATTTTTAAATAATGAACAATGGATTAAATATCAAAATAAATATGTTGCTATTTATTGCTCTGTTGATACCATCATACCAATATGGGCATATATGCTTATTACAAAATATTTAAATCCTTTTACTAGGAATGTGGTTTTTGGAGATGAAAAGGAATTAGAAAAGAAAATATTTGAAATCAATATCAATCAGATTCAATTAAATGAACTTCAAGACAAAAGAGTTTTAGTAAAAGGATGTGCAAATACTTATATTCCTGACGAAAGTTATGTTCAAATTAGTAATAAACTGATTGGTACTGTCAAGTCTTTAATGTTTGGAGAAGCCTGCTCTAACGTACCTATATATAAATCTACTTAAAGCTATTCTAATTACTAATTTTCTTTTTTAAAGATTGTAGAATAGAGCTGGCTTTATTGTTAATATCCTCAGATAATTTTAATTTAAAAATAAATGCCCAATAAAAAGTTGAAATAAAAATCATCATTAAAATGAAACTTAAAATGGGGTTAAATGAAAGTAGTTCATTTAAATTATAAGATATTAAATAAAGAATAATCAATAATATAAAAACCGATACATTTTGTTTGGTAAATGGATGAAGTTTAAACCTATACCAAATAAAAATAGTTCTGAATATATTTATAAAAGATAGAGACAACATAGTGGAAATAGCAGCTCCTTCAATACCATAAATAGGTATTAGTAAATAATTTAGTCCTATCACCAATACTACCATTAAAAAAATAAAAAATGTCTGAAATCTATATAATATCGATGAGGATAGTATTTCGCTATTAACAGATGTAAATGCGTCTAAAAATTGAGCAAATGCAATATATATAATGATTCCTATACCAAGAGAATATTCAGGTTTCATAAGTGTGAATAAATAAGGAGCACAAATTAATATTGATATAAATAAGAAACCCGAAATGATTTGAAGATTTAAAGTAGCTTTTTTATAAATTGTACTAATGGTATGAAGGTCTTTTTTCTTCCACGATTCAGAAATTACAGCAGAAGAAATTCCTCTTAATGATCTTGAAGGTACATTTACAACTACTCCAAATAATGCGGCAGTTGCATAAATCCCTACTTCTTTTGATCCAAGCATATCTAAAAGCATAATTCTATCAATTTCTAAAACCATTACGCTTCCAATGCTTCCAAAAAATCCAAAAATAGAAGTCTTAAGAATATCAGATTTTAAATTCAATGATTGAACTCTACTAAAAAACTTTGAAATATTTAATCCCAAATCTGGAGAAAAAACAATATAAATAATACTTATAATGCCTGGTGAACACAATCCAAATACAAAAACTATAAATAAAGTTTTTAAATTAATTATGGAAAAAGCAAATAATAATATAGATGATAAATTGATTAATTTTAAAACGAGATTAGAACTAAAAATTCCTAAAACTGTATTGAAAGTCATCCTAATAAATGCATCTAAATTTGAAAAAATTAGTCTGAAAAAAAATGCAAAGAATAGTAAAAAAAAATAAAAAAGATTTTGATATTGTTCTGATACTTTCTCTTGAAAAATGTATTTAAGAAATAGGATCCCTAGTAATGTTCCAAATAGAGTTACTAAAAATGAAAACCCAACAAACCCGTAGTTTTTTTCTGATTTATTTCTAAACTTTGGAAAATGTCTAAGGGTTACTAATGGCAACCCGATGGTAAAGATAGATGTTAGTAAAAAGGATGCAGAGGTTATAGCATCTAAAATTCCTTTCTTTTCAGCTGATAAAAAATGTGGAAATAATATGGTATTTAAAAATCCAATTAGTATTCCAAGATATATAAATACTGTTGATTTGGATGCTTGTTTTTCAATGATTCCCATTCCCTTGAGACTTTTAATATTTTAATGAAAGTTTATGAAAATTATTGTTCATATTCTATTATTAATCAAATATTTGAGTAAAAATTTAACAACTCTTTGGCTGTTGAGGACCAATTTAAACTTCCATTATTACAAGCTTTGAAACCATTCATCGCTTTTTTGGTTGCCGATTCATAATCATTATATATATGTATGACTTCATTAGCAAATGATTTTGAGTTAGAAGCTTCATGAATAAACCCAGCATCATATTCGCTAATGATTCTTTTTAATGGAGCAGAGTCACTTACTAATATTGGCTTTTTAGAAAGTAAAATTTGAAAAATCTTATGAGGAATCGTGTGATTAGTATGTGAATTTGATAAATGTGGTATAATATTAATATCTGAAATTTTCATGTATGGAGAAACTAAAGATTTGTCAACTTTTCCAAAAATAACTACATTTTTTTTAAGATTATTATGAGAAACAATGGTATTTAATTTTGATAATACTTCCTTACTTCCTCCTCCAATTATAAGTAAAACAGCATTGTTAATATATGCTGTAATGTCAACCATTGCTTCTACAGCTGTATCTATTCCTCTATGTGGTCCAATTCCTCCTATATAGGTAATTAAAAACTTGTTTTCAAGGTTAGGAGAAAGTGATATTTTTTTAGAATCGTTATGAAAGTCTAAGTGTTCAGTATTGCTAATCACTTTGATTTTCTTTTCTTTTAGGCCATGTTTCTTAACCAACCTGTCTTTCATTTCTTCTACAACAGCAATAATGTGTTTAGCCTTGTTGGTTTCATTTCTTTCATATTTATTCCATTTTCTATAATTAAAAAAAATCATGTTTTTTAATCTTATAATTTTATTGGTCCTCCATTTAAACCAGACTTTTAACGCCTCTGCATAATTTTCATGAAGGTCAATTATATAAGGAATATTGACTTTTTTTGCAACTTTTCTTACCGTTTTAGAAAGTGGTAAGTCATGAACATGAATAATATCAAAATTTATTTCTTGGTGAAGTTTAAGAATTTGTCTGTAAAATATATAATGGACATTATTAATGGAAAAAATAGCATCTAAAATGCCTTTTTTAACTTTCTGATCCAAAGCGGGAGAATTAATTCTAATAATATTTAATCCATTATAATTTGATAAAACTTCTTCATTTTTTTTTCTCAAACATATTAGGTAAACTTCGTATAGATTAGAATTAATTAAAGTTATTGCTTCTTTTTCTACCCTAATGTCTGGCGGGAAAGAGGCATCTAAAACCATTAATATTTTTCTTTTACTATTCAAAAAATCATTTTTGAAAATAATTTAATATTTAACTCTTTAAGTTTGGATTAACTTCTAAAACATAGTATCTGGGATAGAATTTTCTTAAAATTGGTCTAAATCCAAATTCTTTTGTTGGTGAATTCCACTTTTCACTTCTTTCTATTTCCCAACCAGACTTTTCCAGTAACCAATCAAATTGCCAATCTTCAAATTCATGATAATGCTGATCCCACTTATCATTTTTATTTCTAAAAGCTGGACTAAACCAAAGCCTTAATGGGACAGAAACAAACATCTTAACTTTTGGAAGCTTTCTTAAAACATTAAAGGGAGCAACTAAATGTTCAAATATTTCAAATGATGTTATACAATCAATATCGTCAAATTTTTCTACAATTTCAGGTTGATCATCTAAGTCAACCATTCCGGTATTAACAACTTGAAATCCTTTGTTTCTTAGAATTTCAGCAAAAGTGTTATTGGGACCTAAATCTAAAATTTTCTTTGGCTTGAATTTAGATTTATTTATAAATTCTAAAGTTCTATCAAATCTTAATTTAAGTAAATCACTTATTTGATCTAACGGTACAGTTGCAGAGGACATAATCTATAGTTTAATAAGCTCTTTTATTTATTCCTTCGATATAATTAATAAATGATTTATTTACTACTTTATTACCTCCTGGAGTTGGATAATTTCCTGTAAAATACCAATCTCCTGTGTGATTAGGACAAGCTATATGTAGATTTTCAACGGTTTGAAAAATAATTTTCACTTCAGAATTAATATTTTTATGTTTTAATAAAGAAGATATTTTATCTGAAATCTCCTGATCTTTAAATGAGTCATAAATAAACTTTACATGGTTCTTTTCTTTTAAAGTTCCGTCAAGTTCAGATTTCTTACAATTTTGGTATACATTTTCAATAGTGCTTTCCATCCCTCTTTCTTTTAGCAGAGAAATAGCAGCCTGAAATGCTATAAAGTCTCCTAATTTAGCCATATCTATACCATAGCAATCTGGATATCTTATTTGTGGTGCAGAAGAAACAATGACAATTTTCTTGGGCTCTAATCGATCTAAAATTCTTATTACGCTTTGCTTTAAAGTTGTTCCTCTTACAATGGAATCATCAATAATAACTACAGAATCTTTATTTCTTCTTAAAGACCCGTATGTGATATCATAAACGTGTGCAACCATTTCATCTCTGGAATCATCTTGAGTTATGAATGTTCTAAGTTTTGCATCTTTAACCATTATTTTTTCAGCTCTAGTTCTAATAGCTAAAATTTTATCTAGTTTTTCATTAAAATCTTTAGAAGAGGAATCTAAATCTTTAATTTTTTTCTTTTTAACATCCGACAAATGGTTTTCTATTTCTTTGACCATTCCATAGTAAGACATTTCAGCAGTATTAGGAATAAAAGAAAATACCGTGTTTTTTAAATCATTATCAATAGCATCTAAAACTTGTTTTACAACTAATTTACCAAGTTTCAGTCTTTCATTATAAATATCTTTATCTGTTCCTCTAGAAAAATAAATTCTTTCAAAGGAGCATTTCTTAATTTCTTTGGGTGGGTTTATTTCAACTTCTTTAAATGACTTATCTTTTTTAATAATAAGAGCATTACCAGGATTCAACTCTTTGATTTCTTCCCACTTAATATTGAACGCTGTTTGTATAACTGGTCTTTCAGAAGTCACTACAAATACCTCATCATCTTCATACCAAAATGCAGGTCTAATTCCATTAGGATCTCTGATAACAAAAGCATCTCCGTGTCCTAATAATCCGGCCATTGTATATCCTCCATCCCAATCGCTAGAAGCATTTTTTAAAATGTTTTCAATATTTAAATTTCTAGCGATAATATTAGAAATTTCTTTATTATCAACTCCTTTTTCTATGTGCTTTTTGAAAATCCTAGTGTTTTCTTGATCAAGGAAATGACCTATTTTTTCAATAATTGTAATTGTATCAGAAACTTCTTTAGGGTGTTGACCAATATTGACCAAAATGTCAAATAACTCGTCAACATTAGTGAGATTGAAATTTCCAGCAACAACTAGGTTTCTAGTCATCCAATTATTTTGTCTTAGAAATGGATGACAATTTTCTTTTTTATTTTTACCAAATGTTCCATATCTCAAGTGACCAAGAAAAAGTTCACCAGTAAAGGCCTCATTGGCTTTTAGATAATTTATATTTTTTAACTTATTTGGATCATTTTCATGAAGTATTTCAAACCTCTTATTTATATAAGAAAAAATATCTTTTATGGGCTGGTTTCTTACACTTCTAAATCTGCTAATATATCTTGTTCCAGGTTCTACGTCAAATTTAATATTGGCCAAGCCAGCACCATCTTGTCCTCTGTTGTGCTGCTTTTCCATAAGAAGGTACATTTTATTGAGTCCATAGAGAGCGGTACCATATTTCTTTAAATAAAAGTCTAATGGCTTTTTAAGTCTAAGAAGGGCAATACCGCATTCATGTTTTATAGCGTCACTCATTAAGAATTTTTAACTTTACAAGAGTACAATGTTTCACTTGATTAAAATCATAATTGGAAAGATAATTATAAACACTTGTTTAATTTGAAAAAAATAATCAAAAATATATTTAAAACTAGTTTTTTATTTGTTTTTTTCGTGCCCCATATTTTTGTTGCTCAAGAACAGCCAAAATTCATAAAAAACCTAGGCCAATTTCATCAAAATATTCAATTTAAATTGGAACACAATGCTGGGAATATATTCTTTGAAAAAAATGGTGTAAGATTTGATTTATTTCAAAAAGAAAAAATAAATGAATTAAAACATGGCAATACGAAATTTAAAAATGTTTATGGTCATCGTTATAAAAATTCATTCAAAAATGCTAATGATAAGGTTGAAATAGTTGGTGAAAAAAAATCTAATACATATCACAACTATTTTATTGGCGATAACCCAAAAAGATGGAAGTCAAATGTTCCTATATTTAATAGTATTAGGTATAATAATTTGTATGAAAATATTGATTTAAATTATTATTCATATGGTGGTAAACTAAAATACGATTTCATTGTTCATCCTCATGCAAATATTAAATCTTTACAAATTCAATATCATGGTCTAGATAGTATTTATTTAAAATCCGGGCACCTTATTCTAAAGACATTATTAGGGAATGTTATTGAGCAAGCTCCAATTGGCTATCAGCTTGTAAATGGTTCCAAAAAGAGTATCTCTTGTAAATTCGTTTTAAATGGAGATATATTAAGTTTTAAGATTGATGAAAAATACAATAAAAACATTGATTTAATTATTGATCCTATTCTAATATTTTCAACTTATTCGGGATCTAGTGCTAATAATTGGGGAGAAACAGCAACCTATGATGAACTAGGTCATTTATATGCTGGTAGTATTGCTTTTGGTAATGGATATGATGTAACTACAGGATCTTATGATATGTTTTTTAATGGTGGTATAGGAACAGGTGGAAACGGTACAGATATATGTATAAGTAAATTTTCATCTGATGGAGATTCTCTAAAATATAGTACCTATTTAGGTGGAGGTGGGAATGAAAATCCTCACAGCTTAGTGGTAAATGACAATTATGAATTATTTATTTTGGGAAGTACTGGTTCTTCAGATTACCCTACTACAAATAATGCATACGATACTTCATTTAATAATGGAGACTTTTTTGGATTCATCAATTATCCTGCAAACTCAAACTCTTATTATTTAGAATATCCCATTGGAACAGATATTGTTGTAACCAAGTTTTCTGCCGATGGGTCCAATTTATTAGGTTCTACTTTTATAGGAGGAAGTAAAAATGATGGAATTAATGAGTCTGGAGCCAATAATATTAATGGTAATAAGCTTTGTTATTTTTACGCAGACGAATACCGTGGAGAAATCACCTTAGATAGTTTCGGAAACTGCTATGTTGCATCTAGTAGCTCTTCACTAGATTTTCCTTTGTTGAACGAATCACAAACTACAATTGGTGGTCTGCAAGATGCTGTTGCATTTAAATTAAATTCTAATCTATCAACTTTATTGTGGAGTACTTACATTGGTGGTTCCGATGACGATGCTGGGTACTCTATTCAACTAAACAATCAAGATCAAGCATTAATTTGTGGCGGAACCATGAGTAGTGATTTATTTACTTCTAGCAATTCTTTAAATCAAAATTATGGCGGAAATATAGACGGATTTATACAAAAATATAATACACTTAATGGAAGTATTTTAGCATCAAGTTATATTGGTGATAGTGGGTTTAACCAGTGTTATTTTGTTCAGGTAGACATCGATGATAACGTTTACTTATATGGCTTAACTAACTCTCCTTACACTATCTATCCTTCCACAGTTTACAATTCATTAGGGGCACAATTTATTCATAAACTTGATTCTAATTTATCAACCACACTTGTATCAACAAGCTTTGGAAATGGGAACTTATCTAGAAATATTACTCCATCAGCTTTTCTAGTTTCAGATTGTGGACTGATTTATATTTCTGGTTGGGGAGGGTTAAACACTAACAATGGAGATATTAGTAATATGCCTATTGTAAATCCAACACAATCTACTACAACTGGAGGAGATTTTTATTTGGCAGTTTTTTCGCCTAATATGAACTCCATGGTCTATGGAAGTTATTTTGGAGGTACTTTGAGCAATGAGCATGTTGATGGGGGAACCAGCAGGTTTGATAAAAATGGTAAGATTTATCAAGCAGTTTGTGCAGGATGTCAAGGGAATAATGATTTTCCCACCACCCCCAATGTTTATTCATCTGTTAATGGTAGCACCGGTTGCAATTTAGGCGCTTTTAAACTTGATTTAGAAAGTATCTTTGCTACAATAAGTTTACCAAGTTATTTTTCTTGCCTTCCCAACTCATGTTATTTTAACAATCTATCTCAGGGAGGAAATCAATATTATTGGGATTTTGGGGATGGTAATTCTTCAGACACAATAAGCCCATATCATACTTACTCTGATACAGGAACTTATAATGTAACTTTAATTGTATCAGATTCAGCTGGGTGTGTGATGCCAGACACTTCAAATGTTACGGTCAATATTTATGAAATAAATAATGCTTTAGTAGTTGGAGACAGTATTTTATGCCCTGGTACTGTTGTAACTTTAAATGCTTATGGAGGAACTCAATTTACTTGGTCTCCTACAAATTCTCTTTCTAGTGGAACTGGACAGCAAGTAATTGCAAATCCAAATACCAATACTACTTACATGTTGGTAGCAGAGGATAGTTGCAGTATTGATACTACCTATTACGATGTAACCATTCCTAATGATATTTATCAAACTAGTAATGACACTACTATTTGCAAAGAAGATTCTCTAATTCTTAATGCTGGTGGAGGTGTAATTTACAGGTGGACAGGGCCTAACATTATAAATGTGGATAGTGCTAACCCAATTGTCAACCCACAACAAAATAGTATGTATTATGTTGACATTACCACGCCAAACGGATGTGTTTACACTGATTCAGTACTCGTTGAAGTAGACCTTTCTGTTCCCAATATCATTCTTCAAGATACTTTAAACTTGTGTATAGGTGATTCGGTATTTGTTACGTTGTCAAATCTTGATAATGCTATTTGGAACCCTATTGGACTTTCAAGCGACACCTCTGGAAATAATATTTGGATAAAAAGTGATTCAAATGGGACTTATTATGTGGTGTCTTACAATGCGTGTGGTCAATCCATAGATTCAATTACAGCACTTGTATTTGGTTATTCAGGAAATGCATTTGGAGATACTTCAATTTGCTATGGCGATACTGCTGAAATATTTGCAACTGATGGAATAAATTATTTTTGGTATCCCAACAATAGTTTATCTAATAATGATAGTAACTGGACTTATGCTTATCCTTCTCAAAATACTGATTATAGAGTAATAATAGAAAATAATTATGGTTGTAGAGATACATTTGAGGTTGCAGTTAATGTTTCTCCTAATCCTGTAGTGAATGCAGGAATAAATTTTTGGATGTCCTATGGGGAGTCTATCAATTTAAATGGATTTACTAATGCTGACAGTTATTATTGGGAATCCTCATCTTGGATTTCTTGTCATACATGTTTGAATCCACAAATTAACCCAACTGAAACAACACTTTATATACTCAATGTAACTGACTCAATTGGGTGTATAAATTCTGATACGGTAGAAGTAAATATTAAGGGTGATATATTTGTTCCTAATACTTTTACTCCCAATGAAGATGGTGACAATGATTTATTTGAAATTAAAGGAGAAAATATTAAAAGTTTTGAATTATGGATTTACAACAGATGGGGAGAAGAAATCTATCATACTACAAAAATGAGTGATTTTTGGGATGGTAAATTTGGAGGAAATAAGTGCAAATTAGATAGTTACATATGGATTATTGAATACTTTGATTTTAATCAAAATTTTAATTCCATCAATGGTCATGTAAACTTATTGGAATAATCAATCTACATATCTTTTATCAACTTCCATAATTTCTCCTGTAGAAGGGCAGGTTCTCAACTTTTCATCAGAATAAAATCTTTTAAAAACTGCTAAAAAGTCTTTTTCTATATTAGTTAATTGAAAATATTCTTCATACAATAGCTCATTTGCAGTATCCGAAAACCACATCAATCCATCTTTATGATCTTTATTTCTTTTTCTTTCAATTACCAATCCTATTGATCCTTTAGATCTAACAGGAGAGTGAGGAATCTTTGCGGGTAATAAAAACATTTCATTTTCTTGAATTTCATATTCAACTAATTTACCTTGTTGTTGAGTTTTTACAATTATATCTCCCTCTATTTGATAGAAGAGTTCTTCTGTTTCATTATAATGATAATCTTTTCTAGCATTAGGACCGGCTACAATCATTACTATATAATCTCCTGATTCAACGTAAAGATTTTTATTCCCAACTGGAGGTTTTAACAAGTGTCTATTATCTTCTATCCATTTAAATAAGTTAAAAGGTGGTGTTATCTGCATTTTATCAATTTTAAAACTACAATTTACATAAAAAAGAAGATGTTTTTTCTTTAATATCTTTATAAAAAAGTTCAAATTCTTTTTCATAATCTAAAATTGAATTTTTATATATTTCAAAACTTAGATCCAAGTTTTTTGAATAGCTGATTCTCTTGCCCATCCTTTTTAGCATCTTTTTCATTCCATTTTCATATTGGTAATTATTTAACCAGTCATCACGTCTCATATATTTATATAAGTTTTTAATTTTTTTTGGCATTTTATGTGAATAATTATCTAAAATTTTATAAAAGCGAATAATTTCTTTATTAAGTTGAAGAGTTTGATTCTTACTTTCATAATTCCATAAAAGGTGGTCATATAATATATCATTGACAATCCCCCCCATTTTAGGGAATTTTTCATAAAACCTTCTTTTGCCCAATAAATAATGATGATGATTATCAGTAAAATTATCGATAAATCGGTGGAGTAAAATACCTTTTTGAATTTTTTCTGACCATTTAGTATAAGAATTTCCTTTTATCGAATCAGCTATAAAATTTCCAAATAAAATTTCTGAATCATTACCTGAAAGTACTAAATGACCTAAATAATTCATTTATTAAATTAATGAAAAAACCACGTCAGCTAAAGCCAACTCAGTACTTTCAAATGCTTCATTTACAACTTTTACCCCAAAATCTTTTAACCTATTAGTTGTGCTAGGTCCAATACTTATTACTTTATTATTCTTTAGTTGATTTATTTTAAAAAAAGCTTCAACATTACTTGGGCTAGTAAATACATAAAAATCATTTGTCTTTATCGAAACTTCAATTAAAGTAGTCTTGTAAGTAGATAACACTATTTTATTTTTTTCATCTAATATGCCTTGAACTGTTCCTATGGTTCTATTGGACGATGGGAAAAAAGCAATTTCTGTATTTTTAAGGACTTTTTTAAATCTCTTAGATGTTTCATTAGGAGATCCTTTCCCAATGAAATCGACATTTAATCCGTTTTTAGTTAAATAGCTTGCTGTGGACTTACCATAAGCAGCAATTTTTTTATCTAAAAAATTATTTTTTAGTTCCTTAACAGAATCAAACGAAAAAATAGAATTAAAAAAAACCCAATCACATTTAGGCAGTTGATTTATTTTTATAATTTCTTTTTCTATTAAAGATTGACCCGAAATATAATGCCCATTATAAGTTAATAGCTTTCTAAAAATACTTTTATCATTTAGTCTTCTTGAAATCCAGATTTTTTTATTCTTTGTCTTATTTTTTACTTTATCTACTATAGCACTTATGTCATTTGAATAAGTTAAAAATCTTATAGGTGTTTTGTCAATTTTTTCAGAATAGGAAACCCAAGTACTACGATCACCATTTTTGTCTATTTTAGAAAAAGCTCCCATAGGCGAATGACATCCTCCTCCAATACCCTCTAATATTTTTCTTTCAAAAAAAACATTGTCTAATGTCTCCTTATCAGTGAGTTTATTTAAAAACTTTTTTAATTTATGATTGCTATTTTTTGTCTGAATTCCTAGAGCTCCTTGAGCTGGGGCAGGAATAAACGTCATCGGAGATAAGTCTATTATATGAAAATCTGAAATATCAATATTAAGTCTATTAATTCCTGCTTTTGCTAATACAATTGCATCATAATATCCATCTTTAAGCTTTTGAATTCTTGTTGGGACATTTCCTCTCAAGTCTTTTATAATCAAATCTTCTCTGAATAAAAGAAGTTGATTTTTTCTTCTTGCAGATGAGGTTCCAATTTTTCCGTTTTTGATAATATTTAGATCCTGGGATTTGTCTACAGAATTTAAATTAATAAGTAATGTGTCGGATGGGTTTTCTCTAATAGGAACAGCTGCAATTGATAATTCTTTAGGTTGCTGTGTCTCTAAATCTTTTAAAGAATGAACTGCTAGATCAATTTCTTCTTTAATTAAAGCTATTTCAAGCTCTTTTGTGAAGAATCCTTTTCCTTCAATTTTATCAAAGCTTAAATGCTGAAATTGATCCCCTTTAGTTTTAATGATTTTTATTTCTGATTCTAAACCAGTAAGAGTTAATTTTTCTTTTATGTGATTTGCTTGCCATAAAGCAAGTCTACTTCCTCTAGAGCCAATGGTTATTTTAAGATTACTCAAAAAATTATTTTGTTGATTCTTTAAGCAAAATATCTTTAGCCATTTTCATGGGAACACTAATATATTTTTTTTCCATATAATCAACCAAACTATTAACTATGTTAATTGCTTGTGGGTCTAAAGTTCCAAGTTCCTTTACAAAAACTTCCTTAAATGCTTTCTTTCTAATTCCTTTTATGCTTTGAGGAACAGCACTTAAGGCTCTTTCTAAAGTTCTTTCTTTTTCAGCTAAATAATACTGAATAATTTGTTTATCAATAATCTCTAGACATCTTTTTATTTCTTCGCTTCTTGCTTTTAAATTTTCCTCTGCTCTTACTTTAAGTTGATCAACATTAATTAATTTCACATTATATAAACTCTCAATTTTGTTATCACAATCATTTGGAACAGCAAGATCAACAATTATATTTTTTTTATTTTCAGGATTGATTTTTTGAAATTTATCAGTATTTAAAATTATTTCTTTCGATCCAGTACAAGTAATTATAAAATCATAATCTAATTTTTGATTACCCATTTCGCTTAAAGGAAATATTTGAGCATTAAGATTTAGTTGATTTACCAAATTTTCTGCTTTTTCTGTTGATCTATTAAAAATAATGAATTGATGATTGATATTCTTATTGATGAATTTGAGCATTGAAGTAATGGTTTTACCAGCTCCAATGACAACAATTTTTTTGGGTTTTTTCGAAATGTATTTTTTAAGTTCTAAAAAAGCTAGAGAAACAATGGAAACTGGTCTTGTAGCAATTTCACTTTCGGTATATACTTTTTTTGCTGTTGAAATAGTCATTTGCACAAGTACTCTGATAAAATCTCCACACAATTTGTGATCTTTACACTCTTCAAATGCTTTTCTAACTTGGGTTATAATTTCTCTTTCACCCACAACTAAAGAGTCAATAGAAGAGGCCACAGAAAAAAGGTGATGTACAGCCTTTTTGCCCGAAAAAACAGCAGTTTTATTGACAAAGTATTTTATTTTTTCAGAAGATATAAAATTACCTACAAGTATTTCTAAAAATTTAGTGTCTATTTTTAGGTTAGAATTAACAATGAACTCTACTCTATTGCATGTAGATAAATACATTAATTCATCCACATTTAAGTCTGATTTTAGTTTGTTTAGACTATTAATTCTTGATGAATCTTCAAGGTGAAAATGTCCGATTTCATCAAAATTAAAATCCCGATGCGTAAATGCTATGATGTGAAGCGAATTCAACAAAATTTATATAATGCAAAAATGGTTAAATATCTTCAAATTATTTGTCATCAAATTGTCATTGCTTCAAATATAAAAAGCAAATTTATTTTTCTAATACAGTAAATATCTATGAGAATTCATCATACTTCAAATATTCTTATTTTTACTAATTAATATTTTACAGTTTAAATTATGAAATATCTTCCTATTAATAGCAAATTATTCCAAAATAACAGAGTTAATTTTATCAATCATATGAAACCCAATAGTTTAGCTGTTTTCAATTCTAATGATATTTATAATACTGGGGCAGATAGTACATTACCGTTTCACCAGCACAGAGATATTTTTCATCTTTCTGGCGTAGATCAAGAAGAAAGCATATTGGTTATTTCGCCAATGAATAAAAATAAAGCACACAAAGAGATACTATTTTTAAAAGAAACCAATGAACATATTGCCATATGGGAAGGTGAAAAATTAACTAAAGAAAAAGCTCAAGAAATTTCTGGAATTGAAACTATTTATTGGTTAAATCAATTTGATAGTATTTTTAGACAACTTGTAATTGAGAGTGAAAATATTTACTTAAATGCCAATGAGCATCTAAGAACAAATAACGAAATGGAGACAAGAGAAGATCGGTTTGTAAAAAAATTTAAAACTGATTTTCCAGCTCACAATGTATTAAGGGCTGCACCCATTATGCACCAAATAAGGTCTGTTAAAGATCCCATTGAAATCAAAATCATGCAACATGCTTGTGATATTACTGAAAAAGGATTCAGAAGAATTTTAGACTTTATTAAAGTGGGTAAGATGGAATACGAAATTGAAGCAGAGCTTATGCATGAGTTTTTATGCAATAGATCTAAGGGATTTGCATATACTCCAATTATTGCTTCAGGTAGTTCTGCATGTATACTGCATTATATAGAAAATAATAAATCATGTAATGATGGAGAAGTTATTTTAATGGACTTTGGGGCAGAATATGCGAATTATTCTTCAGATTTAACAAGATGTGTCCCTGTTAATGGGAAGTTCACAAAAAGACAAAAAGAGGTCTATAATGCTGTTTTAAGTGTAAAAAATCAAGCCACCAAGTTATTAAAACCAGGAGTTTATTTAAATGACTATCATGTGCAAGTAGGACAAATTATGGAAGAGCAATTAATTAAACTTAAATTAATTTCTATTAAAGATGTTAAAAATCAAGATGCTAAATGGCCAGCTTACAAAAAATATTTCATGCATGGAACCTCACATTATATTGGTTTAGATACTCACGATTTAGGATCTTGGACAGAAAAAATTAAAGAAAATATGGTTTTCACTGTTGAACCAGGAATTTATATTGCTGAAGAAGGACTTGGAATTAGGTTGGAAGATGATGTTGTTGTCCAAAAAAACGCAACTCCATTAAACCTTATGGAAAATATTCCAATTGAAGCAGATGAAATTGAAGAACTAATGAATCAGAATGAAAAATAAAGAATT
The DNA here is from genome assembly GCA_002457645.1 of Bacteroidetes bacterium MED-G20. Lineage (GTDB taxonomy): Bacteria > Bacteroidota > Bacteroidia > Flavobacteriales_D > Parvicellaceae > MED-G20. The sequence continues at coordinate 22,346 of NTKH01000020.1, forward strand.
AGAAAAGAAAGTAGCTGAATCTAAGATAGGAGGAGGTAAAGAGAGAATTGAAGCGCAACATAAAAAGGGTAAACTAACTGCAAGAGAAAGGCTTGAACTTTTACTTGACAGTAATAGTTTTGAGGAAATTGGAGGATTAGTAACTCACAGATCTACCAATTTTGGTTTGGAAAAAACCAAATTTTTAGGAGATGGAGTTGTTACTGGATATGGTACTGTAAATGGAAGGTTAATTTATGTTTATTCTCAAGACTTTACAGTCCTTGGCGGATCCCTTGCTGAAGCCCATGCTGAGAAAATTTGTAAAATAATGGACCTTGCCTTGAAAAATGGAGTTCCTATTATTGGATTAAATGATTCTGGTGGTGCGAGAATTCAGGAGGGTGTTGTATCACTAGGAGGTTATGCAGATATTTTTTATAGAAACACTAAAGCTTCCGGAGTAGTCCCTCAACTTTCCGCTATTATGGGGCCTTGTGCTGGAGGAGCCGTTTATTCTCCAGCACTCACCGATTTTATTATCATGACAAAAGGGACTTCATACATGTTTGTAACTGGGCCAAGCGTTGTTAAAACTGTGACTAAAGAAGAAGTTTCTTCGGAAGAATTGGGTGGAGCGGACACTCATATGAGCAAATCTGGCGTTTCTCATTTTGCTGGTGAAAATGAATTAGACACTATCAATAAACTAAAAACTTTAATTTCTTATTTACCTCAAAATTGTGAGGAAAGACCTTCAAATCTTCCATACGAATTGGATAATGAAGAAAGACCTTCACTTGAAACAATTATTCCAGAAAACCCCAATCAACCATACGATGTAAAGAATGTTATTTCAAATTTAGCAGATAAAAATAGCTTTTTTGAAGTGCAGCAAGAATATGCTGAAAATATTGTAGTTGGATTTGCTCGGTTAGCTGGTAGATCTATTGGAGTTATAGCCAATCAGCCAGCTGTTCTCGCGGGCGTTTTAGATGTTAATGCTTCAACCAAGGGAGCTAGATTTGTGAGGTTTTGTGATGCTTTCAACATCCCTCTTTTAGTCATCGAAGACGTCCCTGGTTTTCTACCTGGAACTGATCAAGAATGGAATGGTATTATTTCTAACGGAGCTAAGCTGCTATATGCATTTTGTGAAGCAACCGTACCAAGAATTACGATTATAACTCGAAAAGCTTATGGTGGTGCATATGATGTTATGAATTCCAAGCACATAGGTGCCGATATGAATTTTGCTTGGCCATCTGCAGAAATTGCTGTAATGGGTGCCAAAGGAGCTGCAGAAATAATTTTCAAAAAAGAAATTAAAAGTTCCAAAAATCCAATAAAAAAACTACAAGAGAAAGAAGAAGAATATGCTAATTTATTTGCAAACCCATACAATGCTGCTTCAAGGGGATACATTGATGAAGTCATAGCACCTTCTTCAACTAGAAAAAAATTAATTAAGGCTTTTAAAATTTCTGAAAACAAAAAAATAAAAATTCCCCAAAAAAAACATGGAAATATTCCTCTTTAAGTTTT
>NTKH01000021.1 GCA_002457645.1 Bacteroidetes bacterium MED-G20
TATTTATGGTTTAAACTGGTCATTTAATATATTTGAAAATCTTAAAATCTATAATCAAATTGCTCTTAGATCATTTAAGTTTTCTAACGGTTTTCAATTGGGTTTAAATTGGCGTAATCCATTTAAACTAGAAAATTCATTTTTAAATGTAGAGTGGAATAATAGTCCTGCTGGTCTTTATTCTATGAAACAGGGCCATCAAAATCAAAGTTACTCTCATCTTGGGCACGAATTGGCACATCCTATGGGTTCAGGCTTTCAAGAATATTTAATAAGGGGACAATTTTCTAAAGGAAAAGTTTTTATGAGATTTAATTATAATTTATCTAATTTGATTGAAGGTTATAATGGAAATGAAGTTTTTGAACCTTTAGATAATTCACTTTTTGGAATTAAATCTGATAAATACAGATTATTTTTAAATACCAATATTGGCTTAACAATTAATAAATCTTCTAACATGGAAATTTCTGTGGGTCATACTAATAGAAGAACTAATAATAATCAAGAAAATTATCTATTTATTTCTTGGAGAACTTATTTGAAAAACGATTATTTTGACCAATAATATTAGAATATGAGTGGAATTTACATATTAATTTTTGGCTTTTTAACTTCTTTATTTGTTGTTTTATTTGCAATGCCATCTTTAATCAAAGTTGCTAAATTGAAAAACTTGGTAGACTCACCAAATGAGGCTAGAAAAATGCACCGATGGAGTATTCCTACTCTTGGCGGTGTAGTGATATTTGGAGCAATAGTATTTTCATATACACTATGGTTTCCTGTCGAGTATGATTTTATCGATGGAACTGTAGTTAATTTTAAATTCTTAATGGCTTCCTTAATATTATTATTTTTCGTAGGAGTTAAAGACGATGTGATTGGTACAGCTCCTATAAAAAAGTTAATTGCTCATATAATTGTAGCCTTTATATTAGTTGTAATGGCTAATTTGAGAATTGAATCCATGCACGGAATTTTTGGTATTTATGATACTCTTTCTCTTTGGCAAAGTTATTTATTGAGCTTATTTGTTTACTTAGTTATCATCAATGCAATTAATTTAATTGATGGTTTAGACGGATTAGCAGGACTAATATCTCTGGCTTCTTCAATATTTTTTGGATTACTTTTTTACTTTTCAGGTAATATCCCATTAAGCTTACTTGCGTTTGTTCTTTCAGGAACAATGATGGGGTTTATTTTTTTTAATTTCTATCCAGCGAGAGTATTTATGGGAGATGCTGGATCTTTAGCAATTGGATCAATTTTTTGTGTATTGGCCATTAATGCCATTAATGAAAACTATTTTTTGGCACCATTATGGATCCAAAATTTAAATAAACCAGTTCTTATTATGAGCTTTTTAGCCTACCCGTTGATTGACACTTTGCGTGTATTTATTTTAAGAATTTTGAGAGGAAAATCACCATTTAAAGCCGATAAAAATCATATTCATCATTATTTTGAAAAGTTAGGAATTGGTCATGCTAAAACTTCATTGATTCTATTTTTTTACGGAATTTTGATAGTAGTTTTTGTTGTTTTATTGCACTTATACATAGTTGTAAATAGTCCAACTATAGTTTTTTGCATTCAAATTTTATTTTCTTGTATTTCTCTTTTATTAATATACTACACAACTAAAAAATTCTTTTTTAAATAGTGATTAAATTCATAATCAAGATAGCCTTCATTTTTTTTATTTCAAATTTTTATTGTCAACAATATTTTTTTGGTGATAATCATTTGAAATATGTTTTAGAAAAGAATATTTACTCAAATTCTAGTAGCCAACATACTATATCTCAGCCATATTTGATTTCAAGTTTAGAAAGGGATATATTTCAAAAAGGTATTTGGGAATATGGCTCTATTAAAGATACTTCAAAATTCACCATTTTACCTTTTTCATCACTAAGTCAAGCTTCAATTCCGTCAAGTTTAAAAATAAATTATGCTGCTGGTATTCAATTGAATTTTAAAAGTTCTAAATTATCAACACAATTAAGGTTGGGTTATCAAGCAGGATTTGGAAATGATTTAAACCACAATTACTCCAATGATAATCTGTTAATTCCATCAGTTGGTTATGTGGATGACTCTTCCAAAATATCTTATAATAAACCTATTTTTCAAGGATTAATATCCTATAAAATTAACAAGTATATTGTATTAAGCGGTGGATCAGAAAAAAATAAATTTGGAGATGGTTATAGATCTTTATGGCTTTCAGAATTTGCTCCTATTTACCCTTTTTTAAAGTTGGAATCCACTTTTTGGAAAGTAAAATATGTTAATCTATGGTCTATGCATGATGATAGGCATTCAACTGGCTTTTCTAATAAAAAATGGGCATCTTCACACTTATTAAGTTATAATGTAAACAAATGGCTGAATTTAAGTTTGTTTGAATCTGTTGTTTGGCAAGATAAAGACACCTTGATAAACAGAGGACCTGACATTAATTATTTTAATCCATTTATTTTTTTTAGGCCTGTAGAGTATGGAATGGGATCTGCAGATAATTCGCTTTTGGGAGCTGGTTTAAAATTGACTTTTAATAAACATCTAATTGCTTACTCTAATTTTATATTAGACGAATTTTTATTAAGTGAATTAAGAAATAGTACAGGATGGTGGGGAAATAAATATGGTCTTCAATTTGGTTTAAAGTTATTTGATATTTTAAATCTAGAAGGGTTATATTCTATTTTTGAGTATAATTCTGTTAGACCTTACACTTATTCTCATATGACTTCAAAACAAAATTATGGGCACAAAAATCATTCATTAGCCCATCCTTTACAGTCGAATTTCAAAGAGTTTTTAGTTGTTTTAGGATATCAAAAAAATAACATAGATTTTTCATTTCAGTACCATAATCAATTATTTGGAATAGATTCATCTGGAATTAATTTCGGCGGTAATATGTTTAATTCTTATGTTGATAGAAATGGTGATTATGCACAATTTACGGGTCAAGGTAACTTAGTTCGTCAAAATATATTTATTACTCAATTTTCATACTTGTTAGTCCCATTAACAAATACAAAACTTTTTATTCAACTCAATATGAGAAGAGCTAAAGATATTATTGGCTTATCAAAAGACTATAATATGGTCAATTTTGGTGTGAGTTCAAGTTTATGGCAAAACCAAAAAGATTATTAGTTGAATCGTTGAACATTTCTCTATTTAAAGAATAATTTGTACTAATTTCGATGAAATTAATATTTTCAAAATTGGAAACATTATCAAAATTATCATTTCTAACTAAGATTAAAGGATATATTTCTCTTTTAAAATTAAGGCTTTCAAGCCTTGTTGTTATGAGTGCCTTTTTTGGTTATTTATTAGCCGGTGGAAATTTATCGTCAATTGTTTTTTTTGAATTAATTATGGGGGGTATATTAATCACTGGTTCTTCAAATGGGTTTAATCAAATTATTGAATCCAAGACTGATGCACTAATGACAAGAACATCAACAAGGCCACTTCCTTCAGGAATCTTAAATAATTTTGAAGCCATATTATTTTGCTCGATAATTGGTTTTTTAGGGCTTTATCTTTTGTTAGACATTAATTTTAGTTCCTTCATATTAGGGCTACTAGCAATGGTAATATATACTGTTATTTACACTCCATTAAAAAAAATTTCTCCCTTTTCAGTATTTATTGGTGCTATTCCGGGCAGTTTTCCTCCTCTTCTAGGTTATGTTGCTGTTAGTAATAGCTTTGGATTAGAACCAGGAATATTATTTATGGTTCAATTTTTTTGGCAATTTCCACACTTTTGGGCCTTGGCGTGGAAGTTAGATGATGATTATAAAAAAGCTGGTTTTAGAATGCTCCCAAGCGGAGAAAAAAATCAGAAAAGTGCTTTTCAAATCATGTTATATTCTGCTTTTCTAGTTCCTGTTTCTATGCTTCCTTGGGCTGCAGAAATGACGGGAAATTGGTCTATGATTGTTGGAATAATTATTAGTTTAGTCATGTATTTTCCCGCTGTAAAATTATATTTTACTTTAGAAAACAAATATGCTTCACAATTAATGTTCATGTCTTTTATTTATTTGCCAATATTATTTTCAATTTATTGTTTTAATCAGATTTAATTTTCCTATATGCAACAATTTAAATCCAATAAGCAAAAAGAAAAAGTTTATACAGCCTTAGTGGTTGTAGGTCTTATTGCAAGCGTAATGTTATTTGCTGGGCTATCAAGCGCTGTTTTAGTTAGAAAAATGGACAAGTTTTGGGTAAATATTCATCTCCCAAACGATTTTAGAGTAAGTACGATTTTAATTTTAATAAGTAGTGTTTTTATGATTCTTGCACTAAAAAAAGCTAAACTATCAGAAAGAAAGAAAACAGTTAACTTCTTAATATTATCTCTAGCTTTTTCTTTATTTTTTGTTTTTTTTCAATTTAGAGGATGGAGTAAATATTATCATCAAGGAAATGCAGTAAAGTCATTTATAACTTTTGTTTATGGACAATATGGTCAATCCTATTTAGTTTATGATAAAGAAATCCCTATTAAATACGATGGTGAAAATTATCTTAAAAATGATCAGATTCTTGATGCTAGTTCAATTGATAATTTAAAATTATTTCTTAGACAAATATGCGGATATGGTACTAGTTTTGAAGGCTCTAATTTAATTTTAAAAGACTATAATAATCCGTTTCAAATTTTCGATGTTAAAAATGAACAAATGTTAGAGAATATGGATTCAGGATTAAGTTTAAATGGTATTAATCTTTCAGAAGGTCAAAAAGACGAATTATTTAAATTTTCATTTGGGGTTTGTAATGATCAGCCATTTTTTATGCTTAAAGGTAAATATGGGGAAGATTTTTCGATTGCATTAAATGGAGAAGATTTAATATATGAAAAGAAAAAATTATTTTTTCCTGCCAAAGAATTATCCAATGCTGAAAAAAGTGCAATAAACCAAAAAGTTTTTCAAGGAGGCAAAGAGTATTCAATAAAAAATAGTACGGTTTATCTAAATGATGATGAAATAAACGATTTTGATGGATATTTTCAATTAAAACAAGGCATCAATATTCGTATAAAAAATAGTTTTTGGGAAAGAACTAAAGAAGAATTAAACCCCAATCAATATGCTGAATTTTATCAAACTTCAAATGTTTCAAGCAGTTTTGTCTGGGTATTGACTATCATTCACTTTTTACATTTAATTTTTTCCGTAAGTGGAATTACTATCGTAAGTGTTAGGGCAAAAAAAGGTTATTATAGTTCAGAAAATACCGCTGGATTAAAAGCTGTTGGTGTTTTTTGGCATTTTGTTGGTCTTTTATGGCTTTACTTGTATGTATTTTTAGAATATATTAATTAAACTTGCATCTGAAATTTATACTCAATGGCTGGACACACCGAAAATATTAGCACATCTGAACTTTGGGGAGGAGATGGCTCCCCTTTTAGAATTTCTTATGGCAAGCAATGGATGTGGATGTTTCTCGTATCCGATGCTTTAACATTTGGAGGTCTTTTAACTGCATATGGCTTTGCAAGACACTCAGCACCTTCTTGGCCAATTGGTGAAGAAACTTTTAATGCAATGCCTTTTTTAGGAACAGGATATCCACTACTATATGTGGCCTTAATGACATTTATTTTAATTGTAAGTTCTGTTACTATGGTATTAGCTGTTGAAGCTGCCCACAGACTAGACAAAAAAGGGGTCATTAAGTGGCTTCTTTTAACTGTTATTGGTGGTTTCTTTTTTGTAGGTTCTCAGGCATGGGAATGGTATCATTTCATACATGGTTCACATTTTGGTTCTATTCTAACTGCTGATGGTTGGGCTGTTGTTGATTTTAACGAGGCAAATGAAATGGTTCTAAGAATGGGAAGAGGATTGACAGTTGTTGGAGCTGAAGCTGCTACACTATACGAGAACGCTACTGCATCTATGCAAGGGGCTAATTTAATAGAAAATGAATATGCACCTTTGGTTCCTCAATATGCAAATTTTTTCTTTTTTATTACAGGATTTCATGGTTTTCATGTATTCTCTGGAGTAGTTTTTAATTTAATCATTCTTATAAATGTTGTCAAAGGAGTTTACGACAAAAGAGGTCATTATGAAATGGTAGAAAAAGTAGGTTTATATTGGCATTTTGTTGACTTGGTATGGGTTTTTGTTTTTACATTTTTCTACCTATTATAAATATTATTAAATGGAAAGAGACGATTTAGTACAAGATCATAAGTATTCAATTTCAGCTAACCATGACGAAGCTCATGGAATTGAAATAAGAAAAAAAATATGGAAAGTAACAGGAATACTAACTTTAATAACTGTAGTAGAAGTATTAATTGGTGCATTTATCAAACAATACGATGCTACTGGAGGAGATAACGCGTTATGGCCATATGTTAAGATTGGGTTTTTAGTTCTTACAGTTGTTAAAGCAGCTTATATTGTTTTAGTGTTTATGCATTTAGGTGATGAAAGGAAAAGTTTTAAGTGGGTGATATTAGCTCCCTACATACTTTTTATTCTTTACCTTATTTTTATTTGTCTCACAGAATCTTCCTATTGGCATGAAGTTTTTCAAGGTGCTGATAGTATCAACCCCTAAAATAAGTGATTTCTAGAAGAAAGGGGTTTTTAATCTTAGGCTTAATTTTTGGTGGATTTCTTGGATCATTGGCTTTTTTATTGTCTGGAAACACAGAATATAAAGTACAACCTGTATTTGCCGAAATTGATTCTCCATTTACAATTGTAGATTATAATAGCGATAGCATATCTTCTTGTGACTGGAACAATAAAATTGTTCTTTATAATTTTCTTTCTGTTAACTGTCCTACAGATTTTGATAAGTGCCCTTTTAGACTAGAGTGGTTTAAAATAAAAATTTATAATGAATTAGTAGATAATGAAGGTTTTGAAGATGTAATTGTTGTTACATCCTTTATTGATTCTTTAGACAACTTAAACGATAGGATCAATGAATTTAGAGCCTACAATAAGATAGATAGTGATAAATGGATTATGACGGGGACTAAATATATTCCTTATTTTGATAACAATTTTACTAAAGGAAATCCTTGGATCACTAAAGATACTCTGTTTGGATTTGAAAAACAGGCCCATTTAATGACTCTGCTTGTTGATAAAAGCCAAAAAGTTAGAGGTAAGTACTTCACCTATAACTTTGGAGAAATTAGAAGAATTACCAAGGAAATTAGTTTATTGATTAAGGAAGAAAAAGAAAAAATCAAATCAACTGATTTACCCATTTTTGGAAATAAAGATTATGATTCAAAAATCGATAATGATACTGTTTATCATCAAATCCCTAGTTGGAATTTTTTAAATCAAAATGGAGTTGGTAAAAGTTCTAAAGATTTAAAAGGAAAAGTTCATCTTGTAGATTTCTTTTTTACTAATTGTCCTACCATTTGTCCTAAAATGACACTTAACATGAAAAAGATTCAAAATGCTTTGAAAAAAGAATGTTTAGATAATGTGGAATTACTTTCCTTTACTGTAGATCCAAAAAGAGATTCAATAGAACGTCTTAATGAATACGCAAACTCCTACGATTTAGACTCTATAAACTGGAATTTATTGACTGGAGATCAAAATACCATCTATGAATTAGGAATAAATGGCTTTTTAGTTCCTAACCAAGAAGATGCTTTAGCACCAGGTGGATTCTTGCATTCTGAAAAATTAATTTTAATTGACAAAGCGCAAAGAATAAGAGGATATTATGATGGAACTGACACTACTACTATCCCAATTATTGTTGAGCATATTAAGTCACTTCTTTAACTTTCATATTCATTTTTTAATATTAGAATTTTTTTACTTTAATTTTACTAAAAGTTTAATATGAATTATCCATCTGCTTCACTTACTAAAAATGATAGAAAAGCTAACATTATTATAATCTCAGTATCGTTATTTGTTTTTTTAGCTGTTATTGTTTTACATGAGCTCAAATTAAAAATTGATGTCAATTTTGATCCTCATGTTTTTGCTAAATTAAATGCTTACATAAATGGGACGGTTTCAATTCTATTAATTTTAGGACTCTTTTTTGTGAAATCTAAAAAGTACAACCTTCACAAAAAAGTAATGAATTTATCCATAATATTATCAGTATTATTTTTGTTATCTTATATAGCTCATCATCTTCTTGCAGAAAGTACTGAGTTTAGAGGTGAAGGTTCTATTAAAACATTTTATTATGTCATTTTAATTACTCATATTATTTTAGCTGGTCTATCCCTTCCATTTATACTTTTTACTGCCTATAGAGCATCTATTGCCGAGTTTGTAAAACATAAAAAATTAGCTAGATATGTTTATCCAGTATGGTTGTATGTTGCTATTACTGGAGTTATTGTTTACTTTTTAATCTCACCTTATTATTGATGAGATTAGTAATTAAAATATCAACCCTTATTTTATTCATCTTCATTCAGGTAAATAGTTTTTCTCAAGGCTGTTCTACCTGCAGAGCCCAAATAATTAATAGTACTAATGATGATTTTACAGTTGGCAATGGCTTAAATATTGGAATTCTTTTTTTGATGGTTATACCTTATATAATTTTATTTTTCCTTTTCAGAAAAAAATTATTAAATATTTATAAATCTCTTAAAACGAATTCATAAAAATTATAATTGCAAATATTAACCTTATCCTTATATTTGTAAAAAAGTTCTTTAAAACTTATCAAGAAAGGTGGAGGGAAATGGCCCTTTGAAACCTTAGCAACCCCAATATGGCAGGTGCTAAATCCAGATATTATATATCAAGATAAGAGATGAAGACTTAAAAAACTCGATCTCTTTCATATGAAAGAGATTTTTTTTTGGAGTAAAATGAAAGACATAATAAATATAGCTAAGAGAAAAATTTTGATTTTAGATGGCGCTATGGGAACCATGATCCAACGGCATAATCTCAATGAAGATGATTTTAGAAAAAATTGGTTTGAAACCCATAAAAGTCCTCTCAAGGGAAATAACGATTTATTAAGTTTGACTAGACCAGATATTATAAAAGAAATTCATTCTCAATATTTTGAAGCCGGAGCTGATATTGTTGAAACTAATACTTTTTCTGGAACTAAAATTGCACAGTCAGATTATGAACTTGAAGATTATACTTACGATATTAATTTTCATAGTGCCAAAATTGCATCCGAAATAGCAAATCTATATACGGTAAAAGAACCTGATAAACCTAGATTTGTTGCCGGATCTATAGGGCCTACAAACAGAACAGCATCCATCTCACCAGATGTTAATGATCCTGGATATAGAAATACATCATTTGATGAACTAAATGAAGCTTACCAAGAACAAATTTCTGCATTAATGGATGGAGGGGTTGATCTATTACTTATTGAAACTATTTTTGACACTCTTAATGCCAAGGCTGCTTTATTTGCGGTAGATCAAGTTTTTCAAAAAAGAAAAACCTCAATACCCGTTATGGTTTCAGGAACAATAACAGATGCAAGCGGAAGAACATTGACTGGTCAGACTACTGAAGCTTTTTTAATTTCAATGTCTCATTTTCCTCTTTTTAGTATTGGTTTGAACTGCGCACTCGGTGCTGCTGAAATGTATCCGTATCTAAAAACTTTAGCAAAAAATGCCCCTTTTTTAGTGAGTGCACACCCAAATGCTGGACTTCCAAATGAGTTTGGGGAATATGATGAAACACCTGAAAAAATGGTTGATCAAATAACACATTTTTTAGATGATAATTTAATCAATATTATTGGTGGATGTTGTGGGACAACTCCAAGTCACATTAAAGCTATTTCCCAGTTAGCTAAAAATTATTCTCCAAGAAATTTGATATAGCATATGAAAAGTATATTAAATTCTTATCAAGGTAAATATAGATTTAAGTGGAATAATTATCCATTTATGGAACTCAGTGGATTAGAACCTTTAGTATTTACTCCCAATAGAAATTTTGTAAATGTTGGAGAAAGAACCAATGTGACTGGATCAAAAAAATTTCTTAGACTCATCAAGGAAGAAAAGTTCGAAGAAGCTATTGATATAGCAAGAGAGCAAGTTGAGGGAGGCGCACAAATAATTGACATTAATATGGATGAAGGCATGTTGGACGGTGAAGCTTCAATGAAAAGATTTTTAAATCTTATAGCTGCTGAACCAGACATTTCTAGAGTTCCTGTAATGATAGACTCTTCTAAATGGCATATTATTGAATCAGGATTAAAATGTGTTCAAGGAAAAGGAATTGTTAATTCTATTTCCTTAAAAGAAGGTGAGGAACAGTTTAAAAAACAAGCCAATTTAATAAAACAATACGGAGCGGCAGTTATCGTCATGGCTTTTGACGAAAAAGGTCAGGCAGATTCTTATGAAAGAAGAATAGAAATTTGCCAAAGATCATATGATATTTTAACAAAAGAACTAGATTTCCCCCCCCAAGATATCATTTTTGACCCTAACGTTTTCCCTGTTGCTACAGGAATGTCAGAGCACAAAAACAATGCGATTGATTTCTTTAAAGCAACAAGATGGATAAGAGAAAATTTACCTGCAGCTCATGTTAGTGGAGGAATAAGCAATGTTTCTTTTTCTTTTCGAGGTAATAATATTGTCAGAGAAGCAATGCATTCAGCATTTCTTTATCATGCTATCAATGAAGGAATGGATATGGGAATTGTTAATCCATCTATGTTAGAAATATATGACGACATTCCAAAAGATTTACTTCAAAAAGTAGAAGATGTTCTTTTAAACAGGAGCGAAGATGCAACAGAAGAATTACTCACTTTCGCACAAAATGTAAAAGGAGAAGTTAAAAGTGAAGAGAAAATTGCTGAGTGGAGATCAAAACCTGTTGAAAAAAGACTAGAATATGCACTGATCAAAGGAATTACTGAGTTTATTGTAGATGATGTAGAAGAAGTTAGACTAAGCGTTGAAAAACCAATTGAAGTAATTGAAGGTCCTTTAATGAATGGAATGAATACTGTAGGCGATTTATTTGGTGAAGGTAAAATGTTTCTTCCTCAAGTAGTAAAATCGGCGAGAGTTATGAAAAAAGCCGTAGCTCATTTAACACCATTTATAGAAAAAGAAAAGGGGAATAAAAGCCTCAGTAAAGGAAAAATACTTTTAGCAACAGTTAAAGGAGATGTTCATGACATAGGTAAAAATATTGTTGGTGTTGTTTTAGGCTGTAATCATTATGATATTATAGATTTAGGAGTTATGGTAAGTGCCGATAAAATTATTCAAGAAGCTAAAAATCATAAGGTAGATATTATTGGATTAAGTGGATTAATAACACCTTCTCTTGATGAAATGATTGATGTTGCAAAGGAAATGGAAAAAAATAATATTCATATCCCTTTATTAATTGGTGGAGCAACTACGTCAAGAGTTCATACTGCAGTTAAAATTGAAAAAGAGTTGCCCTCTAGTTCTACTATTCATGTTCTAGACGCTTCAAGATCTGTTCCAGTTGCAGGAAGTTTACTAGGAAATAAAAAAGACGAATTCTTAGATAAAATTCAACAGGAATATCAAAAACTGAGAGACTATCATTTCAAGAAAAAAAATCAAAAATCGTATGTTAGTATTATTGATGCTAGAAAAAATAAATTTCCTATTGATTGGTCTAATTTTAGTTCGTCTTCACCTAATAGACTGGGAGTTAATACAATAAATGATTTTTCACCTCATGATGTAGCTTCTTATATTGATTGGACGCCATTTTTTCAAACATGGGAATTACATGGGAGATATCCCAAAATACTTGAAGATGAAATTGTGGGTGAGGAAGCAAAAAAATTATTTGTTGATGCTCAAAAAATGCTTGATAAAGCATTAGAGAATAATTGGTTAGATATAAAGGCTGTTTTTGGAATTTGGGAGGCATATACAATAGATGACGATATATTTATTTTAGATAGTAAAGGAGAACTATTAGCAGTATCTCATTGTTTAAGACAACAAACTAAAAAGTCTTCAAAAGCTTACAATATGTCTTTAGCAGATTTTATCGCACCTAAATCATCAGGAAAAAAAGATTTTATTGGAGCATTTGTTGTAAGTTCTGGAACTAATATTGATACAATTGCCAAAAATTTTGAAAAAGACTTAGACGATTATAACGCTATCATGATTAAAGCTATTGCTGATCGGATGGCCGAGGCAGCAGCTGAATTTTTACATGAGAAAATTAGAAAAAATTATTGGGGATACTCTAATAGTGAAAAACTTTCTAATGATGAACTCATAAAAGAAAAATATAGAGGAATTAGACCCGCTCCAGGTTACCCCGCTTGTCCAGATCATACAGAAAAAAATACAATTTTTAATCTCTTAGATGCAACAAAAAAGGTAGGAGTTAAGCTGACAGAATCTTTAGCTATGTATCCAGCATCATCAGTTTCAGGTTGGTATTTTAGCAACCCTGAATCTAAGTATTTTGGATTAGGAAAAATTAAGTTAGATCAAGTTGAAGATATTAGCAAAAGAAAAAATGTTGATGTTTCAGTAATGAAGAAATGGCTTTCTCCTAATTTAGATGATTAATTTTCACTAGAAACTTATGATTAAAAAGTAAGCATTTTTCATTATTACAAGTCATAAATTCTATTTTTCCAGAAACATCTGAACTATCTAAATTGGTAATAATCTGTTGAGTAAATCTTGTTTTATTTTCATAATAAGCAATTTTAACTCTAAAATCTTTATCATATTTTACTATGGGCTTTTCTTGTTGAACTTCTCCTATTATGGAATAGCTGTTGTTTGTATAGAATTCAAATATTGTAGGTAGAGGGCCTTCATTGGGGACAGGAACATTAACTGCATATAAATGCCATCCTTTATCAATAATTGCATCAAAAATAATTTTATTTTCCTCTTTGTCATATTCAGTTTTCCAAGTGACTGGATTTTGAGAAAAATAGGGCGAGTAAAAATTTAAAATTAAAATAAGAATAAAGAATTTTCTCACTTAGGATGTTTTGTATTCCTTAATTCCATCTCTTAACCAATTCAAAAAATCTTTTTTATTTCCATGATTTAAATAGTCTGCAGATCCATTGGACAAATCATTCCCATTTTTGTCTAACATGATATAATAAGGTTGAGACAAGGCTTTATATGTTTTGGCTTGGTAGGCACTCCATTTATCTCCTATAGTAGATACTTGAATAATTTTTCCAGGAGCTATTTCAACTTCTTTATGTTCCTTCTCAGGAAGTAATCTTTTATCGTCAACGTATAAAGAAACAATTACCACACTATCTTTTAATATATTTAATACACCCTCTTCCCCCCATACTTTTTCTTCCATTTTTCTACAATTTATACAAGCATGTCCAGTGAAGTCTAAAAATGTGGGTTTATTAATTCTTTTTGCATAAGCTAAACCTTCATCAAGATCATGAAATACAGAAATACCTTGTGGGCCTAGATGTGTGTTTTCCGTTTTTTTAAAAGAAATAGCTGAAGTACTTAGTCCAGATGGAGATTCACTGTAACTCATGGGAGGAGGAAATCCGCTGATTAACTTTAGAGGAGCTCCCCACAATCCAGGAATCAGATAAAATACAAATATTAAAACGGATGTTGCTAAAATAGTTCTACCAACTGAAAGGGATTCGACAGGACTGTCATTAGGCAATTTTATAAACCCAAATAAGTAAAGGGACAATACAAAGAAAATTCCGACCCATATGGCTATAAATAATTCTCTTTCTATAAAATGACTTTGAAGAACCAAATCTGCATTGGAAAGAAATTTAAATGCAAGAGCAAGCTCTAAAAAGCCTAAAAATACTTTAACTGTATTTAACCAACCTCCAGACTTAGGTAAAGAATTTAACCAACCGGGGAAAGCTGCAAATAAGGCAAATGGAAGTGCTAAAGCTAAAGAAAAACCAAACATTCCGACAAATGGGCCAATACCTCCAATAGTTGCGGATTCTACTAATAATGTACCAACAATTGGCCCAGTACAAGAAAAAGAGACTAAAGCTAATGTAAAAGCCATAAAAAATATTCCCAAAAACCCACCCTTACTAGAGGCAGAATCGGCTTTTGTAACCCATGAATTAGGCAAATTAATATCAAAAGCCCCTAAAAATGAAATGGCAAATACAACTAGAAGAACAAAGAAAAATATATTAAAATAAACATTAGTGGAAAGTGAATTTAAAAAACTTGCACCAAAAATTGCAGTGATAATGGTTCCTAGAAATACATAAATAATTATTATACTTATACCATACAGTATAGCATTTCTAATTCCAGCAGTCTTATTTTGAGATTGTTTCGTAAAAAAACTAACCGTCATTGGAATCATAGGAAATACACATGGGGTTAGTAATGCTGCAAAACCACTTAAAAATGAGAGAAAGAAAATAAGAAGTAATGATTTTTTACCAGCTTTTCCCTCATTGTTTTCCAGAACTTTTAATTGTTCATTTGTTTTATTCTTTTCAGCATTAATTTTTTCTTTGGACTTATTTTCTGTATCAGATAAGCCTTCTTTAAAAGATGTAGGAGGGACATATTCTTCTTTATAGTCACATCCATTTACTTTGACCTCAAATTCTCCATCATATGGGGGAAGACAATGATTGTCATCACAAGTTTGGAAAGTAAAAAAACCTTTTAAGGTGAAGTTATCTTTGGTTTGAATAAATATTTTTTTTGAAATAGTAATCTTACCATCATGGAGATATAAATTTTCTTTAGCTATTTCGTCATATACATAATGAGATTTAGGTTCGTATATAGTATCTTCAATTCTATATTTATAGGATGTATCAATTAGAATATCTGTTGGGATGGAAAAACTTTCAGCAGGTAAATTAGCCGCATTAATATGCCACTGATCTTCAATTTCTATTTCTGCAAATATTGTTAACTCACATCCATTTTGTTTTGACTTAATTATATAGTGGACTTTATCCTCAGGAAAATCCATATCTTGAGATATTGAATAATTTCCAGAAAAAGAAATAAATAAAGTGAGTATATATATTAATGAATTTTTTATGTGCATTCAAAAATTTTGGTCAAATTTACAATGTTATTGGCTCCAATCAACAAACTTTTTGATTATATCATCTCTTTATTTACGATAAAAAATTGAAAAAGGTTATTTAAAATTAGATTAATAATTTTAATTTGAGTTCTCTACTATGAAGAACTTCTTTGAAGTTTTAGTTATTTTAAATTTTTCACTAATAACATAACCAACCACCCATATAATATCATTTTTAGATAAAAGGACAAATACATTATTTTTATCATTAAGAGCAATTTTTTTATCAATTAGTATGTCACTCACTTTTTTTAGTCCACTCATTCCAAGAGGTTGAATATAATCTCCATTTTTCCATCTTCTTAATTTTAATGGAAAATGAAGTTTAGAAGCGTCAAATGATTCAACATTAGGATTTGAGTTGTCAATTATTAATTCACTATTAATTCGAGTCTTTAAATTGATCGGATCAACAATAGAACCATTTTTTTTTAAAAGAAATATTTTTGATTTTTTTTTATTAAATACTTTTTGATAAAGAATCCATTTCCCTCTATCATATAATAGTTTAAAATGTTCACTTTCAATATATTTTCCACTTTGGTGTTTGGTATCTATCCAATTTTCAATTTGGGAATGATTAAATCCAAAATTCCTGAAATAATGTGACCAAACCAAAATAGAAATAGAGTCTTTAGGGGTTATTTTAGTATGATCATCATTTATTTCAATTTGATCTTTCAAAAGATCTTTGATTAATTGATTTAGTAATAAATAATCCTCAGCTAAAAATTTAATAGAATTTGACAGGCCTTTTTCATATTCAGGAAATCTTTTCCCAAGTTTTTCAAATATTTCATTTCTTATGAAATTTCTATCGTATTTAATGGACTTATTACTACTATCTTTAGAGTAGGCTAGTTGATTCTTTTCAGCATATTCTTTGAGCTGTGTCTTTGTAAATCTTAATGCAGGTCTTAATATATTATCATTTTTTTCTAATATTCCTTTCAAACGACTGATTCCATTTCCCCTTATAGAATGAAATAAAAAGTTTTCATGATTATCATTTTGATGATGGGCTGTTATAATGTAATCTAAGTTTTGATGGTGAATTATTTCATTAAAAAATTTATATCTTATTTTTCTTGCCTCATTTTGTAAGTTCTCAGCGGGATTTATTTGGGCATCTTTATAGTGGAATTTAATATTTTTGTTCTCACAATATTGTTCAACTAATTTTTTTTCAAATATATTTTCTTCTCCACGAAGACCATAATTTATGTGAGCTACTGAAATTTTCATTCCACATTTATTACTCATGTCCAGAACAGTCATCGAGTCTAATCCACCAGAAACAGCGATTAAAAATTCACTTTTTAAATCAATTTGCTTTTCATGAAAAAACTCAAGATACTTTTCAATGATATTATTTACGTCTGACATGCTTTTAATAACGCTTCTGCTTTAATTAAAGTTTCTTCATATTCCTTTTCTGGGAGGCTATTTATAGTTATTGCTCCTCCAACCTTAAAAGATAAGCAATCATTGGCTTTATTGTAAATAATTGTTCTAATAACAACATTTAAATCAAAGTCTCCATTGGGTTTCATTATTCCAATTGCACCAGAATATAGTCCCCTTTTAGATTCTTCATATTTCTCCATAAGCTGCATTGCTTTTACTTTTGGAACACCTGTCATTGATCCCATGGGAAATAATGCTTTTAAAATTTGAGAAAATGATATTTCTTCATCAATATTACAAGAGACTGTTGATATCATTTGATGAATATTTTCAAAAGTGTAAACTTCACACAACTCTTCAACAGTAACGGAATTTTTATCTGCTACCTTGCTCAAGTCATTTCTTACCAAGTCTACAATCATTATGTTTTCAGCTCTTTCTTTAGGATCATTTTTAAGTGAATTTATAAGTCGTTGGTCCAAATCAGAATTTTTACTTCTTTTGGATGTTCCTTTAATTGGCTCTGATATTAGCTTATTTCCTCTTTTTTTTATGAATCTTTCTGGACTTGCTGAAATAATTACGTGCTCTCCGATTTCCGAGTAAACTGAAAAAGGAGCTTTTGTTAAAGATTCTAATTTTTTAAAAATATTGTATGGATTATTAATTTTCGTTTGTGCTTCCCAATTATAACAAAAATTAGTTTCATAAATATCTCCTTTCTGAATATGACTCTTTACTTTTTTAATTTTGGAGAGATAATCTTTTTTAGTTAGCTCAGGTTTAAATTTTATATAAATATTTTCAGATTTTTTAAGATTAATAAAATCTTTCTTCAATAAGGTTTTTTCAGGAACTACACAATGAAGAATAGGGAAATTAATTTTATCTTTTTTATTAGAATTTAGATTTTCAATATTATTTTTTAAATCATAAGAAATGAAAAATAATTTAGTATAGTTTTTATATTTTTTTATGAACGATTCAAGTTTATTAAAAACATCTACATCCTCTTTTTTTATGATGAAATCATCTAAAATACCAGTGTAATAGTTTTCTCCGATGATGGTATTCATTAAATAAATTATTTAAATATTTCCGACCTTTTCTTTAATTATTTCGTAAAGGCCATCTGCCCAATCATCATTGTCATTGAGAGATGGTACAAGTTGTATTTCTTCTCCCCCGTGTTCTTGAAATAGTTCTAAATATTCCTCTCCAATTTCAATAGTAGTTTCTAAACAATCTGCTACAAAAGCAGGAGAAAAAACCAATACTCTTTTTTTGCCTTCTTTTCCAAGTTTTTCAATAATATTATCTGTATAGGGCTTTAACCAAGGATCTCTTCCTAATCTTGATTGAAAGCAAGTAGAGTAGGTGCCTTCTTCTAAATTAAGTGCATTAACTAATAATCTTGATGTAGCATAGCAGGCGGCTTTGTAACAATGCTTATTTTCATGATTAATTTCTTCATCACAGTGATGGTCTGCACAAGGTTTTCCATCTAAATATACTTTATCAACATGTCTTTCAGGTATTCCATGATAAGAAAACATAATATGATCATAATCTGAAAGATTAAATTCCTTTGCACGGTTTACCATGCAATTTATATAGTATGAGTTCTTATAAAATTGCCCTATAACTGAAACCTCTGGAATAACCCACCATTTATTAATAATTCTAAATGCTTTTTCGATTGTCGATCCACTTGATGCTGATGCATATTGTGGGTAAAGTGGGAAAATATAAATCTCATCATAATTTTCCATTCTCATTTTACCTAGCACAGTTTCCATACTTGGAGATCCATATCTCATGGCAAGTTCTACATCAAAATCATTTTTTGCTAAAACTTTTAATTTTTTTGTTAAGCTATTTCCATAAGTTAAAAGTGGTGATTTACCTTCTCCAATTTTAAAAAGCTTTTTATATTCTTTAGCAGATTTAGGAGCTCTGAAAGGAACAATTATTAAATTGACTAGTAATAATTGTGCAATTCTTCCAATATCTATAACTCTTGGATCGTTAAGGAATTCTCTAAGATAAACTCTTACATCTTTTACTGATGGGCTATTTGGAGTTCCTAAGTTAAGTATTAAAACACCTTTTTTACTCATAATATGTTAAATATGAAGAGGTCTATCCTCAGTAGCAGCTAAAGCAGCTTCTTTTACTGCTTCACTGTAAGTGGGATGTGGGTGACAAATTCTGGCAATATCTTCTGCACTGGCTCTATATTCCATTGCTACGACAGCTTCCATAATTAAATCTGCAGCCCTAGGAGCAATCATGTGAACTCCTAAAACCTCATCGCTTTTGGAGTCAGAAATAATTTTTATAACACCCTGAATATCCATAGATGCTCTAGCTCTTCCTAATGCTCTAATTGGGAATTGGCCTATCTTAAAATCTGCATTTAGTTCCTTTAATTCTTGTTCAGTTTTTCCGACAGAAGCTACTTCAGGCCAAGTGTAGACTACTCCTGGAACTAAGTTATAATCAATATGTGGTTTTTGATTAGCAATAAGTTCAGCAACAAAAACGCCCTCTTCTTCTGCTTTGTGAGCTAACATTGCTCCCTTTACTACATCACCAATTGCATAAATATTACCTACAGAAGTCTGTAAATTATTGTTGGTTAAGACTCTACCTGCTTTATCAGTTTCCAAACCAATATTCTCCAACCCTAATTTTTCAGTGTAAGCTTTCCTTCCAACAGCCACTAAACAGTAATCACCTTCAACAGAAATAATTTCACCTTTCTTGTTTTTAACATCAAGTTGAACCCCATCTTTTACAGCATTTACTTTTTGAACCGCATGATTGAATAAAAATTTAAAACCTTCTTTTTTAAGGATTTTCATTAACTCTTTTCCCAATGTTTTATCCATAGTTGGTAAAAGTCCATCTTGAAACTCAATTACAGTTACTTGTGAGCCTAAACGACCATAAACAGATCCTAGTTCTAACCCTATAACACCACCACCAATCACAATTAAATGTTTGGGGACTTCGCTCAAAGAAAGCGCTTCAGTTGAAGTAATAATTTTATTTTTATCTGGTACCATTCCAGGAAAATAATTAGGCTTAGAACCAGTAGCAATTATTATTTTTTCACCAAAAATCTTTTCTTTCTTTTCCCCATTTATAGCGATGGTGTTTTGATCTAAAAAAGAGCCTAACCCATGAAATACTTTTATTTTATTTTTATCCATTAAATACTGAACTCCATCACAAGTTTGATTTATAACTTCCTCTTTTCTTTGCATCATCTTTGGAAGATTAACTATAGGAGTATTAATATCTATTCCATGTTTATCAAAATCATGTAAAGCAGTTTTGAAATGTTCGCTAGAATCTAGTAATGCTTTTGAAGGAATACAACCTACATTTAAACAAGTTCCTCCAAGAGTATTGTATTTTTCTACAATCGCTGTACTTAAACCTAACTGAGCACACCTAATAGCAGCAACATATCCTCCAGGTCCAGAACCAATGACGACAACATCGAATTTTTCCATCATAATAATTTTGAAATACTAAATTAATCATAATGGTTAAAATCAACCACTTGTTTTATTAAGATTAACTTGAATTTTACACTTTTTGAAATAATAATAATAAATAAGTGATAATTGAAGAATTATAGGCTTTACAAAAGGATTAAACTCTTGAGTTAAGGTAAACCAAAATAAAACAGTTATAAAAATCACTATTAAAGAAAAAGATAAAAACCAAAAAGAAAATTTACCCCAATTTTTTTTAATTAAAAAAAGAATTAAAATAAAGTGAAGGGGAGATGCCCAAAGTAGATTAAAATTCATTTTTGTTGCTTGATGATTGGTTCCAAACCACATAAAGATTAAAACCAACCCTAAAATTCCTAAAATAAATAGATTCGTAATACTCCAAATGTCAAATATTTTACTTTTTTTAAAATAGATTAAAATGAGTGTAGTTAAAAATAAAATCCAACTGATAAATAAGATACTATTATAGGATCTTTTATTTTCTAAGGAATTGATAATTGTTTGCTTTGAAAGAACTACATTAATTTTACCATTTTTTTTGCGAATAAAGCTATTGTCTAAAGAAGATTCGATATTATCTGGAAGAAACATTAATTGATGATTATTCACTAAAACATCAATTTTTTTTCCAAGAACTAAGTCAATTCCTAGTTCTAACCATGGATTGTATTTTAAATATTCATGAATTATTTCTCGAAAAGTAAACTCATTTGCTTTATTAGATTGATTAAATTCTAATTCATCCCCTAAAACGTTAATTAAAAGATCTCTTATCCTTGAAGAACAATTGTCGTAAAAAAATTCATATCGATAACTTCTATTTTCAGGTCTATAATTTTGTTCTATTAGAGATAAAAGTTTTAATTTCTCTTTATTATTTAAATTTAAAACTTGCTGCCTAACTCCTCTTTTTGATCTTGCATATTCCCTAATAAAATTGGTCATAGATTGTAAACCCATAAAATAATGGAGCCTTCCCTTTGCAAAATCATAACCAAATTCAAATTGATTTTCAGAGAATTCAAATAGTCCCCAGTTAACAACAAGATCAAGGTTATTTTTAGAATTTTCTATTCTTAATGCACTATGTCCAAAAAGAGAATAAATTTCATTTCCAGGATCGCATGTAAGAATACTTATTTTAGAATGGCTTACATTTTTTGATAAATCTATATTTTTGCCAAAGATTGAAAAAGGTGTAAATAGGATAATAAAAAAAACTGCCCTAAATATTAAATATTTTTGCTGCATTTAATGAAGTGATTTTACCAATTTCTTCAATACTAATTTCGTAAATATCTGAAAGTTTATTGGCAATTAAGGGGATGTAACTGCTTTTATTTCTTTTTCCCCTAAAAGGATCAGGAGTTAGATAAGGAGAGTCAGTTTCTAGAACTAAATTTTCAATTTTAATTTCCTTCAAAACCTTGTCAAGTCCACTATTTTTAAAGGTTACTAGTCCTCCAATTCCTAGTTTAAAACCACCATAATCTAATATGTGTTTAGCATCATTTAAATTACTGGAAAAACAATGAAATACTCCTTTCAGAGTATCATAATTTAAGGAGTCTAATATTTGAAATATTTCTTTATAGGATTCTCTTGCGTGAATAACTATCGGAAGATTGAACTCTACAGCCCAATTAATTTGTTCAATAAATGCGTTTTTTTGAAATTCATAAGTTGATTTATCCCAGTATAAATCTATGCCAATTTCGCCAATAGCAATGGGTTTATACTTATCTATATAAGGTTTTAAAATAGTTAATTCTTTATTGAAACCATGACTAACAGAGCAAGGATGCAAACCAACCATTGGAAAACAAAAATTTTCATAATCTTTAGATATGTTAATAACATCCTCAATTGTGCTAGAATCAATATTAGGTAACAAAAGTTTATCAACTTTAGCTTTGACACACTCTTGAATAATTTGATATCTATCCTTACTAAAATCTTCTAGATAAATATGAGTGTGAGTATCTATAAACATATAGTTTCGGATTTTTTAAAATTAAGTTATAAGTTAGCTATGATCTATATATTGAAAACACAAATTGGTTAAAGATAGTTACAAGATAAAATATTTCAAGGAATTAAACTCTTTAAGATTCTTAGGTTTTTTAGGAATTTTTTTTGGACACATTTTCTTTAGTGAAAATCTTGAAATTATAAATCATGATTTATATTCTTTGGCATTTAGATATGGAAAAATTCTAGGATTTATTTCATTAGATTCCTTTTTTGTTCTGTCAAGTTTTTTGATAACTTGGAAGGCCCTAGAAGAGTTTCATATTTCAGGAAAATTTCAGTTGAAGCACTTTTTAATTAGACGTTCTTTAAGAATATGGCCACTTTACTTTTTAATCGTCTTTTTAGGTTTCTTTATTGAATATATAGGTGCACATTATAATCAAGAGATTACCACCCTTCCCTCTTTTTGGAGTTTTTTCTTATTTATTTTAAATTATGATATGATTATCAATGGCTATGAATTTCTTTTTTTCATGGTTTTTTTATGGTCCATTTCTGTTGAAGAACAGTTTTATATTTTTTGGTCTATAATACTCAAATGGTTCCAAAAGTATTTATTAATGATTTCAATAATTCTTGTAATAGTGTCCTTAGTCTTTAGATACTACTTTATAAATGACAGTTTAAATTTAAATTTTAATACAATTAGCACTTTAGGGAACTTTGGAATTGGAGCAATTATTGCAATTGACGCTTTTCAAAAAAACAAGTTATTTAAATGGGTTAAAGATTTATCCAAAACAAAAATCATAGTAACTTATTTGGTTATGGTTATGGTTTATTTAATAATGCCCCAGCTTATGGAATACGATTTTTTTATAATTATTCAACGTTTATTGTTTTCTATTTTCTTTTCATTTATAATATTAGAACAATCTTATTGCGAGCATTCTTTTTTTAAATTCTCAAAAATTAAACCCTTTAACTTTTTTGGAAAAATTTCTTATGGTTTATATTGCTACCATGGAATAGTGATAACCATAATTTTACATTTAAAAAGTAATTTTAACGACTCATTATTTAGTAGTCTTTTATTGTTTCCAATTATAATCTTTTCTTTTACTCTTACTATCTCTTATTTTAGTTTTAAATGTTATGAGTCCAAATTTTTAAAACTAAAATCAAAATTTTCTTTATCGAATTAAATACATTTTCCCCCAACCTTTTGTAAATGCCTTATCACCTTGCGTATCGCGATGGTCTATGGCTTCATTTTCTATTTCAGAAATAACTCTGTATAAATAAATCCCATTTGCTAACGGATCTCCGAATTCATCTTTACCGTCCCAGAAATATTCAGTAATATTATTTCCAATTCTAATAACCTCGTTGTCCGTTAGAGATATTTGCTTTACAAGCCTTCCTCTTACATTTAGTATTTGAATTTCTAATTTATCTGGAATTTTACTTCCAGTTAAGGTGAAAGCAAAATGAGTTTTAGTTGAAAAAGGATTAGGATAATTATAGATGTTTGAAATAGATGATTTTTG
>NTKH01000022.1 GCA_002457645.1 Bacteroidetes bacterium MED-G20
TTGTAATACCTCTTTCTTGCTCTTGTTCCATCCAATCCATTGTAGCAGCTCCGTCATGAACTTCTCCAATTTTGTGACTTACACCACCATAATATAGAATTCTTTCAGTAGTAGTGGTTTTACCAGCATCAATATGTGCCGCAATGCCAATATTTCTTGTATATTTTAAGTCTCTTGCCATTTTATTAAAACCTAAAGTGTGAAAATGCTTTATTGGCTTCTGCCATTCTGTGAACGTCTTCTTTTTTCTTGAAAGCAGCTCCTTCCTCTTTGGAAGCAGCTAAAATTTCTCCAGCGAGTTTTTCACTCATTGTTTTTTCATTTCTTTTAAGTGAGAAACCTATTAACCATTTAATTGCTAAGGAACGCTTACGACTGTCTCTAACAGGAGTAGGAATTTGAAAAGTGGCACCACCAACTCTTCTACTTTTGACTTCAACTGAAGGAGTAATATTTTCAACCGCTTTTTTCCAAATTTCCAAACCATTTTCTGATGTCTTTTCAGAAACAATATCAATGGAATCATAAAAAATATTGAATGCAATATTTTTTTTACCATCAATCATGAGACTATTAACGAATTTGGTTACCTCAACATCCTTAAATTTAGGATCTGGTAATATGATATGCTTTTTTGCGGTTCTTCTTCTCATGTGTAATTTTATTTCTTTTTAGATCTTTTAGTACCATATTTAGACCTTCTCTGAGATCTGCCTTCAACTCCAGCAGTATCCAAAGCACCTCTGACTATATGGTATCTTACACCAGGTAAATCTTTTACTCTTCCTCCTCTGACTAATACTATACTGTGTTCCTGTAAATTATGACCTTCTCCTCCAATATATGCATTGACTTCTTTTCCATTGGTTAATCTTACCCTTGCAACTTTTCTCATTGCAGAATTAGGTTTTTTAGGTGTAGTAGTATAAACCCTTACACAGACACCTCTTCTTTGGGGACAAGAATTTAGAGCAATGGATTTACTTACTTTAACCTTTGTTTGTCTACCTTTTCTTACTAACTGTTGTATAGTTGGCATATTTTTAATTGATTTTTCGGCTTGCAAAGGTAGCAGAATATATTAGGAATCCAATATATCAACAATTATTTTTAAAATGTTTTTTAATCAGGGTTAATTAATTTTTTAATTTAATATAAAAGTTGGAGAAATAATTGTTGTTTTACATACCAATTTATAGACAAAAAAAATATACAGATAATAGCTTCAATATGAATGTTCTTGATGGATTAAATGAATCACAAATTGCAGCCACTAAAGTTATAAATGGACCTGTAATGGTTATTGCTGGTGCAGGATCTGGAAAAACTAAAGTTCTAACCCATAGAATTGCCTATTTAATTGAAAAAGGCGTAGATCCTTTTAATATTCTTTCTCTAACGTTTACTAATAAAGCGGCACAGGAAATGAAGCAAAGAATTTCTTTAATGGTGGGTCATGAAAAAGCAAGGAATATTTGGATGGGAACATTTCACTCTGTATTTGCAAGAATTTTAAGAGTAGAGCATGAAAAAATTGGATTTCCATCAAATTTCACAATATATGACACTCAAGACTCCAAAAGTCTCATTAAAACAATAGTGAAAGAAAAAAATCTAGACGATAAAATATATAAACCAGGAATAATATATAATAGAATTTCTGCAGCAAAAAACAGTTTAATTAGTTCAGAAAATTATTTAAATGACTCTGAAATAGTATCAACTGATAGGTCAACAGGAAGACCAAAGATTGGAGAAATATACAAAACCTATCAACAAAGATGCTTTAGAGCCTCAGCCATGGATTTTGATGATTTACTTTTCAAAACAAATATTCTTTTAAAGCAAAATCCTGAAACTTTGTATAAATATCAAGACAAATTTAAATTTATTTTAGTAGATGAGTACCAAGATACTAACCATGCTCAATATTTAATTATTAAGTCTTTAGCTGCAAGATTTGAAAATATTTGTGTTGTTGGAGATGATGCTCAATCCATTTATTCATTTAGAGGTGCTAATATTCAAAACATTCTCAATTTTAGAAAAGATTATCCTGACTATCAACTTTTTAAACTCGAACAAAATTACAGATCTACAAAAAATATTGTAGAAGCTGCCAATAGTATTATTAGAATTAATAAAGATCAAATAAAGAAAAGTGTATGGACAGCTAATGAATCAGGAAGTAAAATTAAAATTATAAAAAGCTACTCAGATAATGAAGAAGGAAAAGTAGTCGCTAATGAAATTTTTGAAATCGCTTCCATGCAATCAGTTAAATATAATAATTTTGGAATTCTTTACAGAACTAATGCGCAATCAAGAGCTTTTGAAGAGGCGCTACGAAAGTTAAATATTCCCTACAGAATTTTTGGAGGATTATCATTCTATCAAAGAAAAGAGATTAAAGATTTGTTGGCATATTTTAGATTATCAGCTAATCTAAACGATGAAGAATCTTTAAAAAGGATCATCAACTATCCTAAAAGGGGAATCGGATTAACCACTGTCAACAAAGCTTTGGTGTGTGCTAATGAAAAAAATGTTACTCTTTGGGATGTGATTAATGAACCCGATTTGTTTGGATTCGTTGTAAACTCTGGAACTAGATCTAAGCTAGACTTATTTTGTTCTATGATTGGAAATTATAATTCAAGAGTTGATAAATCAAATGCCTACGAGTTAGCTCTGGAAATAGCTAAAAATACTGGGCTTATTAGAGACTTAAGTATAGATAGAACCCCTGAGGGTATAGTTAGGTTTGAAAATATTCAGGAATTATTAAACGGTATTCAAGAATTTACCAAAGGAAATAACGAAGAAATTCTTAACACATTAGGAGATTTTTTAATTGATGTTGCACTACTAACAGATGCTAATAAAAACGAAGATGAAGATAATAACAAGGTTTCTTTGATGACTATTCATGCTGCAAAAGGACTTGAATTTACCAATGTTCACGTTGTTGGTTTGGAAGAAGACTTATTTCCATCTATGCTGTCAAAAAACTCAAGATCTGATATGGAAGAAGAAAGAAGATTATTTTATGTAGCTGTAACAAGGGCTAAAAATAATTTGACTCTTTCTTATGCTGTTAGCAGATTTAAATGGGGTAATTTAATTCAATGCGAGCCAAGCAGATTTTTAGAAGAATTAGACCCAAAGTATATTGAATATCCCTTTGTTAGAAAAAATAACAAGAAAGATTTCACTAATTCCATTTCAAAAAATGAAACTACCATTTTAAAAAATAAATTTATTAAACCACAGAGCCATCTTAAAAAAATTAAAACTCTTAACTCTAATTCAAAAAAAAACGAAGAGAAAGATATTATAAAACTAAAAGTAGGGAACGAGGTAATTCATGATCGATTTGGTAAAGGGAAAGTTGTAGATTTAAATGGTGAATATCCTAATACAAAAGCAACAGTGTTTTTTCCCTCTTCAGGTCAGAAACAATTGCTTTTAAAATTTGCTAAACTTCAATTGATTTAATTTTAATTGTTTTTTTCCTTTTAATTACTACATTTGACTTAACTTTTTCACACAACTTTTATATGAGATCATCACTAGAATTGGCGTACAACACCGACACAAATAAATTAGTTATTCCTGAATATGGAAGAAATATTCAAAAAATGGTTCAGCACGCCGTAAAAATTGAAAATAATGAAGAAAGGAATAAGGCTGCCAAAGTAATCATTAAAGTGATGGATTTAATTAATCCAAATACCCGAAATACTAATTCTGAAGAACATGCTCAAAAACTATGGGCTCATCTTCATATTATTTCCAATTTTGAACTCAATGTTGATTCTCCGTACAAAAAACCAGAAAAGGAATTATATCATTCTAAACCTGATGAAGTTCCTTATCCAAAGAATGATATTAGATTTAAGCATTATGGTAAGATTATGGAAGATATGGTTAAAGCTGCCTCAGAACTTAGTGAAGGAGATGACAAGCAAAAACTAGTGAAACATATTGCTAATCTTCTTAAAACTTCTTATTTACAATGGAATAGAGATAGTGTGAATGATAATCTCATTATAAAACAACTTGAAGACCTGTCAGAAGGTAGATTGACTATTACATCAGATAAACTAAGAGATACTAATGATATTGTAAGGTCATTCAAAAAGAAAAAAACTAACAACAAAAATTACTCTAAAAATAAACCAAGAAGAAAGTATCATGGGAGCTTTTGAAATAATTGGAGGTAAAAAACTTAAGGGAGAAATCACTCCACAAGGAGCAAAAAATGAAGCACTTCAGGTTATTAATGCTGTTTTACTAACTGATAAAGAAGTTATTATCAATAATATTCCTGATATTATTGACGTCAATAAATTAATAGACTTACTTAAAACTTTAGGGGTTAAAATTAAAAAACTAAACAAAGGGTCTTTTAGTTTCAAAGCTGATGAAGTAGATGTGGACATCATGACTACCGATGAGTTTAAGAAAAAAGGATCTAGTTTAAGGGGATCTATTATGGTTGTTGGACCCCTACTTGCAAGATTTGGCAAAGGGTACATTCCTAAACCTGGTGGTGACAAAATTGGAAGAAGAAGACTTGATACTCACTTCATTGGATTTCAAAACTTAGGAGCTGAGTTCGATTATGATTCTAATACTAATTTTTATAAAGCTCATTCCCCCAATGGTCTTAATGGTAATTATATGCTTTTAGATGAAGCATCAGTAACTGGAACTGCTAATATTATAATGGCAGCTGTTTTAGCCAAAGGACAAACAACAATTTATAATGCAGCTTGTGAACCTTACATTCAACAACTTTGTGAAATGCTTAATAGTATGGGAGCAAAAATAACAGGCCTTGGCTCTAATAAAATTATCATTTTTGGTGTAGAAAAATTAGTGGGTTGTAATCATACTATTTTACCTGACATGATTGAGATTGGAAGCTTTATTGGTCTGGCTGCCATGACCCAATCAGAAATAACTATTAAAAATGTTTCTTATTATAAGTTAGGGATGATTCCTAATGTCTTTAAAAAACTTGGAATAAAATTGGAAAGAAAAGGGGATGACATCTTTATTCCTTCCCAAGAAAAATATGAAATTGAATCATTTATTGATGGGTCTATAATGACTATTTCTGATGCTCCATGGCCAGGTTTTACACCAGATTTGTTAAGTATAATTTTAGTTACAGCTACTCAAGCGAGAGGCAGTGTTTTAATTCATCAAAAGATGTTCGAAAGCAGATTATTTTTTGTAGATAAATTAATTGATATGGGTGCACAAATAATATTATGTGATCCCCACAGAGCTACTGTGATTGGATTAGAAAGAAAAACTCCACTAAAAGGCATAACAATGACATCACCTGATATTAGAGCAGGGGTATCGTTATTGATTGCTGCACTTTCGGCAGAGGGTAAAAGTACTGTCCTAAATATTGAACAAATTGATAGAGGTTATGAAAATATTGAGCAAAGATTATTGAATATAGGTGCACAAATAAAAAGAATCTCTTAAAATTGGAATGATTTTTGATTAATTTTAATTATGAAAACACTATACATTTTTATTATAAATATCATCATTTGCTTTAATTCTTTTACTGCACAGGACATTGTTGGCCTGAATATAGGCAACACTGCACCAGAACTTGACTTTAGTGACCCAAATGGAGAAAAAATTAAGTTATCATCTTTAAAAGGCAATATTGTTTTAATAGACTTTTGGGCTTCGTGGTGTGGACCATGCAGAAGAGAAAATCCGAATGTTGTGAACGCGTATAATAAGTATTCTAAAAGCAAATTTAAAAATGCTAAAGGCTTTAAAATATATAGTGTATCCCTTGATAAAAATAAATCTGCATGGATAAATGCTATCAAACAGGATCAATTGATTTGGAATGAGCATGTAAGTGATTTAAAAGGATGGTCAAGTCAAGGAGCTGTCATTTATGGTGTTAGAGGAATCCCTTATAATTTTCTGCTAGATGCTGATGGCAAGATTATTTCTAAAAATTTAAGAGGACTGGCTCTACATCAACAACTTGATAAGCTAGTTAAGGCCTTATAGAATATATTTTTCTGACAATCTCTCTTTAGTATATGACACAATGTCTACTTTTTAAATTGGTTCGTATTTTGTATATCTATTCTAAAATACACTAAGGAATGAAGTCTAATAAAAAAGGTAAAGCTAAAGAAGATGTCGAAAAAAAAGTAGATGTTGATGCTGCAACTGAAGAATCACAGGAAACTGTTGTGAAGGAGGTCAATATTGATTTCAAAGATAAATATATAAGGCTATACTCAGAATTTGAAAATTACAGAAAAAGAACTGCAAAAGAAAAAATAGACATCATTACCAATGCAAGTGAGAATGTTATTCAAGAAATTCTGCCTGTTGTTGATGACTTTGAAAGAGCAATCTTAAATAACAAGGATGTTTCTGACGCAGAAAACATAAAAGAAGGGTTAGAGCTCATTTATAATAAATTAAACAAAATACTCTCCAATCAAGGCTTAAAACCTATGGATTCAATTGAAAAAGAATTTGATGCTGATATTCATGAAGCCATTACAAAAATCCCAGCTCCAAAAAACAAATTAAAAGGTAAGGTAATTGATGTTATAGAAAAAGGATATACTATAAACGAGAAGGTAATTAGATTTGCCAAAGTTGTTGTAGGAGAATAAATAGCTTTAAGCATGAGTAAAAAAGATTATTATGAAACATTAAACCTTTCTAAAAACGCTTCAGAAAGCGAGATAAAAAAAGCTTATCGAAAACTTGCCATTAAATTTCATCCTGATAAAAACAAAGGGGATAAAAATGCAGAACAAAAATTTAAGGAGGCAGCTGAGGCCTATGAAGTTTTAAGTAACCCTCAAAAAAGGCAACAATACGATCAATTTGGACATGCTGCATTCAGTGGAGGTCAAGGATTTAGTGGCGGCGGTATGTCAATGGATGATATATTTGACCACTTTGGTGATGTTTTTGGATCATCTTTTGGTGGCGGCGGATTTGGAGGAAGAAGTGGAGGTCGAAGAGGTAGAAAAGGATCTAATTTAAGAGTTAAATTGAGACTTTCATTGGAAGATGTAGTAAATGGTGTTCAAAAGAAAATAAAGGTAAATAAATTAGTTGCTGCGAATGGTGTTGAGTTTTCTACCTGCCCTACTTGTAACGGAACTGGCCAGGTAAATAGAGTTACTAATACCATTCTTGGAGCCATGCAAACCTCATCTACTTGCCCCAATTGCAAAGGGTCAGGACAAATTATTTCTAAAAGACCACATGGTGTTGATGCTTCAGGCTTAGAAAAAAAGGAGACCATTATAGAAATAGAAATTCCCGCAGGAGTAGAAGAAGGAATGCAACTGAGTATGCAAGGTAAAGGAAATGAAGCTCCAGGTGGAGGAGTTCCAGGTGATTTAATAGTGGCTATTG
The DNA here is from genome assembly GCA_002457645.1 of Bacteroidetes bacterium MED-G20. Classification (GTDB taxonomy): domain Bacteria; phylum Bacteroidota; class Bacteroidia; order Flavobacteriales_D; family Parvicellaceae; genus MED-G20. The sequence goes on from NTKH01000022.1 coordinate 7,441, forward strand.
AAGAAATAGAACATGAGCATTTAGTGAGAAACGGAACGGATTTACTTTATCAGTTAGGTATTACTTTTTCTGATGCCGTTATGGGTAAAACTGTGGAGATTCCTATGGTAAGTGGAAAAGCCAAGATAAAGATTCCATCAGGTACTCAAAGTGGTAAAAACTTAAGATTAAGATCAAAAGGAATTCCAGACGTTAATGGCTATGGAAGAGGAGATATGATTGTAAACATACAAGTATTTACTCCCCAAAAAATATCCAAAGAAGAAAAAGAATTATTGCTTAAATTAAATGAAAGTGATAACTTCAAGCCCAAACATAATCAAACAAAGAGCTTTTTTGATAGAATGAAAAATCGCTTTTCATGATTGCTTTAATATAAAATGCCTTCTAGAAACATCATTGAGATTGAAAATCTTCACAAATCCTATTCAGGTTTTAAGGCTTTAAATAATATTCATTTAAGTATAGAAAAATCAAAAATATTTGGCCTACTTGGTCCAAACGGAGCAGGGAAAACTACTTTGATTAGAATCATTAATCAAATTTTAACACCAGACTTTGGAACAGTCAAATTTGATGGAGAGATATTATCAAGAAAACACATTCATCATATTGGTTATCTTCCTGAGGAAAGAGGACTTTATAAAAAAATGAAAGTGGGTGAACAAGCTATTTATCTAGCTCAACTTAAAGGATTGTCTAAAAAAGAAGCGAAAGAAAAACTTAATTATTGGTTTGAAAAATTAGGAGCAACCAACTGGTGGAATAAAAAAATTGAAGATTTGTCAAAAGGTATGGCTCAAAAAGTTCAATTTATTACCACAGTATTGCATGATCCGAAAGTATTGATTTTAGATGAGCCTCTTAGTGGATTAGATCCTGTTAACAGTTTAATGATTAAAAATGAAATATTAGAACTTAAAAAAAGGAAAACAAGCATTATTTTATCTACTCATGACATGAATTCTGTAGAAGAAATATGCGACGAAGCTGCTATAATTAATCATTCAGAAAAAATTATGCAGGGTGGAATACAAGAACTTAAAGAAAAATATCAAGAAAATTCTTGGACCATAAAGTATAGAGGAAATCAGATGAGTTTTACTAATGCTGTTTGGGGAGGTTGGGAAATAATTACCCATAAAAAAATCAATGAAAATACCAATAAAGCTGAGATTAGATTACTTAATCAATTTACTATTAATCAGTTTATCAAAGGAATAGTGGATCATGTGGAAATTGTTGATATTAATCTAAAAACTCCAACCATTCAAGAAGTTTTTATAAAAGCTACCACCAATGAGTAAAATTGGTCTCATAATATCAAGAGAATATATTACCAGAGTAAGAAAAAAATCATTCATATTAATGAGTTTTTTGGGCCCTTTATTAATTGTTGGATTTGTATTATTAACAGCATATTTATCAAGTGGAGAAAAAGAAAAGTATGAAATTTTGGTAGTAGATGAATCCCATTTATTTGATAGTATATTAAGAAATTCCACAAAATATCATCTTCAATGGGCCCCTAAAGATAAAAGCTATTCTGAAGTTCAAGAATTATTTAAGGAAGATGCTGATCTAGATTTATTAGTTTATTTACCTATCAATCTAATAAAAACTAATTTTATGACAGCTAAATGCTTGTACAAGGATATACCTTCTACTGGAGTTCAAAAACATCTCTCAGGAATTATAAATGAAGCTATTGAACTGTATAGAGTAAGCTATAATAAGATTGATATCAATACCTACAAATCAATTAAAACTCGAATTAATTTAGATGTCGTAGATATAGAAAATGAAGCAAATAAAAATATTCAGAGAAAAGCTTTTATCGGAATAGCTTTTTCAATGTTTATATACCTTTTTATTTTCATTTATTCAGTTCAAGTAATGAGGGGAGTTATTGAAGAAAAAACCAATAGAATCGTAGAAATAATAATCTCTTCTGTTTCAACCTTTGAACTTATGATGGCAAAAATAATTGGTGTAGGACTTGTAGGAATAACACAATTCATCATTTGGACATCTGTTACTTTTATTATGTCATTGACCATTTTACCACAAATAATTCCAGATAAATATAATCCTGCCTCACAAATAGAATCTGATAAAATATCTGAAAATATTGCATTAATTGACCCATCAAATGAAATTTTACAATTTATAATTTATGAAATTCAATGGCCTTACTTAATACTTTTTTTTATATTATTTTTTTTAGGAGGCTACTTTTTATACAGTGGGCTGATGGCAGCGATTGGTGCTGCAGTTGATGAAGAAGCTGATACTCAACAATTTTTATTACCACTTACCATTCCAATGGTATTTGCCTTAATGATGGCAGGTAAAGTTATTGATGATCCTTCATCTTCACTTTCATTTTGGTTAAGTGAAATTCCCTTTACATCGCCCATAATTATGATAGTTCGAATTGCAATGGGAATTGGGGATAGCAGCGTAGAGGTTTGGGAAATTATTTTGAGTTTATTTTTATTAATAATAGCATTCATTTTTACAACTTGGCTATCAAGTAAGATATATAGAAAAGGAATTCTTTCTTTTGGAAAAAAAGCAAGCTATTCAGAAATCATTAAATGGTTAAGATCTTGAAAAAAATATTGATAATTGATGACCAGAAAGCTATTAGAAATACTTTAAAAGAAATTTTAGAGTACGAAAAATACACTGTCCATGTAGCTGAAGATGGTCTGATTGGAATTCAAATGATTCATGAAAGCAACTATGATTTAATATTCTGTGATATCAAAATGCCTAATCTTGATGGAATCGGACTTTTAAAAAAAGTCCAAGAAAAAAAAATAATGTGTCCTGTGATTATGATTAGTGGACATGGTGACATAGAAACTGCTGTTCAAACTTTAAAAATAGGTGCTTATGACTACATAGAAAAACCTTTAGACTTAAATAGAGTTTTAACATCTGTAAAAAATGCTTTTGATAATAAATTGCTCAAGAAAGAAAATTTATCACTAAAGAAAAAAATAAAAGCTATTTCAAATACAGAAATAATTGGAGAAAGTGATCAAATTAAATCTATTAAAGAATTAATATTAAAAGTTGCCGATTCTAATGCGAGAATATTAATCACTGGCTCTAATGGAACTGGAAAAGAATTAGTTGCTAAGCAACTTCACGAAAACAGCAACAGAAAAAATGCTCCATTTATTGAAGTAAATTGTGCAGCGATTCCTTCAGAATTAATTGAAAGTGAACTTTTTGGCCATGAAAAGGGTTCTTTCACCTCCGCATATAAACAAAAAATTGGGAAATTTGAACAAGCTAGTCAAGGAACATTATTTCTAGATGAAGTCGGAGATATGAGTCTTTCTGCTCAAGCTAAAGTTTTAAGAGCACTTCAAGAAAATAAAATTACTAGAGTTGGTGGTAATAAATCTATATTGGTAAATCCAAGGGTTATTGCTGCCACAAATAAAAATCTTAAAGAAGAAATTGACCATGGAAAGTTTAGAGAAGATTTATTCCACAGACTTAATGTAATACCTATACATGTTCCAGACTTGAGCTCAAGAAAAGAAGACATCGAACTACTTTGTCATTTTTTCTTAAAAAGAATATGTCAAGACCAAGGCATTACCACTAAAGAAATTTCTGACAAGGCAATTGTGGAACTAAAAAAAATGACTTGGTCTGGAAACATTAGAGAATTAAGGAATGTAATAGAGAGGTTAATTATCCTTTCAGAAAAAAAAATTGATATAAAGGACATTCAAAAATACGTTTGAGTTAATCTTTAAAAATTTCTTTTGCTTTTTGTATTACCTTTTTAAGTCCATCAGCATATGATCCGCCAGCAGTTGCGAAAAATGGCTGTCCTCCTCCTCCTCCCTTTATCTCAATGGATAAATCTCTTATAATAGAACCAGCATTCCAAGCTTTAGATTGAACCAAGTTTTCTGAAATCATTAAAGTTATTATGGGTTTATTATTCAAATTACTTGTTAATAGTAAAATAAAATTTGATAATTCTCCCTTTATTTCAAAAGCGATTTGTTTCATTTGCTCAGCCGATAGATCTGACTGGTATTCAATAAAAGAAAAGGAATTGGACTTATCTAAATTAGAAATAAGTTGACTCTTTAATTTTTTTAATTTTTCTTGATTGAAAGAATCTAATTCCTTTTGAAGCTCTGAATTTTTTATCACTAATTGTTCAACAGCATCAGATAAATTATCCTGAGTCTTTAAAATTTTTGAAATAGCATCGTAAGTTTCTACTTTATTATAAGTTATTTGATCTGCTTCATTACTAGAAACTGCTTCAATTCTTCTAATTCCAGATGAGATTGAACTCTCAGATTTAATTATAAAGTTTCCTATATGTGCACTGTTAGGTACATGAATTCCTCCGCAAAGCTCAATTGAATTGCCAAACTGAATAACTCTTACCGAATCAGCATATTTTTCTCCAAACAACATCATAGCCCCTCTTTTTTTAGCAGTCTCTAAAGGAGTATCTCTTTCTTCAACTAATGGATTTGCCTCACGAATTTTTTCCTTTACCAAATTTTCAACAGCAACCAACTCTTCCTTAGATAGTTTGGAAAAATGAGAAAAGTCAAATCTTAAATAATACTCATTAACCAGTGAACCTTTTTGCTCTACATGTTTGCCTAAAACTGTTCTTAAAGCGTCATGCAATAAATGGGTTGCAGAATGATTTTTAGAAATTTTATTCCTTCTCTCTACATTTACTTTTGCTCTAAAGGAACCTTTTAAATTTTTTGGAAGTCTATCTACAAAATGAACGATGACACCATTTTCTTTTTTAGTATCTTTTATGGATAATTTTTCGATATTATTTTCAATTTGACCAGTATCCCCCACTTGCCCTCCTCCTTCAGGGTAAAATGGAGTTAAATTAAAAATAAGTTGAAAGGCTTCTTTTCCTTTATTGATTATAGATCTATATTTTGTTATTGAGATTTTCGCCTCTAAATGGTCATATCCAATAAATTCCTGGACATCATCTTCTTTAATAGTTATCCAATCTCCGTAATCTTTAACAGCATCAATCTTAGATTTTTTTTGCTGATCAGCTAGACTTTCATGGAACTCTTCAATATCAATTTTAAGGTTGTTTTCTGAAGCAATTAGTTGGGTTAAGTCTAATGGGAAACCATATCTATCGTAAAGCTCAAAGGCAAGTTTTCCGCTGATTACTTGGTCCTTATTTTTTGATTGATTAATCACTATTTCTTGCATTTTTTTAATGCCATCACTTAGTGTTCTAAAAAAAGAGATTTCTTCTTCTTGAATAATTTTGGTAATAAATTCTTGATTTTTTTTAAGCTCATCAAAAACTCCACTAAAATTATTAGCCAGTTTTGGAACCAGTGAATAAATAAATGGTTCTCTAAAATCTAAGAACTGATATCCATATCTAATAGCCCGTCTTAAAATTCTTCTAATCACATAACCAGCACCAGAATTAGAAGGTAATTGGCCATCAGTAATAGAAAAAGAAACAGCCCTTAAATGATCTACAATTACTCTAAAGGCTATATTCAAGGTTTCTTGTTTTTTAGACTTCGAGCCTGACATGTATTTCTTTTGGGAGATTTGTTCAAGATTCTCAATTAAAGGCTTAAATATATCCGTGTCGTAATTACTAGTTTTATTTTGTAGAACCATGGCCAACCTTTCCAATCCCATTCCTGTATCTACATGCTTTTTATTAAGTGAAGTAAGAAGCCCACGTGAATTTCTGTTGAATTCAATGAAAACTAAATTCCATAACTCAACAACCTGAGGGTGGTCTTGATTTACTAAATCTTTACCGGGTGTTTTTAAGATTTCTTCTTCATTTCTGAGATCTATATGAATTTCTGAACTAGGTCCACAGGGTCCTTGACCTCCCATTTCCCAAAAATTATCTTTTTTACCAAAATTTAATATTTGATTTTTACTTACTAGTTTTTCCCATATTTTATAAGATTCTAAATCAAGTTGAGTTCCATCTTTCTTATCGCCTTCAAAAACAGTAACATACAGTCTATTTTTATCAATATTATAGACTTCAGTAAAAAGTTCCCATGACCATTCTATGGCTTCTTTTTTAAAGTAATCTCCAAAAGACCAATTTCCTAGCATTTCAAACATGGTGTGGTGATAAGTATCAACTCCAACTTCTTCCAAATCATTATGTTTTCCAGAAACTCTTAAACACTTTTGACTATTGGCTACTCTTTTATTTTTTGGGATTTCAAAATCTAAAAATATGTCCTTAAATTGATTCATACCAGCATTGGTAAACATGAGAGTAGGGTCATTCTTTACAACCATTGCAGCAGAATTCTCAATGTTGTGTTTCTTGGACATGAAAAAAGAAAAAAACGCTTTTCTTATATCTTTTGAATTCATTATTTCATAAAAATTTATTCCTCAATTGTAAAGTTATTTATTTTAAAATACTTTTGATATGTTCTTAGTTTTAAGAATTTAAAATTCTGGTTTACAATTAACTTATGAAATTCCGCTTTCTAAAAATATCTATAGCTGTATCCTCTTTTTTACTTTTTTTATTCAGCGCATCAAGTCAAGAAATTCGTTTAATCAATAGTACTTTTCTAGGCAGTGAAGGAAGAAACTATTACGGAAATAATGCTCCTGATCAACTTAATGTAAAATGGAAATACTACCTAGGTAAAGGTAAAACAACCATATCTAGAAAACTTGGTGATAGAGAGTGGGCTGGTGCTGGTTGGACCGGGCAGCCTCTTTTAATAGAAGAGGGAGACTCATTATTTATAATTCAAGGATGTTATGATCACCATTTAAAAAAACTAAATGCAGAAACTGGAAAATTAGTGTGGCAATATAAATTTGACGATGTTGTTAAGGGAACTGGAACCATTTGGAATTATAAAAACGCCCCTAACAAAGAACAATCATTTATTATTTTTCAAGGGAGTAGATTAGGTTATGGAAAGTTTTTAGATGATAAACATATTCCAAGCTACAGAGCTATTTCATATTTAACTGGAAAAGAACTTTGGAGATTAGATGTTCGGATGACCGACAGCTATAGCAGAGATGTCGATGGCTCCTGTCTAATGGTAGATGACACTTTATACATCGGTTTGGAAAATGGAATATTTTCCGTAATAGATCCTAAACCATCAAATGCAAGAAATAAGAATGGTATGCTTCAGCCTAAAATAATAAATGAAGCTATTCTGTATGATAAAAAAGACATCACTCTTCACAAAAAGAATTTAGTCACGGAATCTTCACCATCTAAAATTGGTAATCATATATATATAGCTAGTGGCAGTGGACATATTTATGGATATAATTTAGATTCAGACTCCATAGACTGGGATTTTTATATTGGATCTGATATTGATGGCAGTGCCATAGTAACTAATGATAGCTGTTTGCTAATAAGTGTTGAAAAACAATATATTGATGGAGAAGGTGGGGTATTTAAGTTAAATCCCAAAAAAAGTCCTGATAAATGTGTAGAATGGTATTTTCCAGTTAAAGGGTCAAAAATTGGCAGCTGGAATGGAGGAATAATTGGCAGTGTTGGGGTGAATAAAAAGATAGACAACAATCAAAACTTAGCAGCCTTTATTGGAGTAAATGGACAATTATATATTGTAGAGCACGATAAATTTAATCCTCAAAAGATAGTATTTGGACCAAATAATTTAAAAAAATATAAATTCCCCAAACTTATTTACTCAGAGTTTATAAATGCCTCTATTAGTACTCCTATATTTATTAAAAATAAGTTAATAGTTGCAGGTTATAACAGTATAAGATTATACGATATATCTAGTAAGCCTATTAAGTTATTAGATAAGTTTGAAGCTGAATTTGAATCTACTCCAATCGTTCATAATGATAGAGTATATATCGCATCCAGAAATGGGAATTTCTATTGTTTTGGTAATTAAATAATTACTAATTAGATTTTAAAATTAAACACTTTTTATCATCAAACAATAAAGGGGATTCAGGAAAATCTTCCTTTGAGAGATCTACTATGTAATTCCACGCCCCTTTATTTTCATCAACTATTGGAATGCCTTCACCAATTTGCTTCACAGGAATTACACCTGCCGAAATAAAAACCCCTTCTTTATTTAATTTTATATCAAATATTGGGCTAACTCCATTAGGGCCTTTTAAATTAAATCTAGCATAAGTGCAAAAGTTACCCATACTATAAGAAATAAATCTGTCTTTATATAGTTCAACTGCTCTTGTTACATGAGGACCATGTCCTAGGAGTAAATCTGCACCAGCATCAATACAATCATGAGAGAATTTATATACACTTCCTCTGTTATAACCCAAATAAATTTCATCATTTTTTGGAGTATGAATAGCTTTGTAGCCTTCTGCCCCTCCATGAAATGATACTATGACAATATCACAAATAGAATCTAAAAAAGATACGTATTCTACAGCTTTACTATAGTTTTTCATATTAAAACATCCACTATTTGGTGCTGAAGAAAGAAATCCATACTTAACCCCATTAAGTTCAAAAACAGTAAAAGGCTTATCAATTGAACCTGCATAAAATAATCCTGCACTATCTAAAATTTTTGCAGTTGACTGACGACCTCCTTCACCAAAATCGTTGGCATGGTTATTAGCAATACTTAATAAATCTATACCACTATTTTTAATATTTGAAATATAACTTTCAGGCATTCTAAATGTGTAACAAAATTTAGGATTATTACAAGACTTTGGGTTTCCTCCAACTCCGATAACTCCTTCAAAATTTCCAAAGGTTAGATCCCCTTTTTCTAAAAACTGTTTGACACTATCTAGTAACATTTTACCATCATTTGGAGGTAAATAACTTTTGTTTGGGTAATTAGTCCCCATCATTATATCTCCAACTGCTGTAATTCTAACGGTATCCTTTATCACATTAATTGTATCATCTGAAAAATTGAAATTACTGTATATATTTGAGTCATTACTATTACTGTTTAATAAAGAAAATGCTTGATTACAGGAAAATAGAATAAGGAATATTAATGACAGCTTATAATTCATAAAATTTGGTTTAATTGTTCTAAACAAACAGGGGTTAAGAAGATGTATATTATTTAAATTAAAAATGATTAAATTTGCACTAAATTTAAAAGTAATTGAAAAATATTAATTATAAATACAATCCTAATACTCTAAAATACGAAGAGGTTAAATTCACACTATGGGGCAAGATTAAGAAATTATCTTATTACTTAATAGCTTCAGTCGTCCTTTCAGTTTTAATTATTTCTATTTCTTTTTATAATATCAGATCATATATCCAGAAAGAAGCTGCAAAAGAAAATCAAAGCCTGAGACAAGAAATATCAGTTTTTAATAAGGATCTAAATCTTATTCTCGAAGTACTAAATGACATACAAAATAAAGATGATAATATTTACAGGGCCATATTTGAAGCAGATCCATACCCAGAATATAAAAGAAAACTAGGTACAGGTGGAAATCCAATAAAATTCAAAAAATATGAAAATATCGAGTACGAAGATTTGGTTGTCGAAATAGTTCAAAAAGTTGAATTAATTGAGAAGAAATTGGCATCACAGTCTAAATCATTTGACGAAGTATTTGAAATAACAAAAGAAAAACAAAAAATGCTTCAAGCCATACCAAGTATTCAACCCATTAACAACAGAGACCTTACAAGGATTGCCTCTGGGTTTGGAATGAGAATGCATCCTATATACAAAATTCTCAAAATGCATAAAGGAATGGATTTTACAGCCCCTGTAGGAACTGAAATATATGCTACTGGGGATGGTGTCATTGAAAAAGTTGGCTGGACTGGTGGATATGGAAAAACCATTATGATAAATCATGGCTATGGATATAAAACGAGATATGCACATTGCAGTAAATTTAAATGCAATAAAGGTCAAAAAGTTAAAAGGGGAGATCTTATTGGTTTTGTTGGAAATACTGGACAATCAACTGGCCCACATCTTCATTATGAGGTTTTCAAGAACAAGCGTCAGATAAATCCTGTTAATTTCTTTTTTAACGACTTAAGCCCTGAGGAGTATGATAAGGTTATAGAAATTTCCTCTAGACCTACTCAATCTCTTTAATATGGATTCCTTAGAACTTGATATTGATAAATCTGCAAAAATTTATTACAGCATTGGCGAGGTGGCGACAATGCTTAACGTTAATACGTCCTTAGTAAGGTTTTGGGAAAAAGAATTTGATATTTTAAAACCAAAAAAAAATAAAAAAGGGAATAGACAATTCACTAAACAAGATGTAAAAAACTGCTTTCTTATTTACCATTTAGTTAAAAAAAGAGGTTATACTCTAAGTGGAGCAAAAGAAGTTTTAAAAAATAATATTTCAGAAATCAAAGATCAAAAATCAATCATCGATAAAATGATAAAAATCAAATCATTTTTATTAAATCTTAAAGAAAAACTCTAATTATAAATTATGGAAACTAATAGAAATAATTATTCAGTATCAAAATCTCGAACAAATACCAACACATTTGTGGCTAATGTATTTTCACTCATGTTCGCAGCATTAATCATTTCAGGAATTTCAGCAGTGTGGTTTGCTACTGAAAGTATGAAATCTTACATAATTAGTTATGAGGGTGGATTGACAACTTTAGGATGGATATCTATGATTGCACCTATTGGTCTTGTCATGTTAATTGGTTTTGGATTTCAAAAGTATAGTGCCAAATTCCTACTGGGTGTATTTTTAATTTATTCCACACTAACAGGAATAAGTTTAAGTACTATTTTTTCTGTATACACATCGGCATCAATAGCAAGTACTTTTTTCATCAGTGCTTTAACCTTTGGAGTAATGGCTTTGACTGGATATACAACAAAGACAGATTTAACCAAGTTAGGCAGTTTGTTGTACATGGGTTTAATTGGAATCATAATTGCTAGCATAGTCAATTTTTTCATTGGCAGCTCTTTAATGCATTACATAATATCTATTATTGGGGTATTGGTATTCACTGGGCTAACCGCTTACGACGTTCAAAAAATAAAAAATATTGGAAATCAAGTTCAAGAAGGTTCTGAAAGTGCACAAAAATTAATGATAATGGGTGCTTTAACTCTTTACTTAGACTTTATTAACTTATTTCTTATGATGCTTAGATTGTTTGGAAATAGAGATTAAGAATTTTTATGAAAGCATATGTATTTCCTGGTCAAGGAGCCCAATTCCCTGGTATGGGAAAAGATTTATTCGAATCCCTAAGCAGTTCTAAAAAGTTATTTGAACTTTCAAATGATATTTTGGGGTTTAATATTTCTGAAATCATGTTTGATGGAACTGAGCAAGATTTAAAACAAACAAGAGTTACCCAACCAGCAATTTTTTTGCACTCAGTTATTTTAGCAAAATCCCTTGGGGAAAATTTCAAACCTGATGTAGTTGCTGGTCATTCACTGGGAGAAATATCTGCTCTAGTAGCCAATGAATGTTTAAAGTTTGAAGATGGATTAGAATTAGTTTATAAAAGAGCTTTAGCCATGCAAAAAGCATGTGAAGAAACACCATCTACCATGGCTGCAATACTTGGTCTAGAAGATTCTATAGTTGAAAAAGTATGTGAAGAAATTTCAGGAATAGTTGTTCCAGCCAATTATAATTGTCCAGGACAATTAGTGATTTCTGGTGAAATAAATGCAATTGATTTAGCTATTGAAAAATTAACTGAAAAAGGTGCTAGAAGAGCTTTAAAACTTCCGGTCGGAGGAGCGTTTCATTCTCCAATAATGGAAACTGCTAAAGATGAACTAAAAAAAGCCATAGATAGCACTTCTTTTACTGACCCAATATGTCCCATCTTTCAGAATGTTTCCGCAGAGGCTGTTAACAATCCTGATCAAATTAAGGAAAACTTAATTGAACAATTAACATCACCCGTTAAATGGACACAGACGATGCTTAATATGCTTAATAATAAAAACTTAGAGATTATTGAAGTAGGTCCCGGAAAAGTATTACAAGGTTTATTTAAAAAAATAGACCGATCAATACCTACATCAAGTGCAGTAATTTCATAAGGTTTTATTTAAGATTTGCTCTTGTTGAATTAATGAATGAAATGCATGTAATCTTTTAGCATGATCAATCATTTCTAAATGATGAATATGATGACAATCGCTACCAACAAAATCAATAATTTGATCACTTATCATTTTTTCAGCAACTTTTTTTACCTCAGGGCCATATGCTCCAGTTATAGATCCGATATTTAATTGAAGCTTAACTCCCCTATTAATCATCTCCTCAACCTTATCATAGTTTTGATGCCAATAGGCATATCTTTCTACATGAGCAAGAACAGGACAATAACCTTTTTCTCGCATATCCCAAATAACCTCGCTTAATCTAGGAGGTTCATCGAAAAAAGACAATTCGAAGAGTAGATAATTTTCTTGGCCAAAAGTAAGCACATTATTATCTTTTAATAACTGTTCAAAGTCTGGCTCTAAATTATACTCAGCAGCAGCTTCAATCTCTATTTTAAGATTATTTTTTTGAATCTCTTTTCTTACTTTGTCGAGTCCATCAAGAATAATATCAGGAGTGTTTTTATAATAGTCACTCATAATGTGTGGAGTCGTGATAACCTTTTTATAACCTAAATCGATAAAGTTTTCTAAAAGACTTAGGGTAGTCTCCATATCAGGCGAGCCATCGTCAATACCCGGTATTAAATGCGAATGAATATCATTATTTAAAAAATCAAGACTAATTGGGTCAATAGTAACTTCTTTTTTTGGAAATAATTTATTTAGAATTCCCATCTGATTAATTATAATGATTATCGTAATAATGTTGATAATTTCCACTGGTGACGTCGTTCAACCAATTATTATTATTTAAATACCAATCAACTGTATTTTCTAACCCTTCCTCAAACTTTACAGATGGTTTAAAGCCTAATTCATTTTCAATTTTAGAAGCATCAATAGCATATCTTAAATCATGACCTGCACGATCTTTAACATAAGTAATTAGCTTTCTAGATTCACCATCTGGATTTCCCAATTTACGATCCATTATATCGCATAGTAAATTAACTAAGTCTATATTCTGCCATTCGTTATGTCCTCCAATATTATAAGTTTCACCTACTCTTCCTTTATGATAAATTAAATCAATTGCATTGGCATGATCCTCTACCCATAACCAATCTCTAACATTTTCTCCTTTTCCATAAATGGGTAAAGGTTTTTTATTTTTAATATTATTGATTATCAACGGAATTAATTTCTCAGGGAATTGAAAAGAACCATAATTATTACTGCAATTGGATATTTTAACAGGGACATTATAAGTGTGACCGTATGCTCTAACCAAATGATCAGAACTAGCTTTTGAAGCAGAGTATGGACTTCTTGGATCATAGGAATTAGTTTCTTCAAAATATCCTTCCTCTCCTAGAGAACCATAAACTTCATCAGTTGAAATATGATAAAAACATTTATCATCTAAATCATCCCATTTTAGTTTACATTCATTTAGTAAGTTCAAAGTACCAACTACATTGGTTAATACGAATTCTTTGGGGTTAGTAATCGATCTATCTACATGCGATTCTGCAGCTAAATGAATCACACCATCAAAAGAGAATTGATTAAATAAATCTTTAAGTCCTTGCTCATTGCATATATCCAATTGTATAAAACTATAATTAGGCTTATCTACAATATCATGAAGGTTATTTAAATTACCAGCATATGTTAATTTATCTAGATTTACTATATGGTATTCAGAGTATTTTTTAACTAATTTTCTAACAACATGAGAACCAATAAAACCAGCCCCTCCAGTAATTAATATAGTTTTTTTGAAATTCATTATAAAGTCCAATAATCTAATTCTTTTATTTTATTTCTAAAAATTCCTTTTAAATCTACCAAAAGACCTTTTTCTGATAATATTAATCTAAAATAATCTTCATTAAGAATGGAATACTCATGATGATTAACTGCTACTATTACTGAATTATAAACACCAATTATTTTATCAACTAATTTAAAACCATATTCATCCCAAAGTTCTTTAGATTCTGCATGAGGATCAACAACTTCAACATTACAAGAAAAAGACTTCAATTCATTTATTACATCAACAACCTTTGAATTTCTTATATCTGAAACGTCTTCTTTAAAAGTGGCACCCATTACAAGTACTCGTGCTTCTTTCATAGGAGTTCCAGACGCAATAATTTTTTTAGCTACTGTGCTTCCCACATAAGAACCCATGGAATCATTAACTGCTCTTCCAGAATTGATTATCTGTGCGTGATAACCTAATTCTTTTGCTTTATGCGTCAGATAATATGGATCAACTCCAATACAATGACCTCCAACAAGACCGGGTTTGAAATTTAAAAAATTCCATTTTGTCCCAGCAGCTTCTAATACTTCATAAGTATTAATATCCATTCTATTAAAAATGACTGATAATTCATTAATCAAGGCAATATTAACATCTCTTTGAGTATTTTCTATAATTTTTGCTGCCTCAGCAACTTTTATTGATGATGCTCGATGAACTCCAGCTTCAACCACCAATTCATAAGTCTTAGCAATTTCATCTGCCGATTCTTTATCACAACCTGCAGATACTTTAATGATACTAGAAAGTGTATGGACCTTATCTCCTGGATTAATCCTTTCAGGGGAATATCCAACCTTAAAATTTTCTTTAAATGTCAATCCGCTTAATTCTTCTAAGACTGGAATGCAATCTTCTTCTGTACAACCAGGATAGACAGTAGATTCATAAACTACATAATCTCCATTTTTTAATACTTTTCCAACAGTCTTACTTGCAGAAATTAAAGGATTAATATCTGGCTTTTTGTTTTTATCTATTGGGGTTGGCACAGCAATTATAAAAAACTTAACTTCTTGTAAATCTTTTAAATTGGAAGTAAAAGTTATCGAACAGTTTTCAAAATCACTAGCTAAAAGTTCATTACTAGGATCTATATTTTGCTTCATCAAGTTTACTCTTTCAACATTAATATCGAAACCAATAACATCAAGTTTTTTTGCAAATTCAAGTGCAATT
>NTKH01000023.1 GCA_002457645.1 Bacteroidetes bacterium MED-G20
AAAAGATGGTGTTTTTTTAATGAAAAAAAATACAACTATTAATCATGTATTGAAACATACTTTGGTGAGTGATC
The DNA here is from genome assembly GCA_002457645.1 of Bacteroidetes bacterium MED-G20. Lineage (GTDB taxonomy): Bacteria > Bacteroidota > Bacteroidia > Flavobacteriales_D > Parvicellaceae > MED-G20. The sequence goes on from NTKH01000023.1 coordinate 75, forward strand.
TTTGGGGAATAGGCAGACAATATGCTAGATTTTTAGCTGATAATGGTTTTGAAACAGCATTTGATTTAGTTAATGCTAATGAATCTTGGATAAAAAGAAATATGAGTGTCAATGGCCTTAGAATGGTTAAAGAGTTAAAAGGTATCCCTTGTTATGCTCTTGAGCACCAACCACCAAGAAAAAAAAACATTTGTACTTCTAGGTCATTCGGTATGGATGTAGTAAATCATGCAGAGCTAAAGGAAGCAGTAGCTTCTTATGCATCAACATGCGCTTTAAAACTAAGAAAGGAAAAAAGTTTAGCAGCATCTGTACTAGTCTTTATTAAAACCAATCCATTTAAGAACTCTCAATATCAGTATAATCCTTATCAAAAAGTCATTTTAGATGTTCCTCTTAATGATAGTATGGAAATTACCAAGCAAGCTTTAATGGCTCTGAAAAAAATATATAAAAAAGGATTTAGTTATAAGAAAGCAGGAGTGATAGTAGGTGATATTGTACCGGATAGTTCCAGGCAACTTAGCTTATTTAGTAATAAAGATCCTTTTAAAACAAGAAATGTCATGTGTGCGGTAGATTATATAAACGAAAAAATGGGAAGAAACAAAGTCAGATTAGCAGTACAAGGGTTTGATAGAAAATGGCGATTAAAACAAGAAAAGTTATCTCCTTGTTACACTACTAGGTTTAAAGATGTATTACAGGTAAAGATATAATACGAAAGAGAAATATTTAAAATAAATTAATGGTTAAATAATTTTAATGTACCAATATACTTCTCAGAATTTGAAGGAGGACGAGTGAGAGGCTGTATTTCAATAAAATAATGATAACTTCCATTACTAGCTTTTAGTCCAGAAGTCAATCTTCCGTCCCATCCTCTTCCAGCATTATCTTTAAAAATAAGTTGTCCCCAACGGTTGAAAATTTCCATAGAAATTAATTCAAAAGAAGTTCCAGTTACCATGAAAATATCATTAATCCCGTCTTGATTAGAAGTTATTACATTTGGGATATGTAAAGAATATGGTTCTCTTGGACAAAACTCGGTAGTTAAGAAAAAATGATAATTATTTTGGCAATTGTTACTATCAATACCTGTAACTACATACTCACCATCTGGTGGGCCAATTATTAATGTGCTATCTAAAATATTATTGTTCCAAGTATATGAACTGGCCCCAAGACCATAGAAAATAACAGTATCGTCTTCACAAATTAAAGAATCAGAAAAGTTACTGTATACATTGGGAAGAGCATAAAAGTTTAATTCAATGGTTACAGTTGAATCACATCCATTGTTTGCTATATAAATTTCTTCCCCTGATTGGTTGTTAAAGGAGTACCATACATTGTTATTCAATAGACTATCGTTTTCGCAAATGATAGTGTCTTTATAAAAAGAAATTTCAGGCCTTTCACTTAACGTTATATTAATTACAGAATCACAACCATTTATTGTACTGAGTGTTTCTATTCCATTACTATTGTTCGAGTTATATACATTATTATTTATGTTAATAGAATCCCCATAACAAATTAAGGTATCAAGAATTAAATTATAATTGTTAAACCCAGTATTTATAGATAATGAAAAAGAAGTGTCACAATTTGGGAAATTTATATTTTGGACATAAATATTATAATTCCCATCCTTAAGATTATTTAAATTATAAGTATTGGCAGATATTGAATCGAATAGCATAGTGCCGTTGGTATCAACATTAAAAAGTCCAAACCCATTAATGTCAATTATAATTTGTCCATTGTCTTCTCCATCACAAGTTTCATTAATTGCAGAAGACATAACAGTTAAGTCACAAAACTGACATTCAAATGAAACAACAAACTGACCAGAAGCGCCAGAAGCGCCATTTACATAAATATAATATTCAACTCCTTGAGTTGTAAGAAATGAGTATTGAGAAGTATTTCCCATTCCACCATTATCATCACATCCAACCAAATTTAAAGAATCACAGGAACCCTGATAAACATGGATTTGAGTGTCAAAATTAGTTGTTGGATTTGATGTAGATACTGAAAGTAAGGCACCATCCCCGATAAATTGATACCATACTCCATTTCCTGGAACTATTCCAGAGCAAGAAGGAGGAAAATTTGAATTAATTGTAAGAATATTGTTTGAAGTGTCCCTATCACCACAATTAATTAATTTAGCATTTTCACAAGAATCATTAATTGGAGTAGTAGCCACTCCTAATTTAGGTATCCAATAATAATCACATAAGTCACCTGAATATCCATCTATATAAATAAAATATTCTTGACCAATATTTAATGGATTGTTTGAAGTTGATGTACTAGGTATGGTAAAAGTACCAGTACTTTGAAAAATACCTGCTGGGTCATAACAAGCAAGTTCAACCATATTATCTTCATTATTACAATTACCATCTAATACTGCAAATTGAACACCATCATCACATCCATTTACAGGGTCATATACAATATTCCAATTCAAAACCACAGTATCATCTGCTGCAGTAAAGACCAACCAAGAATCGTTATTTGAATTTCCACAAAAATTATCTGGTCCGTTAGAACTACCTCCAGCTGAAACAGTATATCCGCAATTAGTAGATCCATAAAAAGGTTCAACTAAGTTTAAACTAGGTGCATTGCAAGGTAAATCGCTCGGAGCTGATATATATGAACAGGGATTACATATTGAAAAACTTTGCGAAGAAAAACATGTAGAATCATTTTGATCTTCAACAATTATATTGGAAATTCCTGAAAGACCAAGAATCGAATAATTACCGTTTTGGGTGTTGGAGAAATATATACTGTCAAAGTTTAAAATATTTAAACTAGATGCACTTCCTAAAGAAGAAATATTTATAGCTACATCATAATTTGAATTGGTCTGACAGGATCTATTGAAAGTTACTGATGGTGCATTGCAATTGCTTGCAGGTGATCTTAAAATCATTACTTCAGTAGCAATAGAATTAGTAGAGCAATTTTGATCATTTATGTGAAGATATACTTCACCTGAAAAAGAAGCATTCCAATTGATATATGAACTAGTTCCACATCCTAAATAATCATCATTAAAGTCCAGGACTGATCCATTAACGTCTGTTAGTGTTAATTCAGTGTCATAAGATGCTTGTACATTTCCATAACTTACGCAAGTCGAAAATTGATAATTTTCTCCATTGGAAACACTGACTTTTATAATTTCTCCAGCCCAATTATTTGCAGTAGCAGACCACCACTGATTTAAAACTGGATACTGAACATTTGTGGGGAAAAAATTAGTTCCATTGTTACACTGTGAAAAATAAACTGAGCTAAAAATCAGAAATAGTTGAGTAACAAAATATTTCATATTAATATTTGAAATATAAGCTATCATTCGTTGATTAACTTTTCAATATTATAATATTTCAAAAACCACTTTTTTTTAAAAATTAAAAACTCTTTATAATTTTCGTTTTCATTGTAATTTTCAATATATTTTTTAATTGGGAGGAACTGTTTTTCCGTTAATAAAATATAATTACTATCAATTATTGATTTGAAATATTCTTTTTTTTGAGGATTTAAAAGTAAATGGTTTTTAATTTCTTTTTTTGCTTCAATTGTTGTTTTCGGATAAATAAGTTGGATGTTATTATTTGGTGTTATTTTTTGACAATAACAAATTTTAAAAACAAAAAAGGAAATAAAAAAAATTAGAATTCTCATAAAATTTATTGATTAAATTCTCTATGGAAAGATATAAAAAATGGATTAATAAGTTGATTTTCAGAGTCAATTCATTTCGTATTATAATTGTTGAAAATTATTTTAAAAACTTATGAAATTATATTGATTGAAGTTAAAAGTTTCTAATTATTTTAGAATAAATATTAATAAAAATGGAAGCATCAACTAATTTAACTAACGAAATAGAATCTCTGAAAACTAAGCTTACAGGTAATATGATGGAAGATATGGAAATAAGAGATCAAATTCATAACCTTGAAATGAAGTTAAAAGGAGTAAAACCTGAAGATTCCCATTTTGATTGTATAGGTTGTGGTTCTTAGTTTAAATAAAAGAGATTTAAATCATATTTCTGAAATGATTTAAAAATTCTATTTACCAATACAAAACTTAGCAAATATATTCCCCAAAAGCTCATCTGAAGATATTTCACCTGTTATCGTCCCAATATAATATAATATTTGTCTTATATCCATTGCCACTAAATCTCCAGATTTATTTTCAATCAACCCTTTTTTTACTTTAATAAGTTCATTATGAGCAAGTTTTAAGGCTTCAAAATGTCTAGCATTACTAATAACAATATCACCATTATTGATATTTTGATTGTCAAATAAGTTGTAAATTAATTTTTTTAAATCTTCTATATTGTCTTTGTTGTTTAAGGAAGTTTTAAAATGAGTTTTATTGATTTCATTTATATTTTTTTGCAAATCAATTTTATTAGCAACAACTATATATGGGATATTATTGTCAATATATTTTTTTAAATCTTTAGAGACTTCTTGCTGCTTAGTCTCTGCACAATCATATATGTAAATTACAATTGAAGATTGATTAATTTTCTTCAAGGTTTTTTCAACCCCAATTTTTTCAATTTCGTTAGATGTTTTTCTAATACCTGCTGTATCAATTAACCTAAAATCTGTTCCATTAATTGTTAAAACTTCTTCTATGGTATCTCTTGTTGTTCCAGCAATTGATGAAACAATAGCTCTTTGTTCATTGAGCATATTATTAAGAAGAGTTGATTTTCCAGCATTTGGTCTTCCTGCTATTACCGTACTAACGCCATTTTTAATAGCATTTCCATAGAGAAAAGATTTCTTTAGCTGGTCTATATGAGAAATTAAATTTTGAATGAGTTCATTTAAATGTTTTCTGTCGGCAAACTCCACATCTTCTTCAGAAAAATCTAATTCCAGTTCTATGAGAGAGGCAAATTCAATTAGCTTATTTCTTAATATTTTTAGTTCTGACGAAACTCCTCCCTTTAATTGTTTGATGGCTAAAGAATGAGCAGCACTAGACTTAGAATTAATTAGATCAGCAATGGCTTCGGTTTGACTTAAGTCTAATTTCCTATTTAAAAATGCTCGCTTTGAAAATTCTCCTGGTTGAGCAATTTTTGCACCATTTTCACAAAGTAAAGCAAGAATTTTTTGTTGAATAAAAATAGACCCATGACAGTTTATTTCAACGGTGTCTTCACCTGTAAAAGATTGTGGATTTTTAAAAACTGTTAGTATTACATCATCAATATCTTCACCTTTACTAATAATATTACCATAGAATATTTGGTAACCGTTACTTTCTTTAATAGATTTTGAAAAAATTTTATCAACTAATAATATTGAATTCAACCCAGAAACTCTTATCAAAGCAACTCCTCCTTTCCCAGGAGGACTAGAAATGGCACAAATACTATCAAAATCTTTAGTAATTTTTGTCATATCACAAATATATGCTCCTTTTCATCGAATTTAATAGATAAACTACTAATTTTAAAATCATGAAATATTTAGTCCTTAATCTTTCTTTTTTCTGTTTTATGGGGATATTATCACAGGATGAACCAAAATTCACAATAAAAGGGGCTAAAACTGCAGATGATTTAGGTTATGTATCGAAAAGAAAAGCTCTCGATTGTAATAAAGACCTTGAATGGTATCCCGGCAGTAGTGTTGTTTATCATAAAAAATCAGGTAAGCCTTATACAGGTACCTGCGTTGCATATTATGACAATAGAAAATTAGAACGAAAAACAAATTTTATTTTAGGCAAGGAGAATGGTGAATGTTTTACTTATTATAAAAGTGGGCAGGTTAAAGTAAAGTCTATTTACATTGAAGGAATAGAAAATGGAACTTGGGGATATTGGTATGAAAATGGACAAGTAGCCTGGGGGAATACTTATGAAATGGGGCAGAAAGAAGGGGAGTGGCTATTTTTTCATGAAAATGGTTCTCCTTCAAAATCACTTAATTATAAAAAAAATAATTTAAATGGAAAACAATCCTATTATTATGATAATGGCCAACCCAAGAAAATTATAAATTATAAAGAAGGAACTTTTAATGGAAGCTACATAACTTATTACAAAGATAGTGTTCTAAAAATGTCAAAATTTTTTAAAAATGGAACAATTGATGGAGATGAATTATTTTTTCATGAAAATGGACAAAAAGCATTCATTAAACATTGGGATGAAGGGATAGAAATTGGTAGATGGGAATATTATTATGAAAACGGACAACTAAGAAAATTAGGTTCTTGGAAAGATGGACTAAAAGATGGAAAGTGGGAACATTATTTAGAAAATGGAAATAAAACAGATTTTGTATTATTTAGTAGAGGGAGAGTTTGGATGGTATTAGAGTTTGATAGATTTGGAGTAGTTAAAAGCCATGAAGAAGAAATCAAGTTTAATGAAATGCTTAAAAACAAATCATCAATTGAAGCTAGTGAGACTCGAAAGGGAAGAAGAAAGTTGAAAAAGCAAAAGGCTAAAGAAAAGAAAAAATTAAAAAAAAGCAAAAAGGACCAAAGTGATCAACAATCTATTGACCAAAAATAACGTCAGAAATTTACCGCTGATGGAGCTTTTTCACACTTTGCAAGGTGAAGGATTTCACACTGGCAAACCAGCTGTTTTTATTCGTTTAGCTGGATGTGATGTTGGTTGTGTATGGTGTGATGTTAAAGAAAGTTGGAATCCAGATAATCATCCAATGACTTCTGAAAAAGATATTATTGATAAAGTACTTAGTTATAAAACAAAATTTGCTGTTATTACAGGTGGAGAGCCCTCACTTCATAATCTCAATAATTTAGTAAAAGACCTCCAAGAAAATAAAGTTTATACTGCTATAGAAACTGCAGGTACCAACAAAATACCGAATTATATAGACTGGGTTTGTTTTAGTCCGAAGAAATTTAAGAAGCCTATTGATCAAGCTTATCAAATAGCTAATGAATTAAAAGTTGTAATATTCCACCCAAGTGATTTAGATTGGGCATTAGATCACGAAAAAAAAATAGTAAATAAAAGCTGTGAGTTATATATACAACCAGAATGGTCAAAAATGAATAATCACCTGTCAATTATTTTATCTTTTTTGAAAGAAAATCCCCATTGGAAACTTTCTCTTCAAACCCATAAATTTTTAAATATTCCTTAATTAGTCATGAGATTTACTTTAATATTTATCTGTATTTCATCCTATATTTTGGGTTATTCTCAAAGTGCTTTTTATTCTACAGAAAATAAAAAAGCTATAAAATTCTATGAAAAAGCAATTGTCTGTTTTAATAATATCAATCCTAACAATGGTAAACCTGATTTAATCGGAGCAGAAGAGCTTTTATTAAAATCTTTACAAAAAGACAGCCTTTTTTGGGAAGCCTATAGTTTGTTGTCTAATGTGAAGGTGGAAGCGGGAGATATTAATAATGCTATTTTTCATAGAAAAAAAATGATTTCTCTAACCCCTTTAGTTCCACTTGTTGAATATTTTTATTTATCAAGTATGCAAATGGCAATTGGAAAATATAAAGATTGCTTAAAAAATGCTTTAAAATACAAACAGTCCCCATTATCAGATAAAAGATATATGGATAAAATAAATCGGATGATTCAAAATTGTGAATTTGCTATAAAGGCTATCAAATCCCCAGTCAATTTTGAGCCTGTTAATTTGGGCAATTCTATTAATACAGAACTGCCTGAATATTTCCCATCTGTAACTGCTGATGATTCTACTTTTTTATTCACAAGAAGGGTTAACGATATTTCAGCTCCTATGGGAAGACAGGAAGATATTTTTGTTTCTAAAAAAACAAGCGGTAACCATTGGGGAAATAGTCAACTTATTAGTGATGTTATTAATAGTAAATATAACGAAGGAGCTCCTACTTTCAGTTCAGATGGACAATACATAATTTTTGTAGGGTGTGAAATTGGAGAAAAAGATAATAAAGGGTTTTACCAATATGGTGACGGTAGAAAAGGGTATGGAAGTTGTGATTTATTCTATTCTCAAAACGATGGAAAGAATTGGTCAAAGCCTGTTAATTTAGGGCCTAAAATAAATTCCAGACATTGGGAAACTCAGCCATCATTCTCTTCTGACGGTAAAACACTTTATTTTATAAGAGGGCTCACTTACAATAGACAAAGAAGAAGTCCAAATAACCAGGACATCTATGTAACATCTATATTAGAAGATGGTAGTTGGTCTAAACCTAAAAAATTACCATCAAATATTAACACCCCATACCGTGAGGAGTCTGTTCAAATTCACCCAGACGGACAAACACTTTATTTTGCAAGTAATGGCCACCCTGGGATGGGTGGATTAGATATCTTTATGACCAGGAAACAAGAAAATGATTCATGGTCTGATCCTATAAATTTAGGATATCCACTAAATACTTTTGTAGACGAGAATTCTATTCTAATTTCACCAAAGGGAGATTTAGCATATTTTTCTTCTAATAGAGAAGGGGGCTATGGAAGTTTAGATCTTTATAGTTTCAATATTGATGAAAAGTTCAAACCTTTACCCATCCAGTATCTAAAGGGAAGAATTATTGATGCTGAAACTAAGCAACCATTATTTGCATTTTTTCAATTATCAGACCTAAAAAATGGAAATTTAATTTCTCAAATGCAATCCAAAATAGGCAATGGTGAATTTCTAATAACTGTTCCTAATAGTACTGATTTTGCATTACATGCTGAAAAAGAAGGTTATATGTTTTACTCAAAAAATATTCATATGGATAGTTTAAATTTATCAAAAGATGGATTTTTAATTATTGAGTTAGACAAAATTAAGGCAGGTACTTTTGTATTAGAAAATATTTTTTTTGAAAGTAGTAAATCAGAACTTAAAACATCTTCAAAAGTTGAATTAAAAAAGATGTTAAAATTATTAAAAATTAATCCAGAATTAAAAATTGAAATTAGTGGACATACCGATAGCGATGGAGATGACGATTTAAATTTATCGTTATCTAATGAAAGAGCAAGTTCGGTAGTAAAGTGGTTAATAGAAAATGGTATTTCTAGTAATAGATTAACTTTTAAAGGATTTGGAGAAAGTAAACCTATAGTCAAAAATGATTCTGAAGAAAATAAGGCTAAGAATCGAAGAACTGAATTAACCATTATTGAATAATAATTAATATAAATAAGTGGCGAAACATGTTTTAAAAAATATAATTAAGAAAATATTCCCTGTTACTCATAATATTCGTTATGATAACCAGACTTTTCAAATAATGAAAATTGTATTAGAAGCTGACTCTACATTTGTAGATGTCGGCTGTCATAAAGGTGAGGTTTTTGATCACGCTTTAAAATGTTCCCCTAAAGGAAAGCATTTTGCTTACGAACCCATTCCTGATTTATTTTTAGAACTTGAAATCAAGTACAAAAATATTTGTGAAGTTAAGAACTATGCCATTACAGATTCGTGTGGTGAATCAGAATTTCATCACGTTATATCCAATCCTGCTTACAGTGGAATAAAGAAAAGATCTTACCCTAAAGATGAGAAAATTGATAAAATAAAAATTAAAACATCAACTTTAGATAAAGAACTTATTAATGAATCAAGAGTAGATTTAATTAAAATAGATGTTGAGGGAGGAGAATATGGAGTTTTAAAAGGTGCAAAAGAGGTGATTAATAAATTTCATCCTGTCTTTATATTTGAGCATGGATTAGGCGCTTCCGATTATTATAATACTGATCCTGATGATGTATATGAGCTTTTTGATATGTCTGACTATAATATTTACACTTTGAAAGGCTTTATCAAACAATCTTCTCCTCTTTCAAAGGAAAAACTCAATGATTTATATAGCAGAAACAAGGAATACTATTTTCTAGCTATGTTTAGAGTTTAATAATCTTAATGAAAATATTTTCAAATTCATTTTTTATATTTAGCCAATAAACCCCATTTTTTAAAGTTTCCATATTTATTTCAGAGTTATTATAAATAATTGCATCTACCATTTTACCATAAGAATTATAAATAAATAATTCGCAACCAGTTTTAACCCCCTCAATAAAAATAAAATTTTTAGTTGGGTTAGGATAAATCTTTAATTTTTTAGAATTGAAATTTTTATTAGTTAAAAGAAGGTTATTATTGTAAATGCTATCCCATATTCCGTTGTATGTTTTAGAAATAAATATGTCAGTATACCCATTATTTGTTTCATAAGTATTTCCAATTATGATATTTCCGTTATTATTTTTTAAGTTATCTAAGCCTTTTGCAATATCATTTTCATTTCCATTTATTTCTGAAGATCCACTATGAATCCATTGATAATTCATTTCAGAGCTGTATATCCTATTTTGATTATTATAATGAATATTAGAAAGTAAATAATAATTATTGGATAAAGGTTTTTTTATGACCTCTACACAAGATTCTTCATTATAACAATAATAGTTATAGTTTGCATAAAAAAGTTCCATTCCATTGCTGTCTAACCCACCAACTAAATAATATGTTTTAGGAATAATATTAGTAGGTTGAATAGGAGTTTTTGAACCGCAAAATATAATTTCATTATTAATCAAAGTAACTGATTTTCCTTTACTAGATAAACTATCACTAAAGTAGTTCCATAGAGTATCTCCATTCATGTCTATTGCTGTAATCCAAAGTCTAGTATTTTGATCGATACTGTTATTGGCACCAATACAATACAAGTTGCCGTTTGAATGTTGAGCAATATCTTCAAATTGATCTTCTTGATTTCCTCCATATGTATTCATCATTAAAGAGTCTCCTAAGGTATTTATTTTTAAAACAAAACCATCTCCGTTATGGTTGCCAAAACTATAAGTTTGACCAACAATATAGAAATGATTAGAATCTATTTTTGAATTAATAATTTTATTACCAAAATCCCAGTTATCTCCTCCGTAATTTTTACTCCAATCTAGGTCTCCATTTTTATTAATCTTCACTACGAAAATATCATAGTCCAAGTTTTGACTATTGGAATAACCGCAAGCAATAAATCCAGAATCTGAAGTCTGAACTATATCTTTTCCATAGTCAATATTAGGACCGCCAAAAGTTTTATGCCATTGTACTATTCCATTACTATCTAACTTTATGAGATACATATCCGTAAGACCATTGCCAAAACTTTCCGTAGCTCCAACTGCTATAAATCCATTGTCTACGGTTTCAATTATTTCTTCACCATAATCGTTTAAATTTCCACCATATGATTGAAAAAAAGTGTTTTGACTTATTGATATCAATCCCATTAATAAAGACATCGAAAAAAGACCAATTTTTTTTATTTGATTTCCCATGATAATTTTAAAAAGATTCCAAATGATTTTCCTGTCGATGGTACTAGTCCTAAAAAGTTCTGTAATATTAAGGTGGCTCTTAAGTTATTAATTTGATATTCTGAGTTCATCCCTATTTGAAATTTATTGTAGCCGCCATAACTTAGAATACTACCAAAATTTAATTTATGGTTATTTCTAATGTTTAAGCCAAAGTAAATTTTTGGAAAATATTGTGAGTTATGCCTGTAGTAAATGCCACTATAGTACTCTATTTTATTTTTATTTAAAATGATATTGGTATTAAACTCAAATGGTGTAATTAAAAAAATATTTTCAGAAAATGGCTTTGGACTAAAAATGTTATTAAATAAATTAGTTGAGTCACTTAAATTAAGCATTTGTTCAATCGATAATCCAGAATAAGTAAATGAGGTATCAAAATTTATTTTTTCAATGTTATTATGTAGTAAAATCAAACCTAAATTTTTAATTTCAAAATTATATTTCAAGTTTTTAATAATTTTTATTTTTTCAGATATTTTATAGTTGATTCCTAAACTATGACCATTTTTCTTTAAAAAGTTATTGGTATTTGGAATTGCAAACATGTTGGAATTTGATATAATATTCCATTCGTAAGGGTTGGTAAAATTGATGAAATCATATCTTCCAAATTGGCCGTTAATTTCCTGAAGAATATTTCCAATAGTAATACCATATCTTATTTTGTGATTAAATTTTCCAAATTGAAATAATTGATGATTTCTAAAGTGAAATGCTGTTTCACCAAGAGAGAGATTTTCGTTAAAACCTGTATTTCCTCTTAAAATTACATCAAATAAACCTTGATTGTATTTTGCCCCAGATGTAATGGTGTTTTGAAAATTGACATACCAACCTTCATCATTATTTTGAAATAAGTCTACACCAAAATTAATGTCTATTTCTAAACCACTTCTTTGAATCTTATTTACGGAGCTTATTTTACCTTTCTCATTTTCATCAATAAATCCACCAAAGTAAACTCTATTAAAGAAATTTACTGGTAAATGACTTGATCCGATAGAAAAATTAGAGGAACTAGTTAATGCAATGGCTTTAAAAACCCTTGATGAATCATATGGATTAGACATACTAAAAAATGGTAAGCCCATTAAAATTATGAATACTAAATTTTTCAATCTATATTAATTTCAGTATTTAATTCTAAGCTAATTTCATAAGAAAAGTATTGATTATTTTTAATTGGAAAATTATTAGTAGAATCTGGGCTATTTAAGATTATTTCAAGAATTATTTTTCTTTTGTTTGTTAAGTATTCCATTGTGCTTTCATCCAAAACTATTTCAAATTCGCTATTATTTGATTCAATAAAATTTCCGTCATCATCAACAATAGCTGAAGAAATACATTTGGGGTTTATGCTAATTGAATCTCCATTTAACAGTTTCATTGAAAGACAGCATTCTAAAGGAAATTCATTATTTATTTTCATTTCAATTATTCCTTGCTTTGGCTTTATATTTTCAGGGAAAATTATGTCTAATGAATCTATCAACTTTAAGTTATCTAAATTGAATTTTAATGGGACTTTTAAACCTGCATTTATATTGAAAGAATGGTTAGTATTGTAGAAATCATTAAAAGCGGAATGATTCCCTAAGGGATTGGTAATAATTTTGTAGTCTAATTCAATGCCTTCAGGTAAAAAGCTTATTATTTCATTCAAATTAGAATTTTGATCAGTAAAATTAATTTCTGCTTTTCCATAGATAAAATCCCAACCCAAGTCTAGAGCTCTAGAAATATTTATGGTTTGACCAATAAAAGGATGTTGTAATAGAATAGCGTTTTGATTTTTTTTAAATAAAACTTCATTTATTATTATTTGGGCATCCATTCCAACTCCATTATTTAGCATTAGTTTTAATTCAGGATCTTCCATTATTATATTATTTGATGAAAGTTGGTTCATAAAGTCTAGACTGACTATGCTAGTATCTAAAATTTCCATATTGCCTAGATACCCAGAAACGTTGTTTATGTTTAAATCTATTAGACTAAGATTAATAGACAAAAAATCATTATTTGTAAAAACAATATTTTGAGAGTTTTCGCTAGAAAATCCGAACCTAATAGAACTTATAATATTATTAAATGCTGAATTATTATTGGATAAATCAAAAATATAATCATCCAAAAGAATCTCTCCTTCAAAGGTATTCATTTGACCTGCTGCGTTAGGAATTATTAGCGTATCATTAAATGCTGAACCCAAACTATTTTTCGCATTAGGAATATTTAGTATTAAATATAATATTCCATCAATATTACTATTTATAGAATATTTAACTTTTAGATTGTTAAAATCAATTTCTTTTAGTTTGACATCACTTAAATCGAAAATAACATTTTCAATATATGAAATAGGGATTTCAAAACCAGGAGGGAATGGAATTCCGTATATAAAAGTTGGTATGTTGAGGGTATCTGTTATGTTAAAATTTAGTTCGGGTAAAAATACATTTTGATCAAGATTAAATATTTCTAAAGTGTCATTATAAACAGCATATTCGCCATTATCACTAATGGATAATTGATTAATGCCAAAAATTTTACTAAGATTGACAGAATCTTTACTTATTGGTATCCTATAATTACCATTCCAACTTATTGGTGAGTTTCTTTTTTTGCAACTAATAAGAACTATTATTATAAGAAAAAAATACAGTCTTCTTATCATTTAATGAGCTTTTTATTTTGTCTGAAATGGAGAGTCATGAATACTTTCCCTTCCATATTTTTTCAATTATTGAACGGTAATCATGTTCCTTTTTATTGTTTTTAGGTTTATATAATGACTTTCCCTTAATTTTCTCAGGTAAAAAATCCTGTAAATGCAATTTATCTTCATGGTCATGACTGTAATTGTAGTTCTTACCATAGTCAAGTTCTTTCATAAGACTAGTTGGTGCATTCCTTAAGTGTAAAGGGACACTCAAATCTCCTAAATTTTGCACCAAAGATTGAGCTGTATTGATAGCTAGATACGATGAATTACTTTTTGGAGATAAAGCTAAGTAAATTGCACATTGAGCAAGGACAATTCTACCTTCAGGCCAACCAATTTTTTGAATAGCATCAAAACAATTATTGGCCATTATTAGTGCAGTTGGGTTGGCTAACCCAATATCTTCAGATGCAGCAATAATCATTCTTCTGGCTATAAATTTAGGATCTTCGTTACCTTCTACCATTCTTGCGAGCCAATAAACGCTTGCATTTGGATCACTTCCTCTTATAGATTTAATAAAAGCAGATATAATATCATAATGCATTTCTCCTTTTTTATCATATTGTGTTAGATTTTGTTGAATTGATTTTTTAACTAAATCGTCACTTATCTCTTTATTTTCATCTAGATTTTGTACAACTAGTTCAAAGGCATTTAATAACTTTCTTGCATCTCCTCCAGAAATTCTAATTAAAGCATCAGTTTCTTTGAGCACAGGATTTTTCTTTTTAATATGTTCATCTTTTAAAGCAGTATTTAAGAATTTAAGTAAATCTGCTTTGTTGTGATTTTTTAAAATATATACTTGTGATCTTGACCTAAGTGCTGGAATAACTTCAAATGAAGGATTTTCTGTAGTAGCTCCTATCAATGTGATGATTCCTTTTTCTACTGCAGAAAGAAGCGCATCTTGTTGAGATTTACTAAAGCGGTGAATTTCGTCAATAAATAACAATGCATTTCCTTTCCCAAAAATTCCTTGATTTTTTACACTTTCTATAATATTCCTAATGTCTTTTACACCAGAGCTTATGGCAGAAAGTGAATAAAAAGGCCTATCTAATTCATTGGCAATAATCTCTGCCAAAGTTGTTTTTCCAACTCCAGGAGGTCCCCATAGAATCATTGAAGGAATAGCACCATTATTAACTGCTTTTTTTATAGGGCCATTATTACCAATTAAATGATTTTGCCCAATAAAATTATTAAATGATTTTGGTCTAATTCTTTCAGCTAAAGGGATTAAGGGATGATCCAAACTTTTTAAATATAAATATAATTCAATTTTAATGTTGGACTGTTTATAAATAGTTCAACTTTTTAATGTATCAAAATTAATTTAATCGAATTTTGATTAAAAACAATAAAATGCATTTTCACTTTATTGCTATTGGAGGAAGCGCCATGCACAACCTTGCAATAGCTCTTCATTTAAAAGGAGAAAAAGTAACTGGCTCGGATGATGAAATTTTCAGCCCTTCAAAAGATAGGCTCTTGAAATATGGATTACTACCGAAAAAAATAGGTTGGGATTTAAAAAATATTCATGAAGAAATTGATACGGTAATATTAGGAATGCATGCAAGAATTGATAATCCAGAGTTAAAAAGAGCAAAAGATTTAAAAATTCAAATTTTTTCTTACCCAGAGTTTATATATGAGCAAACCAAAAATCAGTTAAGAGTAGTTATTGGAGGAAGTCATGGGAAAACTTCCATCACAAGTATGATTCTTCACGTACTAAATAAACAAAATATTGAGCATAATTATATGGTTGGTGCTCAACTCGATGGATTTGAATGTATGGTGAAACTTACTAATAGTTCTGAAATTGCAGTTATTGAAGGTGACGAATATTTGTCTTCACCAATTGATAGAAGACCTAAATTTCATTTATATAATCCAAATATTGCTGTAATTAGTGGCATTGCATGGGATCATATTAACGTGTTTCCAACATTTGAAAATTATTTGGAGCAGTTTAACATATTTGCTAAAAGTATAGATGAAAAAGGCTCTTTAATTTATTGCCAAGAAGATTCAGATTTAAAAAAAATGGTTAATTCAAATTCCTATTCTTGCGAATTGATTCCTTATAAAACTCATAATCATATTATAATAGAAAATAATACTTATTTAACTGAAAATAATACTCATCACTCCCTAGATATTTTTGGAAATCACAATTTACAAAATTTAAAAGCAGCACAAATTGTCTGTGAAAAAATTGGGGTTAAATCAAATGAATTTTATATTTCTATAGCAGATTTTAAAGGAGCCTCAAATAGGATGGAGTTAGTCGCTAAAAATGACCATTTTTCTTTTTACAAAGATTTTGCTCATTCTCCTTCGAAACTTAAGGCAACCACATCAGCTTTAAAGCATCAATTCCCAAGTAGAAATTTAGTTGCTTGTATGGAACTTCATACTTATAGCAGTTTAAATTTAGAATTTTTAAAATTATATCATTCGTGTATGTCTAGTGCTGATGAAGCTTATGTCTATTTTAATGAAGAAACCATAAAGCATAAAAAACTTCAAAATATTGAAAAGCAAGACGTTTATGATGCATTTGGTTCCAAGAATTTAAAGGTATTTAACTCATCAATTGAACTGGAAAAAGAATTGATATCTAAAAACTGGTTAAATACTAATTTATTAATGATGAGTAGTGGAAATTTTGATGGATTGGATTTTAAGGAGCTGGCCACAAAAATTATTTGATTTTATTTCGAAATAAATATTTTAAAAAACTGATAATAACAGTAAATAACATTCCAATAAACAAGAATGAAAATAAACTCATAGGAAATACCTTACCCGGTTTTAATAAATTATTAATGTTGTCTTGCTGCATCTCTACTAAATCTTCTGCGGATTTACCACTATAAAAATCTGGATTAACATTAATTTTTTCTTTAGCATCAATTATTGTTTCAGGTTTTTCTGTGAGTTCTATTAATAAGATTCTTTTGCTTTCTAATAATTCTGGTTTTATCCATTTATGATAGCTAAAAAAGTAAAGGCTTAAAAATAATGAAAAGAAAATACTTATAACTAACCCTTTTTTAAAGTTATATATTCTAGAAAAAGAGGAGTTTTTAAAGTTGACTGCAATAAAAATACATGCTATTAGAATAAATCCATGAAATAGAAAGCTGTATAGACTTCTTTGTAAATCAAGTTTTGGAAAAGCATAATTAAAAATTATTTCAAAGACTAAAGATATTGAAATAGCAATTCCAATAATTTTAATATTCTTCAAAATGCTATTTTATCCATTCATTGAGACTAAAAACTCTTCATTTGATTTTGTAGATCTCAGTCTATCTTTCATAAACTCCATGGCTTCAATAGGGTTCATATCAGCTAGGTGTTTTCTAAGAATCCAAACTCTTTGAAGTGTTTCTTTATCCATTAATAAATCTTCTCTTCTTGTACCAGATGTAAGAATATCAATTGACGGAAATATTCTTCTATTAGAAATTTTTCTGTCTAACTGAAGTTCCATATTTCCAGTTCCTTTGAATTCTTCAAATATTACTTCATCCATTTTAGAACCAGTTTCAGTAAGTGCTGTTGCAAGAATTGTTAATGAACCTCCATTTTCAATTTTTCTTGCTGCTCCAAAAAATCTTTTAGGTTTATGTAAAGCATTGGCATCTACACCACCGGTTAAAACCTTTCCAGATGCAGGCATTACAGTATTATAGGCTCTTGCTAGTCTTGTTATAGAATCTAAAAGTATACATACATCATGACCACATTCAACTAATCTTTTAGCTTTTTGAAGTACGATATTAGCAACTTTAACATGTCTATCTGCAGGCTCATCAAATGTTGAGGCAATGACTTCTGCTTTGACACTTCTTTGCATATCTGTAACTTCTTCTGGTCTTTCATCTATTAATAATACCATTAAATAAGTCTCTGGATGATTGGCTGCGATTGCATTTGCTACATCTTTTAAAAGTACTGTTTTACCAGTTTTAGGTTGCGCAACTATCATTCCTCTTTGTCCTTTTCCAATAGGAGAAAATAAGTCCATTACTCTAGTGGATATAGATTCGTTACTATGGCCAGTTAATTTAAATTTTTCAGACGGGAATAATGGAGTAAGAGATTCAAATGGGACTCTATCTCTTATATATTCAGGATCTCTACCATTTATTTTTTCTACTTCAACTAAGGGGAAATATCTTTCTCCATATTTGGGAGGTCTTACGATTCCTTTGATAGTATCTCCAGTTTTAAGTCCAAAGAACTTAACTTGAGATTGAGATACATATACATCATCAGGAGATGATAAATAATGAAAATCTGCAGATCTTAAAAAGCCATATCCGTCTTGCATAAGTTCTAATACACCTTCACTTATTACGATGCCTTTAAAATCATAATCATAATCCTCTCTTTTATTATTTTTCTCAGTATTTCGATCAGTATTTCGATCATTTCTATTATTATTTCGATCGTTTCTATTACTATTTCGATCGTTTCTATTATTGTTTCGATCGTTGTTTCTTTTCTCTCTTTCTTGATTATTAGGTTTTTTGTTGGTCTGATTTTCTTTAGCTGTAGTTTCCTTTGCTTTTGGATTTGGAGAGTTAGTTTTTTCAGCTTTATTTACTGTAGTTTCTTTTTTTTCATCTTTTGCACTTGGTTTTAGAGCTTGTTCATCCAGAATTTTATAAACCAATTCTTGTTTTTTTAATTTATCAGCCTTTTGAATATTAAGTTCATCAGCAATTTCTCTTAGTTCAGTAACTTTTTTATTATTGAGTTTTTCTATATCGTACATCTATGAAATTGGTTATTTTAAAGTAGTAAATTTTGTGGTTGGAGTTTTTCTTAAGAAATAAAGTAAAATGTTTGTCGGAAGACATGTCAAATATAATAAAGTATCTGATTTAAAAAAATTTTTAGCATTGATCTTAATAACTATTTTTACAATTAATTATAATTTTAGATTTTTAGAAAATTTTTAATATGCTTCAAAGAATACAAACTGTTTATATATTATTGTTTTGTGTAGTAATGTTCTTAGCTGCATTTTCTCCATTTGCTTCTGTTGTTTATCAAAATGATTCTATTTATTTTCTTTATCCTACGGGTTGGGTTAGTCAATCTTCTTTAAAAGGTTTTAACACTTATCCTTTTTTTATCAGTTATTTAGTAAGTATTTCTTTTGCTATTTTAATGTTAGTTAATTACAAAAAAAGATCAAAACAATTGAGATATGGAAAAATATGTTATTTTTTCGTATTGCTCTCGCTTGTTATTATGTTTTTAGAACTTTCTAACGGTTTAGAAAATTTAGGAATAGATAATAATAATGTGGTACAATATTTATACAGTATGTATTTACTAGTAGCTTCTTTACCAATCATTTTTTTAGCTAATAGAGCCATTAAAAAAGATGACAGCCTAGTGAAATCTCTAGATAGACTAAGATAATTTTCTTTTTAGTTCTATTACTTCTAGGTTGTTAATACCATCGTCATTTAGTTCAAGTCGTATGATAGTTCTTACTTTGTGAAACCCAATAATACCTGCAGCTCCTGGATTAATGTAGAGCAGTTGATGTTTTTTATCATATGCTACTTTACATATATGAGAATGACCACATATCAATATATCGGGTTTGTGTAATGCTATTTTCTCTCTACAATTTTTATAGTAAGAACCTAATTTTCCAGCAATGTGAGTAATAAAAATTTTTTGATTTTTATACTCAAATACTTCATCTTCTTGATATTCTTGTCTAATTATATTATTATCAATATTTCCAAAAACAGCTTTTAATGGAGCTATTTCTTTTAATTGATCAATAATATTTAAATGACCAATATCCCCAGCATGCCAAATTTCATCGCATTCAGAAAAATATCTTTTGAATGCTTTATCCCAAAACCCATGAGTATCAGAAATAATACCAATTTTCTTCATCATATTCTTCTTTTAAGTTCAGAATAGTTATTTTCAATTAAATATATAATTTATGAAATCAAAATTATTAAGTTCAATATATTTGCTGTTTATAATTCCGATAAGTAATAACATTGCTCAATCAGATTTTAAATCCTTAAATAATATGGAAAATGATAAAGTAGAAAGTATTTATTTTGGAGCTGGATGCTTTTGGTGTGTTGAAGCCATCTTTCAACAAGTTAATGGGGTAAGTAAGGTAATTCCAGGATACTGCGGAGGAAAAACAAATAATCCAACTTATAACGAAGTATGTTCTGGAACAACTGGACATGTTGAGGTGGCCAAAATTGTTTATGATAAAAACTTAGTTAGTTTGGACCATTTGCTTGAAGTGTTTTGGAAAACCCATGACCCAACAACTCTTAACAGACAAGGAAATGATATTGGAACACAATATAGGTCGGCAATATTTTATAACAACGAAGAACAAAAAAAATTATCTGAGAGTTATAAAAAAGAATTAATAGCTAAAAAAGTTTTTGAAAATAGTATCGTTACAGAAATTTTAAAAATAGATATTTTTTATGCTGCTGAAAACTATCATCACAATTATTACAACAATAATAAAACCCAGGGCTATTGCAAATATGTTATCCAACCTAAAATTGAGAAATATAAAAAAATATTCACCAAAAATTCTAAGTCAAAATAGCATTAACTTCGCCTAATATTTAAGATTAATCATAGAATGACCAATATTAACAATGTAAAAGATTCTATCAAAGAATCTGTATTAAAATTTCTTAATATTAGTCAAACGGTTAAGATTGTAATTGAAGATACTAATAAAGATTTTCAAGGAGACTTAACAGTTGTTGTTTTTCCTCTTTTAAAATTCAGTAAAAAATCTCCAGAACAAACTGCAAAAGAAATTGGGGATTATATATTAGAAAATGAATTATTTTTTGAAAACTATAATGTTGTAAAAGGGTTTTTAAATCTGACATTAAAACAAAAGTATTGGTTAGAATTTTTTAATAATTGGAAAAACGACCATGATTATGGATTAAATAAAAATTCTTCGGGAGAGCTTTATATGGTTGAATATTCTTCCCCTAACACAAATAAACCTTTACATCTAGGTCATTTAAGAAATATTTTTTTGGGTGATAGTGTTGCTTCAATTTTAGAAGCTGCGGGTCATGATGTCGTAAGAACACAAATCATAAATGATAGAGGAATTCATATATGTAAATCAATGCTTGCATGGATTAAAAATGGTAATGGAGAAACTCCGAAATCAACAAATATGAAAGGAGACCATTTAGTTGGTAAATACTATGTGGCCTTTGATAAGTTATATAAAAGAGAGGTGAATGAATTAATGGAGACTGGAATATCAGAAAAAGAAGCTAAAACTAAAGCGCCAATTCTATTAGAAGCACAGAAAATGCTAATTCAATGGGAGAATGGTGATCCAGAAGTTCATTCTTTATGGAAGAAAATGAATAATTGGGTTTATGATGGATTTGAGGATACGTATAAAAATTTAGGAGTTGTTTTTGATAAACTTTATTATGAATCTGACACATATCACACAGGAAAAAAAGTGGTGAGTAATGGATTAAAAAATAAAGTTTTTTATTCAAAAGAGGATAATTCTATTTGGTGTAATCTTTCTTCGGAAAAAATGGATGATAAATTATTAACTCGATCTGATGGAACATCAGTTTATATGACACAAGATATTGGAACAGCCATCCAAAGGTTTAAAGATTTCCCTAAACTTTCAGGAATTATTTATACAGTTGGAAATGAACAGAATCATCATTTTAAGGTGCTATTTAAAATTTTAGAAAAATTAAATTTCTCTTGGGCTTCCAATTGTTTGCACCTTTCTTATGGTATGGTTGAGCTTCCACAAGGGAAAATGAAATCTAGAGAAGGAACAGTGGTTGATGCAGACGAATTATTAAGCTCTGTAATTAGTGAAGCAAAGTCTTTAACTTCTGAAAGAGGTTTTTTGGAAGAACTTAACGAATCTGAGGTTCATGATATATGTGAAAAAATTGGAATTGCGGGTTTAAAATATTTTTTATTGAAGGTTGATTCCAAGAAAAAAATGTCATTTGACCCCAAAGAAACTATTGATCTATCTGGTCACACTGGACCATTTATTCAATATACTTTTGTGAGAATTAAAAGTTTGCTGAAAAAAGTTCAGATAGCAAAAACCGACT
>NTKH01000024.1 GCA_002457645.1 Bacteroidetes bacterium MED-G20
TCGTTGAATTTACCTGAATTTAACTCATCAATTTTGGGACCATTATAATCAGGATCTCCAGGGTGTTTTAGAGAAGATTTTAAATCACCATCCAAATAATCAATGTTATCGGCAATTCTATAATTGCTTCTTTTCATATTTTCTTCGGCAGTAACTTCTCTCATTTTAACATTTCCGGGTGTATTAAGGATATAATCTGACATTCCAGATCTCAGCATAGGACTTATGGATATTGCATATCCACTAAGGCTTGGATCTTGTTCTACTTGAAGTTCAAAATCTTCAAAAACTTGATCGAAAATTTCTTGAATCTTTCCAGAAGCTTCAATGATTTGTTTATTCTTTAATAAAACTTTTGCATCTTTAATATATTGATCTATCACAAGTAAAAGCTCTTTTTCAACAGAATCTAAACGACTTTTAGTAACATATCCATAAGTTCTTACTCCTTTGGCCACTTTCTCGTCTCTCTCTGCTTTGAACTCAGTAACATATTGCTCAATACCATCTATATCATAAATAGTAGTATTGTATTTCTCATCAATAGCACCTCCAGCATTAAGAACTTTAGTTTTGAAAACATTACCTCTAAAAGGTCTAAACTCATCTGCATCTTCAGATGTTAGTGGTCTGTATACATCTAGTACCCATTCACTGACATTACCTGCCATGTTATAAAGTCCATAATCATTGGGCCAATAAGAAAAAACAGGAGCAGTAATATCTGCGTTATCATTCAAATGACCGGAAACACCCATGTAATCTCCTCTACCTCTTACGAAATTGGCTAACATATCTCCTTGAAAATTTTCTTGAGGGTTTCTTACCCAGTGACCATCCCAAGGATAGATTCTTTTTTCTATGACTCTTTCATCGATAGTATTACCAATTAAACCATACGCAGCGAATTCCCATTCAGCTTCGGTAGGAAGACGATAACGTGGTAATATAATCCCATCAGACATTTTAACATTTCTGGTAGCTAAGTTTTTAAGTTTTAATTTTCCAGTCGTAGGATCATAGCCACCTTTCGATGGATCTAGATTAGCAATTTGCCCCTGAGGATTTAAACCTTGTTCGTATTGACCAGCCATGTAGGCATCAGTCGTAAAAGGTTCATTTTGTTGATTAGGATTCATTAACAATATACCTTCTCTAATAAGTATATATTCATTAACTCTATCTGATCTCCATCTGCAAAATTCATTTGCTTGATTCCAAGAAACGCCAACTACTGGGTAATCTCTGTATGCCGGATGTCTTAAATAATAGTCAACATACTTTTCATTAAAGCCAAGTTTTTCTCTCCAAGATAGAGTATCCGGTAAAGATTTTTTATAAATCATAGGATATTCTGTGTATGTTCTGCTCACCCAGTACATGTACTCACACCAATGATAGTTGGATATTTCTGTTTCATCTAAGTAAAAGGAGGAGACTGTTACTCTTCTTGGAACATTATGGTTTTCGTAAGTTACATCTTGTTCTACTCTTCCCATAGTAAATGAGCCACCTTCAATCAAAATTAATCCAGGTCCAGTTTCTTGTTCGGTATAAGGTACTTTTTGAAAACCACCATTTTTTGGGTTGTTGTAATCCCATCCAGTGATACTAGACGTTTCATACTCAGTTCCACAGCTAGAAATTAAACCAGTAATCAATAAAACTGACGTAAAATAAACAAAAATATTCTTCATCTCAATTAGTTTATAGTATCGCAATTAACGTAATTATTCTGCGATAGTTACAAATTTATGCTTTTTTTTAGAAAGAAGGGCAACTTAATGTCTTGTATAACTGATTTTTATTGTCACAACCAAAATTTATTTGAATTGAAACCTCATGTGAACCTGATGTTGCTATATAAAGTCTTGATAAATTTACTCCATAGCTATATCCAATCTTCATTAACCCCATTTTAGCTCCAAGTATAATGGTGTAATTATTATCGTCTCTATACCAAAACCCTAAAGCATAGGGACCTTTTTCACCATAAATTCCAATGTTAAATTGTTGATTGAAACCTTGATTTCTCCATATTATATTGGGTGAAACAACAATTGGATGATGATCTATTTTTGATTGATTATTCAAAATCGGAAGATGAGCTCCTATATTTAAAGTATACTTTCTATCTAATTTCAAATTATTAGAAATATTTAATTGTTGGGGTTGCGTTAAATGATGGGCAGAAAAACCAAAGAAAAACTTTTCAGTATACCCTATAATACCAGTGCTAAAATCAAATCCATTTTTCGAGTCATTTATTCCTATACTTGAAGATTGATTAACAAATCCTCTTAGAGGGTCAATCATATCAATAAAATTTAATTGACTATAATCCAATTTATTTTGCCATAAACTTGCTTCAAGTCCTGTTCTAAAATGAAAATTTTCTGAAAATTTAATTTCATATGAATAAATTCCACTTATTCTATTGTTTTGAATGGAGCTGGCTAATTTGTCACTCATAATAATAATTCCTAATCCTCCGTGAATATTATCAAAGTTTTGGTCATATGAGACAGATGTGGTGTTGAAAATATTGGGAAGTCCTGTCCATTGAGCTCTATGATTTGTACTTATCCTTGGACAACTGTTTGTTCCTGCAAAAGCTGGGTTTAAATATAGAGGGTTGGAAAAGAATTGTGAGAATTCTGCATCTTGACAGTGAAGTTTTTGGATCCCCAAAAAAAAGATAAGTGAATTAACAAAAAAGTATGTTACAAATTGATTTTTAAAATATTTGCTTTTGAATATTTTCATTTAAATTTTAATCAATGATTTCCAAGTAATTTTAAAATAATATTAATCAATTTATTATGGTACAATATAACTTTTAATTTTGAGTTATATACCAACAACACTCAGCGTGAAATATTGTCGAATTATCATATTTTTTTTAATTGCTAATCCATTAATTTTAATATCTCAAAATTATTTTACAATTGAAAAAACTCTAAATTATGAGTATATAGGATGGACTAAAGATTCTAAACCTGAACTTTTATGCCCTGAAAATGGGTATTTCGACCAAACATCTTATCAACCTGTATTTCAGCTTGAATTAACCCAAGGTGAATATCAGATTAAAGATTTTGTATTTGAGGAAAGAGCACTGACAGAAAAAGAAAAAATAACGTATAAAAATTTACAGTTTGATTCAATTTACACAAAAACATTTAGAAGGCAAGAGCAAAACAATAAATTAATTAATCAGCTCTTTCTATTAAATTGCATAAGACAAGTTGCCAATCAATTGTATCTCATAACAGATTTTAAAATTTCTTTAAAAAAGTTTCCATTTAGTAATTCCAGAACAAAAAGTACATCATTTACGAATCAATCAGTTTTAAGCGATGGTTCCAGTTGGTTTAAACTAAGAAATCAAAAACCTGGAATTTATAAAATTGATTATAATTTTTTAATTGATAATTCAATTATTGATGGGAATATTGCCTCCAATAATATTCACTTATTTTCCAATAACGATGGACTTCTTAATTTAATAAATAATGATTCCAGACCAGATGATTTAAAACAACAATCTATATTTATGTATGATGGTGGAGATGGTGTATTTTCATCTGGAGACTATATTTTGTTTTATCTAAACGGACCTGATAGAATTAATTGGAACGGTCAAAATTTTTATCATACAAAACACCTATATTCTGATAGTGCTTACAGTTTCTTGAATATCAGCTCAAGTAAAAATTCAAAGCTTTTAGATACTATTAATGAAAACAACCAAATTTTTGATCAAACAATTACTAAGTTTAGAGACTTCAAGTACCTCAACCAAGATAAAATTAATCTACTTAAATCTGGATCACAATGGTTTGGAGATGTTTTTGATTTAACCAATGTTTTCACCTATCCATTTTCATTTAATCATTGTATAGACTCCTCTCATGTTAAACTAAAGCTGATGAGCAAGTCTAATTATTCATCAGCCTATTTTTATCCATCAATTTTTAGCGAAAACAGATCTGTTACTATCCCTTCTTCAGGATCTTCCTATTATGCAGATGTTGGGCGAATAGTAATTGATGAATTTGATGTGCTGAACAATCCAAACTTGCCTTATGAACTACGATTAGAATATTCAAATAATGGAGCCCCTTCATCAAAAGGATATTTAGACTTTATAGAAATAAATTGTACGAGACTGTTAACAGTTGATAATCAACAGTTTAATTTTCGCCTTAAAAATTTAGGTAATCAAAATTCATATTCAGAAATAATATTAAATGACGCTTCATCTGTTGAAATGATTTGGGATATTTCTAATCTTTTTGATGTAAAAAATATTGCATTTCAAAGTTCAGGATCTTCCCTGACTTTTAAAAATAAAATTGATTCTATAAAACATTTTATAGCTATTTCTGGAAGTAATTTTCCATATCCTCAATATGAGAAACAAGTTTTAAATCAAAATTTACATGCTAATAATACAGTGGATATGATTATTGTTTCTCCACTAGAATTTCTTTCAGCTGCCCAAGAATTGAAATCCGTTCATGAGCTTGAAGGTTTAAGTGTTATGTTGGTTACAGATGAGGAAATTTACAATGAATTTTCTGGAGGAATTCCAGATGCAACAGCCATTAAACAATTTTTAAGAATGTTTTATGTCAGAGAAAATGGTAATCCCAATTCTATTCCTAAATATTGTCTACTTTTTGGAGATGGTTCCTATGATAACAGAAATATCTTAGGACATAATAAAAATACCTTACCTATTTTTGAATCTTCAGAATCATTAAGTGTAGTTAATACTTATGCGAGCGATGATTATTTTGCCATTTTAGCTGACGGTGCTTCAATGCAGAATACCGATTTTCTAAATATTGGAGTGGGAAGACTAGTGGTGTCTAATATTGTAGAGGCAAATGAAATGGTACAAAAAATAAGAAACTATATTTTTGATGAAGATATTTCTATGAGTAACCTCACCTGTGATAATAATTTGTCCAACAGTATTTATCGCGATTGGAGAAATAAAGTAGTCATGGTCAGTGATGATGAAGATAACAATGCCTATTTCACAGACATAGAAATCATGTCAAATAAAATTAAAACCAATAATCCATCAGCAAATATTTTAAAAATACATTCCGATGCTTATTCTCAAAAATCAACTACAATTGGCGAACGAATTCCAGACGCTGAAGCAGCCATCAATCAAAAAGTTCAAGACGGTGCACTTTTAGTTAATTACATTGGACACGGTGGTGAGACAGGATGGGCGCATGAACAAATTTTAACAGTTCCTACCATCCAAAATTGGGATAATTCAAAATCAATGCCTGTTTTTATGACTGCTACTTGTGAGTTTGGAAGATTTGACGACCACGATAGAGTTTCTGCAGGTGAATATGTATTATTAAATAAAAATGGTGGAGGTATAGGTTTATTTACTACAACTCGCTTGGTATATGCACTACCTAATGAATATTTAAACAGATTTTTTTATGATACAGTTTTTGACTTTATTGACCAAAAACCACAAAGATTAGGAGATATTTACGTTGGAACTAAAAATAAGTTTGCCCAAAATAGTGCTGATAGAAATTACAGAAAATTTGCACTTCTTGGTGATCCAGCAATAAAATTAGCTCTGCCAGAGTTTAAAGTTCAAATAGACTCTTTCAATAAAGATACTGTAAATGCCTTAAGTGAAGTGGTTGTATTTGGTCACTTGGAAGATGAGCTAGGAATGGATTTGTCAGACTTTATGGGCAAGGTATATCTTACATTTTATGACAAAGAATCATCGCTAACAACTTTAGGAACTAATCCAAGTTCCGATACTTTACCTTTTAAAATGTGGAAAAATATTATTTATCGTGGAAAATCCTCTGTTTCAAATGGTCTTTTTAGTTTCACTTTTAAAGTTCCAAAAGATATTGGCTATAGTTATGGATTTTCTAGAATGAGTTTATATGCTGAAAATGGATCTCTTGACGCAAGTGGATATAATGATTCCTTAATCATTGGGGGAATTGATACCAATGCTACTAATGATGAAAACGGACCAGATTTAGAATTATATTTAAATGATGAAAATTTTGTTTCTGGTGGGATTTCTAATAGCAGTCCGTTGCTTATAGTCTCAGTATTTGATGAAAATGGCATCAATACTGTTGGAAATGGCATTGGACATGATATTGAATTGGTAATTGACAATGATTTTTCAAATTCTATAATTTTGAACGATTATTATGAAGCTGATTTAGACACATATAAGAGTGGGGAAATTAATTTTGAGTTAAGTAAATTATCAACTGGAGAACATAACTTAAAAATAAAAGTTTGGGACAACTATAACAACTCTTCAACTAGAGAGCTTAGCTTTATAGTTGTTGAAGAAAATGAAATACAATTAAAAAATGTATTAAATTATCCCAATCCTTTTAGCACCCAAACTGCTTTTTTCTTTGAACACAATCA
The DNA here is from genome assembly GCA_002457645.1 of Bacteroidetes bacterium MED-G20. Taxonomy (GTDB): domain Bacteria; phylum Bacteroidota; class Bacteroidia; order Flavobacteriales_D; family Parvicellaceae; genus MED-G20. The sequence continues at coordinate 6,457 of NTKH01000024.1, forward strand.
AAATTGTAATTTTTTAGATTTGAGTATCATCATTTACACTGTTTCTGGAAAAATTGTGAAACGAATTAATCGGAGAATCCATAATGAAGGTTTTAGATCTGAAGGAGTTAATTGGGATGGTAGAGATGATTTTGGAGAACAATTAGCAAGAGGTGTATATGTTTATAATCTTAGTATTACTAACGAAGAAGGCAGAACAGCGGATAAAACACAAACAATGTTCCTTCTTAAATAATTATTTTCTATATACTATTTACATATATTTGCCGTTAGCCAGAATAATTTCGTAAAAAATGAACTTATACAAATCAATTTTAGTTAAGCTATCTTTAATATTTCTTATATTATTATTTCAAAGCAATTTATCTTTTGCTCAAATTAGCACCCAACAGTTAGGGGGAAGCCAAATTAATACCATTACTACAGCTGTTCCTTTTTTACTTATTTCACCAGATTCAAGATCTGGAGCAATGGGAGATGCTGGTGTTGCTATAAGTCCCGATGCAAATGCAATTCATTGGAATCCAGCAAAACTGGTTTTTATTGATCCGATTAAGGATGTTGGATTTAGCATGTCATATTCTCCATGGTTAAGAGCGCTAGTAAACGATATAAATTTAGCTTATTTAGCTGGTTATAAAAGATTAGATAGATTTTCAACAATTGGTGCTTCTTTAAGATATTTTTCTCTGGGAAATATAACTTTTACAGACCAATTTGGAACGACCATTAGAGATTTTAAACCAAATGAATTTGCATTTGATGTTGTTTATTCTAGAAAACTAAGTGACAATCTTTCTGCTGGATTGGCTGCAAGATATATTTATTCTAATTTAACTGGAGGTACATCTGTTGGAGGAGCTGATACTAAGCCAGGACAGAGCGCAGCTGCAGATTTATCTATTTACTATATATCAAACCCTTTTGATATTGCCGATAAAAAATCCACCATAGCATTTGGAACCAATATTTCAAATATTGGAGCTAAAATGGCCTACACTGAAAATGCAGAACGAGATTTTATACCTACTAATTTGAGATTGGGAAGTACAATTACTACAGAGTTGGATGAATTTAACCAATTTTCTTTCTCATTTGATGTCAATAAATTATTGGTTCCTACCAATCCTTATTACGATCCAAATGATGGTAGTATTGTTTCTGGAAAAGACCCGAATGTTGGTGTAGCCTCAGGGATTTTTGGTTCTTTTTCTGATGCCCCTGGAAACGTACTTTTAGATAATAACAATAATTATTATGTTGAAAATGGATCCAAGTTTAATGAAGAGCTAAATGAATTAAATCTATCATTAGGTGCAGAGTTTTTATACAGCGAACTTTTTGCTTTAAGAGCTGGATACTTTCATGAACACCCAACAAAGGGAAATAGAAGATTTATTTCTTTCGGAGCTGGAATAAAGTATAAGGTACTAGAGCTTGATTTATCCTATATACTAGCACTAACTCAACAAAGTCCATTAGCCAATACCATTAGGTTTTCTATTAAGCTTAACATGGGAAGTTCGGAATCTAATGAATAGTTAAATGATTGAGAAATTAACTATTTCTTATAAATCCTATGATTCTAAAGAAGAACTTTCTTTATTAGACCAAAAGTTAGTTAACAAATCAGAACAAATTTTAGAAAGTGCCTATTCTGCTTATTCGGGGTTCAGTGTTGGAGCTGCTGCTCTTCTAAGTAATGGAGAAATTATGGCTGCTAATAATCAAGAAAATATAGCTTATCCTTCGTCCATGTGTGCTGAAAGAGTCCTTTTTTACTTTTGTAAATCTAATTTTCCAGAACTAATTATTGAAAAAGTTGCTATTTCTGTGAAATCAGTTGAGAAAGTAATTGCCGATCCTATTTCACCATGTGGATCGTGTAGACAAACTATGTTTGAATATGAACAAAATCAAGACCAAAAAATTAAAATTTTTTTAAAGGGAGAGATTGGAAAAGTACTTGAAATGAATAGTGTTGAAGACTTGCTGCCATTGGCCTTTAAAACAGATGTATTAAAACGTTATTAAAATTTATCTCAAAAGTTTAATTTCTTTTCATATATGCTATATTTGTAATTAAAATTTTTATATGTCAACAACAACCATAGAAAAAACAACCAAAAATAAGACTAAAAAAGCTTTAAATTTTTCTAAAAAACAATATTTAAAGTGGTATAAAGACATGTTAGTCATGAGAAAAGTTGAGGAGAGAGTTGGACACTTATATATCCAACAAAAATTTGGTGGATTTTGTCATTTATATATAGGTCAAGAAGCATTAGTTGCTGGAACAGCATCTGCTTGTAAGAAAGAAGATAAACACATTACTGCTTATAGAGACCATGCTCATCCAATTGCCTTAGGTGTTCACCCAAAATATATGGTTGCTGAGCTTTATGGAAAAAAGACTGGAATGTCCAAAGGAAAAGGTGGTTCTATGCATATGTTTAGTAAAGACGTAAATCTTATGGGAGGACATGGAATCGTTGGTGCTCAGATTCCTATGGGTGCAGGAATAGCTTTTGCAGATCAGTATAAAGGAAATAATGCCGTAACGTATTGTTCATTTGGAGACGGAGCTGCAAGACAAGGATCTCTCCATGAAACATTTAATATGGCAATGATGTGGAAGATACCTGTGGTGTTTATTATTGAAAACAATAATTATGCAATGGGAACATCTGTCAAAAGAACTACAAATGTTGAAGACATGAGTGAAATTGGTAAATCTTATCATATGCCTTCAAAAGCAGTTGATGGTATGTCTGTAGAAGCGGTCCATTTTGCTATTGAAGAGGCTTCTGAAAGAGCAAGAAATGGTGAAGGCCCCACTTTACTTGATATAAGAACTTATAGATACAAGGGGCATTCAATGTCTGATCCACAAAAGTACAGGACTAAAGACGAAGTGGAAGATTATAAAGGGAAAGATCCAATTGTACAGGTTCTTAATACAATTACTGATCACAAGCTAGCTTCTGAAAGCGACATAAAAAAAATCCAAGAAGAGGTAAAGAAAATTGTGGATGAGTCCATTGCTTTTGCAGAAGAATCACCAGAACTGGAACCACACGAATTATATGAAGACGTATATACCCAAAAAGATTACCCATTTATAAAAGACTAAATTTATTATATGGCTGAAATTGTAAGAATGCCCAAATTAAGCGACACCATGACTGAAGGTGTGGTTGCAGAATGGCATAAAAAAGTTGGAGATAGTATTGAAAGTGGAGAACTTTTAGCAGAAATAGAAACTGATAAAGCTACTATGGAATTTGAGTCCTTTCAGGAAGGAGTCTTATTACATATTGGTGTAGAAAAGGGACAAAATGCACCGGTTGACTCAATACTGGCAATACTTGGTGAAAAAGGAGAAGACATTCAAGATCTTTTAAAAGATGAAAAGGCTCCTGAAGAAGAAATAGAACCTCCAAAAGAAGAAAAACCAGTTGCTAAGGTTGAGCCTGTAATAGCAACACCTGTTGAAACAGTTCCTGTTATTCAAACTTCTTCTATCTCTAATAATTCCTTCCCTCCAGCCGAATCTATATCAAATTTAGGTTCTAAAGCCTCTCCTCTTGCTAAAAAACTGGCTGAAGAAAGAGGCATAAATTTAAAATTTGTTAATGGAACTGGAACAGATGGAAGAATTGTGAAAAGAGACATTGATAATTTTCAAGGAAAATCTAGCATCACTGGACAGGAATCATTTATTGATGAATCCGTTTCTCCAATGAGAAAAGTTATTGCTCAAAGACTTGCTGAAAGTAAATTTTCAGCACCACATTTTTATCTAACTGTATCCATAAACATGGATAACGCCATAGCATCTAGAATAGCCATCAATAACTCAATAACTCCATCTAAAATCTCCTTTAACGACTTTGTTGTCAAAGCAGCAGCAGTTTCTCTTAAAGATCATCCAAAAGTAAATGCATCCTGGCATGGAGATTTCATAAGATATAACAATCATGTTCATATCGGAGTTGCTGTAGCAGTTGATGAAGGCCTTTTAGTTCCAGTTGTTAGATTTGCAAACGAAAAGTCTTTAACTCATATCGGAGAAGAAGTTAAAACATTCGCTAAAAAAGCCAAAGATAAAAAGCTTCAGCCGGAAGAATGGGAGGGTAATACTTTTACCATTTCTAATCTAGGAATGTTTGGGATTGATAATTTCACAGCAATTGTAAACCCTCCAGATGCATGTATTTTAGCTATAGGTGGAATTCAAGAAATTCCAATTGTGAAAAATGGAGAAATAGTCCCTGGAAATATCATGAAAGTTACTCTAAGTTGTGATCATAGAGTTGTTGACGGTGCAGTTGGCTCAGCATTTTTAAATAGTTTTAAAAATTATTTAGAAAATCCTGTATTATTACTAGGTAAAGATTCTATATAATCATCTTAAATAATTTAATTTTTTTGTTCTATTTTCATAGATGAATTTTATTTTCATTCTTGGACAATAACATATTAAATACTTCTATCGAATATTTAAAAGGGGTGGGCCCAAAAAGAGCCGACTTACTTAGGACTGAATTAAATATCTATAGATTTAGAGATTTATTAAATTACTTTCCTTTTAGATATGTTGATCGCTCTAAAACTATTCAAGTAAAAGATATTTCAGAATCCTTAGGGAATGTTCAGATTTTAGTAAAAATCACAAATATTCAAGAGTTAGGTCAACATAGGAAAAAAAGACTTTTAGTTACTGCCTTTGATGCTAGTGGAACCGTACAGTTAGTTTGGTTCAAAGGGGTAAAATGGATTAAATCAGCCATTAAGATTGGAGAACAATATGTAGTTTTTGGTAAGCCAAATTTTTATGGGGGGACACTTAATTTTAATCATCCAGAAATTGAGTTGGAGGAAAAAAATAAGAATAAAGAAGGGAATCTTCAGCCTGTTTACCATTCTACAGAAAAGTTATCCTCCTTCGGCCTTCAGTCAAAAGGAATTGAAAATTTAATGAGAAACTTATTGCCACAAGTATTAAATTTCATTCCTCAAACTCTTTCCCAAAGAATAGAAAAAAAGAACCATTTTCCATCTATCAATAATGCTTTTGCTAATATTCATTTTCCAAAGGATAAAAATATGCTTAAAAAATCTATTATTAGATTGAAATATGAAGAACTATTTTTTTTGCAGCTCGGAATGAATCGTCAAAAACTCAATACTCGAAAAAAATCTAAGGGATATGTATTTAAAGAGGTTGGTGATAATTTTAATAAGTTTTTTAAAGATTACCTTCCTTTCGAACTGACCAACGCTCAAAAAAGAGTAGTCAAAGAAATTCGTAAAGATTTAGGTTTAGGTTCCCACATGAATAGACTTTTACAGGGAGATGTTGGCAGTGGTAAAACGCTAGTTGCTGTCCTTACAATATTACTGTCAATCGATAATGGATTTCAGGCATGTTTGATGGCTCCAACAGAAATTTTAGCCAATCAGCATTTTAAAACTATAGAAAACTTTTTAAATCCTTTGGGTATAAATATTGCCCTACTTACTGGTTCAGTAAAAAAATCTGATAGAAAAATTATTCATGAATCCTTAGAGAATGGGAGTCTAAATATACTGGTTGGTACTCATGCTCTTTTAGAAGATAAAGTTAAGTTTAAAAATTTGGGATTAGCCATTATTGATGAACAGCATAGATTTGGAGTTGCCCAAAGAGCAAAATTATGGAAAAAAAACCATTATCCTCCCCACGTTTTAGTTATGACAGCTACACCAATCCCTAGAACTTTAGCCATGACATTTTATGGTGATTTAAATGTTTCTGTAATTGATGAACTTCCTCCAGGAAGAAAACCAATTAATACCATTCACCGATTTGATTCTAGTAGGCTTAAAGTATTTCAATTTATTGAAGATGAAATTAAAAAAGGTCATCAAGTATATATTGTATACCCTTTAATTGAAGAATCTGAAAAGTTAGATTATAAGGATTTGATGGACGGTTATGAAAGTATTGTTAGAAGATTTCCATTGCCAAATTATAACGTAAGTATTGTTCATGGTAAAATGAAACCTGAAGCAAAAGATTATGAAATGTCACAATTTGTTGCGGGGAAAACTCAAATAATGGTTGCAACAACTGTAATAGAAGTTGGAGTTGATGTACCTAATGCTTCATTAATGATTATTGAAAGTGCTGAAAAATTTGGACTTTCTCAGCTACATCAACTTCGAGGAAGAGTTGGTAGAGGAGCTGATAAATCATATTGTATACTAATGAGTGGATACAAACTATCAAATGAGGCTAAAATAAGAATCGAAACTATGGTGAGAACTAATGATGGATTTGAAATTTCAGAGCAAGATTTAAAAATTAGAGGACCTGGAGATGTTATGGGAACTCAGCAAAGTGGGGTTCTAGATTTTAAATTAGCTGATCTTGCGAAAGATGGTCAATTAGTTCAATTAGCAAAAATTGATGTTGATGAATTGATTGCTTTAGATTCAAATATTTCTAGTTTAGAAAATCAATCTATCAAGAAAGAACTAATTCGTCAAATGAAATTAAAACCAAATTGGAGTAACATAAGTTAATCTCTAATTTAACATTTTCTATATTTACATCTAAAATAAATTTATGGCCTCCACTTCAGAAATAAAAAACGGACTGTGTATCAAGCACAATAATAAACTAATGCAAATAAAAGAATTCCAACATGTTAAGCCTGGTAAGGGCCCGGCATTTGTAAGAACTAAAATGAGAGGAATTGAAGATGGAAGAGTTTTAGATCACACCTTTCCGTCTGGACATAAGATTGATATTGTAAGAATTGAAAATAGATCATATCAATATCTTTATAAAGAAAACGATGGTTATCATTTTATGAATACCTCTAATTATGAACAAGTATTTATTGAATCTCACATGATTGATCAACCTGATTTTTTAAAGGAGGGAATTATTTGTACCATTATTTTTCATGCAGAAGAGGAAATGCCATTATTAGTAGAACAACCCCAATTTCTATCTACAGAAGTTACTTATACAGAACCAGGAATTAAAGGAGATACTGCAACTAATACTATGAAGCCAGCGACCATTGAAACTGGAGCAAAAGTCAAAGTTCCATTATTTATTAACAAAGGGGATTTGATTAAAGTTGATATTCAAAAAGGTATGTACGTAGAAAGAATTAAGTCATGAGTTTTACTATTCACGGCATTCAACATCTAGGAGTTGGTGTTCCAGATCACGAATCATCATGGAAATGGTACAGAAAATTTTTTGGAATGGATATTCCTTTGTTTAATGATGAAGCAGAAGCACCTTTAATGACTATTTATACTAAAGGAAAAGTTATTTCTAAACGAGCTGCTATGGTTCTCAATATCAAAGGGGGTTGTGCTATGGAGATTGTTAGCCCTAGCACATTCAAAGCATCCCATGCAAAAACTAATTTCCAACTTGGTGACCTAGGAATTTTTATAGGAATGATTAAAACTCCAAATCTAGAAAAAGCTTATGATTTTTTCCAATCAAATAATGGTAATGTTATTTCAAAAGTCATCCCAACTCCATATGGCCACGATTCTTTTTATGTAAAAGATTTAGACGATTTAATTTGGCAGATTATCCCTGCTAAAGATTTTTACACCAATTATAATCACCCTACAGGAGGAACAGTAGGATGCTCTATTGGAGTTTCAAATATGGATAAATCTTTGGCTTTCTATAATTTGTTGGGATATGATGAGGTGATACATGACCAAACCAGCATCTTCAGTGATTGGGCTCATATTCATGGAGGAGATTCGGAGTACAGAAGGGTTTTAATTTCTCAAAAAAATCCATCTGGAGGAGGATTCTCAAAACTAGCAGGAAAAAGTTTTATTGAGTTAGTTCAGGACAAATCCAAAAGAGTTCCTAAAAAAATTTATGAGGATAGGCTTTGGGGAGATACAGGGTTTGTTCATTTAGGCTTTGACGTTAGAAATATGAAAGCTTTAGGAAAAAAACTTTCATCAGAGGGTTTTGGATTTACATGTGACACAAATGATGTACTAAGTATGGGAGAGAGTACAAAAGTTCATTGTACCTACTGTGAAGATCCTGATGGAACTTTAATGGAGATGATAGAAGTATATAAAATTCCAATTATTGAAAAATTGGGGTTGTTTTTAAATGTTGAAAAACGAAAAGCTTCTCAACCTTTACCAGATTGGATGTTAAAAGCTTTAAAATTTACAAGAATCAAAGACTAATCAGGTTTTTGCTTCCTCATTATTTTAAAAAAAAGTTCGGGAAAAAACCTTTTAACATTTAGAATCCAAGCACCTTTACCTCCAGAGAAAATTTCTTTTTTCTGATCCATTATACCATCGATAATATCTTGAGCACATTTTTCAGGTGATATACCTTTTTCAATTAAAGGGTCATTTTTTAAATTGGCTATTCCATTTTCAGAAATAGCGTTAAAAGAAATATTGGTTTTAACTAAAAATGGAAAAACAATACTTATGAAAATATTATTTTTTTCTTCTTCAAGTCTTAAAGATTCAAAAAATCCTACTTGAGCAAATTTTGATGCAGAGTAAGATGATCTTAAGAAAAAACCAAATTTCCCAGAGCTGCTACTTATAGTAGCGATGTGGCCACTTTTTTGTTTTTGCATTACAGGAAGAATACTTTTAGTTAATGCAATAGTCCCAAAATAATTTACTTCCATAATTTTTCGATCCACTTCAATACTAGTTTCACAGGCTCTCGATCTCTGACTAATTCCACCATTGTTTATTAATAAGTCTATGCATTTGAATTTGGACACAACTTTAACAACCTTTTCAGGAAAGTTAGAAGATTTCTCCAAGTCTAGTGGTAAAACAAGAACTTCAGTTTTACAAAGTTGGGCAACTTCCATTAATTGACCTTCTTTTCTCGAAGATAGTACCAGGTTAGCTCCTAAAGAACTGAACTTAATTGCCAATGCTTTTCCTATTCCTGAGGAAGCGCCTGTTATCCAGACAGTTTTTCCCTTAAATTCAATCATAGTATAAATATATGATTTGTATAATTAAAATGCTAAAAGAGAAATCTATGGGTAAAATTTATTAATAAATTATTTAATCTATAAGATTATTTATCATTTGATCATCGGCTGAGAATGGAATAGTAACTTCTAGTTTTGTATTTCTTTTCATTTCTCTTTTAATAGCAAAGATTGCTTCATCATTTCTTGCCCAATTTCTTCTTGCAATACCATTATTAACGTCCCAAAATAGCATATTACTGAGTTTTTCTAGAGATTCTTTGGAACCATCAATTGTAAGTCCAAATCCACCATTTATAACTTCTCCCCAACCAACTCCGCCACCATTGTGAATACTTACCCATGTTGCTCCTCTAAATGAATCACCTATTACGTTTTGAATAGCCATATCAGCTGTGAAAGATGAACCGTCGTATATGTTAGAAGTTTCTCTGTATGGAGAGTCGGTTCCAGAAACATCGTGATGGTCTCTACCAAGAACAATAGGTGCAGAAATCTCCCCTTTTTTTATGGCTTTATTAAAAGCCTTTGCAATGGCAATTCTCCCTTCAGAGTCTGCATAAAGTATGCGTGCTTGAGAACCTACAACTAAATTATTTTCTTGAGCTCCTTTAATCCACTGAATATTATCTTTCATTTGTTGTTGGATTTCAACTGGGGCATCTTTTAATAAGTCTTCCAAAACGGAACAAGCAATGTCATCAGTTTTTTTTAAGTCTGAAGGCTCTCCAGACGTACATACCCATCTGAAAGGACCAAATCCATAGTCAAAACACATAGGTCCCATTATGTCTTGAACGTATGAAGGATATTTAAAAGTCACTTTATCGCTTTTCATTATATCAGCACCTGCTCTTGATGCTTCTAATAAAAATGCATTTCCATAATCAAAAAAATAAGTGCCTTTTTTAGTATGATTTTCAATCGCTTTAGCATGTCTTATTAATGATTCTTCAACTTTTGCTCTGAACAGAACAGGATTTGATGTCATTAATTCATTGGACTCTTCAAAAGTTAAACCAGCTGGATAATAACCTCCTGCCCATGGATTATGAAGTGAAGTTTGATCTGATCCTAAATCTATATATATATTTTCAGTATTAAATTTTTCCCATACATCAACAATATTACCATCATAGGCAATGGAAACAACTTCTTTAGAATCTTTCGCTTTTATTACACGCTCGCACAATTTATCTAAATCATTTATAATTTCATCTACCCATCCCTGTTCATGTCTTTTATAGCTTGCCTTGGGATTGATTTCTGCCGTGACTGAAATAACACCAGCAATATTTCCTGCTTTAGGTTGAGCTCCACTCATTCCACCAAGACCAGCAGTCACAAATAATTTACCATAGGGTCCTTTATCGTCTATTTTTCTGCATGCATTCAGTACAGTGATAGTAGTTCCATGGACAATTCCTTGTGGCCCGATATACATATATGATCCAGCAGTCATTTGTCCGTACTGGGTGACTCCTAAAGCATTAAATTTTTCCCAATCATTAGGTTTAGAGTAGTTGGAAATCATCATTCCATTGGAAATAACTACTCTTGGAGCATTAATATTTGAAGGAAAAAGACCGAGAGGATGCCCACTATACATTACTAAGGTTTGATCATCCTCCATTTTCGATAAATATTGCATTGTAAGTAGATACTGAGCCCAATTTTGAAAAACTGAACCATTTCCTCCATAGGTAATAAGTTCTTGAGGATGTTGAGCTATTTCCGGATCCAAATTATTTTGAATCATCAACATAATTGATTTTGCTTGCATAGAATTACCCGGATATTCATCAATAGGTCGAGCGAATATTTTATAATCTGGTTGAAATCTGTACATATAAATTCTACCATAATTGTTTAGTTCTTCAGAAAATTCTTTTCCTAATATATGATGCTGACTTTTAGGAAAATATCTTAAAGAATTTTTAAGAGCTAATATTTTTTCTTTCTTAGATAAGGAGTCAACTCTATTGGGAGCATGACTAATTTGTGGTATTCTGGGTTTGAAATCGGGTAGTTGGTCAGGAATTCCAGAAGAAATTAATTTTTTAAAATATGACATGTTTTAAATTTAAACCAGTATCATTTAGTAAAACCATAGGGACAATGTTTGCATTTACTTTCGCAACAATAACCTCGTTTTAAATGATATTTTTCGGTAAAAATAATTAAACCATCTTTAGAATAATAAAAATTATCTTTTTCAAGTTTAACAGCTTGAGTTGTGTCATATACCGACCTATTCATAAACTAATCTAATTAACTTACTTAGATGATTATATTTTGTTTCACCTAAATCATAGAATAAATTGATTAACATTCCACAAAATGAAAGAATAAAATTGTATACATTTGGATAAACTTTTTTTAAAACTACACTATAAAATGTCCAAATATCAAAATCAAATTGATTCTTTTATGAAAGAATTGGAATTAAAAAATAGTCATGAGCCAGAATTCATTCAAGCGGTTGAAGAAGTTGTAGAAACTGTAATTCCTTACATAGAGGCCAATCCCAAATACAAGAAAGCAAAAGTCCTAGAAAGAATTGTTGAGCCTGAAAGAGTGATTCAATTTAGGGTACCTTGGATTTCAGACTCTGGAGAGCCTCAGGTAAACAGGGGTTTTAGAGTGGAATTTAACTCTGCAATTGGCCCATATAAAGGGGGTTTAAGATTTCATCCATCGGTTAATTTATCAATTTTAAAATTCTTAGGATTTGAACAAATTTTTAAAAACTCTTTAACAACATTACCCATGGGTGGAGGAAAAGGAGGATCAGACTTTAATCCCAAAGGAAAATCTGATAACGAAGTAATGAAGTTTTGTCAATCTTTTATGACTGAACTTTCAAGGCATATTGGTCCAAACACAGATGTGCCAGCTGGAGATATTGGAGTAGGTGGAAGAGAAATTGGATACATGTTTGGTCAATATAAAAGACTTCGAAATGAATTTACTGGAGTTCTTACAGGGAAGGGAATAAATTGGGGAGGATCTTTAATAAGACCTGAGGCCACAGGATATGGAGTTGTTTACTTTGCTGAAAAAATGCTGCATACCATAAAAGATAGTTTAAAGAACAAAATTGTAGCAATTTCCGGCTCTGGAAATGTAGCACAATTTGCTTGTGAAAAATGTATACAACTTGGAGCAAAAGTAGTTACTATGAGCGATTCAAAAGGGTACATATATGATTCAGACGGAATAGACACTGAAAAATTATCTTGGATTATGAACTTAAAAAATGTTAAAAGAGCAAGAATATCAGAATATATTAAAAAATACCCCGATGCATCTTTTCATGAATCAAAGGTGCCTTGGGAAGTTAAGGTTGATCTAGCATTACCTTGTGCTACTCAAAATGAGTTAAGTGAGAAAGATGCTCAATTATTAGTTAAAAATAAATGTATCGCCGTTGTTGAAGGTGCTAATATGCCATGTAGCCCTGAGGCCATATCTTTTTTTACTGAAAGAAAGATTCTTTTTTCTCCAGGAAAAGCCTCCAATGCTGGAGGTGTTGCAACTTCTGGTTTAGAAATGTCTCAAAACTCTTTAAGATATAATTGGAATAGAGAGGAAGTAGACAAGAAGTTACATAATATAATGCTCAATATTCATCAGCAGTGTGTCGAATATGGCAAGCGTGAAGATGGCTATATAGACTATGTCAAAGGTGCAAATATTGCCGGCTTTGTTAAAGTTGCTGACGCTATGATTGATCAAGGAATTGTATAATTATGTACGGATCTTTAAAAAATCAATTAAAAAAAGAACTCATAGAAATTGAATTATCGGGTCTTTTAAAAAAAGAAAGAGTTATTACTACTTCTCAGGCTGCAAGTGTACGCGTAGAAGGTGAGAAGGAAGTAATAATAATGTGTGCCAATAATTATTTGGGTCTTTCCTCTAATATTGAGGTGGTCAATGCTGCTAAATCAGCTTTAGAAACACATGGTTTTGGTATGTCTTCAGTAAGGTTTATTTGCGGAACTCAAGATATTCACAAAGAATTGGAAAAAAGAATTGCAGATTTTTACAGAACTGAAGATACTATATTGTATGCAGCAGCTTTTGATGCAAATGGAGGACTTTTTGAACCTCTTTTTGGAGCTGAGGATGCTATTATTTCTGACGAATTAAATCATGCCTCTATTATTGATGGAGTTCGGCTTTGTAAGGCTAAAAGATTTAGGTATCAACATAGTAATATGGAGGATTTAGAAAATCAACTTATTGATTCTCAAAAAAGTAGAAATAGAATTATTGTAACTGATGGTGTATTTTCAATGGATGGAGACATTGCTAAAATGGATCAAATATGCGATTTAGCTGATAAATATGACGCTTTAGTAATGACGGATGAATGTCATTCAGCAGGTTTTATTGGTAAAACTGGTAGAGGAGTTCCTGAATATCATAATGTTATGGACAGAGTTGATATTATTACTGGAACCTTAGGAAAAGCATTAGGTGGAGCAATGGGAGGATATACTACTGGAAAAAAAGAAATTATTGAAATGCTAAGGCAAAAATCAAGACCCTACTTATTTTCAAATTCTTTAGCTCCTTCAATTGTTGGAGCATCAAATAAGGTTTTTGAAATTCTTTCTTCAAGCACTCAACTTAGAGATAAACTTGAAGAAAATACATCTTATTTTAAAAGTAAAATTATTGCAGCAGGATTTGAAGTTAAAAAGGGTGATTCACCAATCATTCCAATTATGCTTTATGATGCAGCCCTTTCCCAAAAATTTGCAGATATGCTTTTAAAAGAAGGGGTTTATGCTATTGGTTTTTTCTACCCTGTAGTACCAAAGGGAAAAGCAAGAATAAGAACTCAAATTTCTGCTGCTCATTCTAGGAAGCATTTGGATTTAGCCATCTCAGCTTTTATAAAAGTAGGCAAGAAATTAAAAGTTATTTAGTGCATCTAATTAAATATTTAAGTTCTCAATTGTTAGAATCAAAATTATATCATATCTTCGCAGCCCATTAATTTAATAACATAAAAAAGTGAGTCATTTAAGTTATAAAACAATTTCCGCAAATAGAGAAACCGTTAATAAAGAATGGTTGCTAATAGATGCCGATGGTCAACCTCTCGGAAGAGTAGCGAGCCAAGTTGCGAGATTAATAAGAGGAAAACACAAAGTAGATTTCACTCCTCATGTAGATTGTGGAGATAATGTGATAATAATTAACGCTGGAAAAGTTACTTTATCGGGAAACAAATGGGAAAATAAAGAATACATAAGTCACACTGGTTATCCTGGAGGACAAAGGTCTATAAACGCCTCCTCCATGTTAAAAAAATTTCCAGAAAGATTATTGGAAAAAGCAGTAAAAGGAATGTTACCAAAAAATAGATTGGGAAGAAAATTATTTGGAAATCTACATGTTTTTGTAGGTGATAACCATGACAAAGAAGCTCAAAAACCAAAAAAAGTAGAACTTAATTAATATTTAATGTCTGTAATAAACAAATTAGGAAGAAGAAAATCCTCAGTAGCAAGAATTTATCTGAAAAGTGGTAAAGGCAAAATCACTATTAACAAAAGAGATCATAAAGACTATTTCACAACAGATGTTCTTCAATATAAAATTTTCCAACCATTCGAATTAACTGGTACAAAGGGAAAATATGATGCTACCATCAATGTAAATGGAGGTGGTTCTACCGGACAGGTCGAAGCGATTAGATTAGCTATTTCTAGAGCATTAGTTGAAATAAATGAAGATTATAAACCCTTGCTTAAAGCTGAGGGACTAATGACAAGAGAC
>NTKH01000025.1 GCA_002457645.1 Bacteroidetes bacterium MED-G20
AAGAAGCTAGGAGATGTTAAGCTTACTGATGGAATGGTAAAAGATGGACTAACTGACGTATATAATAAAGTACATATGGGAAGTTGTGCAGATGAATGCGCTAGAGAATATAATATAACTAGAGAAGACCAAGATGATTTTGCTATTCAATCTTACAAAAAAGCAAATGATGCAATCAAAAGTGGATTATTCAAAAATGAGATTGTTCATGTCAATGTCCCCCAAAGAAAAGGGGATGATATTGTAATAACTGAAGATGAAGAGTATAAAAATGTGAAATTGGAAAAATTACCAAAATTAAAACCTGTCTTTTCAACGAATGGAACAGTAACTGCAGCTAATGCATCTTCATTAAATGATGGTGCATCTGCTGTTATTTTAATGAGTACAGAGAAAGCTAATGAACTAAATTTAAAGCCTCTAGCAAAAATAATAAGTTATGCTGATGCATCTCAAGATCCTAAATGGTTTACCACATCTCCTGCTAAAGCTGTTCATAAAGCTTTAAAAAAATCTAATTTGAATACTCAAGACATTGATTATTGGGAATTAAATGAAGCTTTTTCAGTCGTTGGAATTGTTAACACAAAGCTACTTAAACTTGACCCTAATAAAGTAGATGTTAACGGAGGAGCCGTTGCTCTTGGTCATCCTCTAGGTTCTAGTGGAAGCAGAATTGTGATTACATTAATTAATGTACTTAAACAAAATGGAGGTAAAATTGGAGTTGCTGGTATATGTAACGGCGGAGGAGGAGCATCCGCTTTAGTTATAGAAAATATTAATTGAAATATTAATTTACGGTTTCCATCCAATTAAATTTATCTTCAACTTCCCCTTTCTTATAATTAGATAGATAATTTAAAATTTTAACATGAAAATGATCAGGTTTTGATTCAGGAATAATAAAATTTTCTCCATTTAATGAAATATTAGAAATTGGTGCAATTGTAGCAGCAGTTCCAGCACCAAAAGCTTCAGTTAAACTTCCACTCCTAAGGGCGTTTAAAATTTCCTCAAGTTCGATTTTTCTTTCTTGGACCTCCATGCCCCAGTCTTTAGCAATTTCTAGTACACTTTTCTTTGTGATGCCATTCAAAATAGTATCACCTGAAATTGGAGTAACTAAAATATTATCAATAATAAAAATAACATTCATAGTTCCTGCTTCTTCAATATATTTATGTTCAATTGCATCCGTCCAAATTAGTTGTCTAAAGCCTTCTTCAGCAGCTAACATTGCAGGATATAAAGCAGCAGCATAATTACCAGCAGCTTTTGCTGAACCGGTACCGCCTTGAACAGCTCTAGAAAAATTAGTTTCTATTTTTACTGAAACAGAATCAGAGTAATAAGCCCCAACAGGACAAGTGAAAATCATAAACTTATAACTTTCAGAGGGCTTAATTCCAATGTAGGGATCAGTCGCAAAAATAAAAGGTCTTATATAAAGAGAATGATTCAAATTTTCTGGAACCCATTGATGATCAATTGCTAATAATTCGATAATGGCATTAACAAACAATTCCTCATTTATTTCTGGTATACACATCCTTTTATTAGAATGGTTGAATCTTTTAGCGTTTTCAAATGGCCTAAATAATGCAATGCTTCCATTAATATTTCTATGTGCTTTCATACCCTCAAAACAACTTTGTCCATAATGTAAAGCAGAATTAGCTGGAGAAAGGCTAATGTTTCCATATGGAACAATTGACATATCCAACCACCTCCCATTTGAATAATCCATAGTAAACATGTGATCAGAAAATAGTTTACCAAAAGGTAATTTATTCCAGTTTACTTGTGGTAATCTGCTATTTTTTGTTAATTGAATTTTGGTTTGAAACGTTTCAATTTTCATTGATCTGAAATGAAATTATTTGTTGCAAAAGTAGTAAAATTAATCTGACATTAAGAAAAGAATGGATTTCGAGGAGAATGATTTGAAATTAAAGACCTTAAAGAACTATTGGGGTTTCAATGAGTTTAGAAAATCTCAGGAAGAAATTATAGATAATGTTCTTCAAAAAAAAGATATTTTAGCTTTATTACCAACAGGAGGAGGAAAATCTCTTTGTTACCAACTTCCTGCAATTATTCTAAAAGGGACCTGCTTGGTTATATCTCCTCTAGTTGCATTAATGGAAGACCAAGTCAATCAACTTGAAAAAAAAGGGATAGAAGCCACCTATTTAAATTCTTCTCACAGTTTTAGAGAAATTGATAGAATACTAGATAATGTTATTTATGGGTCTATTAAAATACTCTATATATCTCCTGAAAGAATAAAAAGTAAATTATTTGAAGCAAGATTTAAAAAAATGAACATTAGTTTTATTGCAGTTGATGAAGCACACTGTATTTCAGAATGGGGAAATGATTTTCGTCCAGATTTTAGAACTATTTCAAAATTAAGAGAATGGAAATCTAACTTGACATTTATTGCACTTACAGCTAGTGCTACAAAAAGTGTAATTATTGATATTCAAGATCAATTATTATTTAAAAACAAAAATGTGATTAGAAAATCATATTTAAGAAAAAATATTAATTATAAAATTATAGATGCTATTCATAAGGAAACTGTTTTATTAAAAATTATAAAAAAAGAGTGTTCTATAATTTATACTAAGACAAGAAAAAAAGCAGAACAAATTTCAAAATTGTTGAATAAAAATAAATTTAGGAGTGAATTTTATCATGGGGGACTAAATTTTGAAGAGAGAATTACTAAACAAAAAAAATGGATTGATAACGAAGTTGAAATAATGGTTGCTACCAACGCATTTGGAATGGGTATTGACAAATCTGATGTAAGGACTGTTATTCATTTCGAAATTTCTAATACAATAGAATCATTTTATCAAGAATCAGGGAGAGCTGGTCGGGATGGAAAAACCTCCTACTCTGTTATATTAAAATCTGATGATGATTTTAATCGATTGAATAATAGATTTATTAATAACTATCCAAATTTAGAAAAGATAAAAAATGTATTTCAATGTATTTCAAATATTCATCAAATAGGAATTGGATATAACTCTGAACAAAACTATGAGTTAGATTTAGATGAAATTGCTCAAAAAGTTAAACTTACAAGAGCTGTTACATATAGTTGTATAAAATATTTAATAAGGGAAGAGTACATAAAAGAATTAAATGAATATCAATATTCAAAAATTAAAATTATTAGTCCTATTCAAAGCTTAAATAGATTTTTAAAATCTTATATGAAGTTTGAAAATATAATTGAAATTCTCATTAGAAGCTATTCTAATATAACGGATCGGATGGTTGCTATTAGTGAAAATATAATATCTAAAAGACTAAATATAGACGTTGTAAAAACAATTCATTTGCTTGAAAAACTCCAACAACAAAATATAATAAAGTACGATAAAAAAAAATCTAATAACATGATTCAATTTTCTTTACCTAGACCAAATATTGATAAATTAAATCTCTCAAAAAAATATATTGAATTAAAAAAAATAGCCAGTGAAAAAAATCAAGCAGTCATTGAATTTATAAATTCTAAAACTGAATGTAGAAACCTTTATATGCTGAATTATTTCGGAGAAATTATTACAAAAAAATGTAATTATTGTGATAATTGTTACATGGGATTAAATAAAAAAAACAATCCCAATAATGTCATTGAAAATGCTATTTTAATATTGCTAAATTATGAACCTAAGTCACCTAATTATCTTTACATTCAGTTTAAAAGATTAATTAAAAAAGATGTTTTTAATAGCATATTAAAAAATATGATTAAAAGAGAATTAGTATTGGTTAACAATAGAAATCTAATCTTTGTAAACAGCTAAAAGTTGCTAATAATCAAAACTACTTTCTTCTCTTTCTCAACTCTGAATCTTGGCAATTGTCAAACTTATTTTCTTTTGATCGGAATAAATTAGCCATTTCACAAAACAACTCTCCAAAAGAATTAAAACTTTGTTTATAAAATAACCCTATGCCTTGAGTATAATTTGATTGGTTTTGGTTAGATAAATCATATTCATTTGATTCATTGTAAGCATGCACTCTAATATTTCCTGCATTATTAAGTTTATATTCTATATTTACATCTCCAATAAAAGTATTGGGGTTTTGAGTTATGATATTTGATTGAGACATACCCAAATTAGTCTGAATACTTAATCTGTCATTAAATTGTTGAGTGGACATGGCAACGGTTAATTTATCATTAGTTATAGGATTACCTAACGAATAGTCAAAACCTATATCAAATTCATCAGTGAAAGAAGAAATCATATTGCCTAATTGATTGGATAAAACTTCACTGCTTGATATATCATATATATTGCCATTTTCTCCTAAATTAAGATGATTTGTTGTTATAAACTGATTAAGAATTAAAAGAGAAAACACTTGTTTATTCAATTCTTCATTATTAGAAAGAACGTTCTCAAAAATAGTTTTGTCAGACTCATTTACTTTCGGAAAATCAATATTAAATTTTACATCAGGGTTCATTAAATCATTTTCTAAATTTATATAAACATCAACAAGACTTTTATGTTTCCAATTTTCTTTTTCTTTGTCCTGAACTAGGTTTGATAAACTTGTTCTTAAAGAATATTTAGCATTTAGATCAATATTGGCATTATATGGATCTCCTAACCACGTAATTTTGCCCCCTTTATTAAGTGTAAATTTTTTATTTATAAATTCTTTTAAAGCAAAAACATATTCACCATTATCAATTATGTAATTACCATACATAGATACGTCATAATTCTGATCAATATTAAGTTGAATATGTCCTTCTCCTTTTGATTTCATAACATCTCCTACTAAATCATCAAAAATCAGCATTATTTCTGCTTCATCTGTGATTTCCAATTCAATATCTACATCAAGTTTATCTTTAGAGTAAACCTTAGGAATAAATGTTTTCACTTTATTTGAATCCATTTTTTTAAATGAAATAAAATCGTGAAGAACTACTTCTTGATTGCCATATAATGGGATAAATAAATCTGTATTCTTTGCTGTTTTGGCATTTACTTTAATAGATAAATCATTAATACTATCGTATTTTATTTTAGTAATTCCAGTCATAAATGCTTTTCCATAGTAATAAGGATTTTCATCATAAGTATTATTCATTATCATCATAGGTTGATCAAAGTCCATTCCAATATCAATTGAATATCTGGAAAAATTATGATGATGGTAGAGACCTTGAATTTTTCCTGAAACATTTAATTCATCATGAATAGATCCATTTATAATCTCTAACGTATCATCAGTAACAAATAATTTTCCTTTTACTTTGAAGAGTGAATTGTATTCACTTAACTTTAACTCCAATTGATTAAAATTTAAAACACCATTAAATTGAGGTTTTGACCAATTTCCTTTTAAAGATAAGTCACCATTAATAAAACCTTTAAGATCTGAAAGAAATTCGTTAGGAAGAAAAGGGTTTAAAAAATCAATATTAGTATTGTTTAAAGATAGACTTCCGCTTAACTTTTTATCAAAAGCATTTTCAGGATAATAGGAAGCATTTATTAAATTGATTTCTTGATCATTATTTTCATTTACTAATTCTCCATCAAGAATAAATTTATTAGAAAAATTATCCCAATGAGAAGTAAACGTTAAGTCTCCTATTTCAAAATTATTGAAATTGATATTTTCAACATATAAAGAGGTTGAAAATTGAACATTATTTAAGAGCGATTGAAAACAAAAATTAGATTCAACCAAGCCATTTAAATCACTGTTTTCATTTTTAAAATCAAGATATATTGGTATATTTTTTAATTGGAATTTTTTTAAATCTACGTTGAAAGTATCCAAAATTTTCGAGCCAATATCCCCATAAAAACTTAAATACTGCTGATCATTAATGAAATTAATAGTATCAAATTTAAATTTACTATCAATAAAATTAATTTGTGATTCTTTGTCAATATTCCAACTTCCAATTGAAGAATCATATAAATTAAATGTCTTTAAGTTTATATTAAAAATATTTTTATTGATTATATCAATATCTCCACTTATTAATCCATGTTTTAAGGAATCTTTATTTAACCAATTAAGTTCTGAAATTATTTTATTATTTGAAACAAGAGTTTTGACATCAATACGCTCATTAAGTTCAATATTATAACCTTTTAAACTGTCTATTGTAATCATGCAATTATAACTACTATCATTTGCATTAGAAATGCTGTTCATCACTATATTATGAAAATCAACATCATCAAATTCTATTTTATCAGCATCAAAATTTAGATTAAAGACATTATCTTCATCATTGAAAATAAATTGCCCTTTTGAATTCTCTGAAATTTTAAAAGTAGGATAAAATAAATTTGATAGTATATCAAAATCATGAATAGTAAAATCTAATTTAAATGACTGATTTTTTTTGTGATAATTTTTTAATGGAAATAGATTTGGTAAAAATTTAGAGGCAGAATACAGAACATTATTATAGAGTTGGTCAAATTTAAATTCCCCAATAATATTAAATGTTAACAAATCTGAAATGAAGTTCATTGAATGACTGTAATCATTAGTTTGAGAATCAAATTGAATAGATCCAAAGTCATATATTTCATCTTCATTAACAAACTTAATATCATCAACATTTACATATCCTGTAAAGTCTTTCCAATCATTACCAAAACCACTGAAGTGAGAATTAAAGAAAATCTTACTACTTGGAAAGTCTGAGTAAATTCCTAATTGATTGAGATTGGTATTTTTTAAATTTAAAGAGAAATCAAATTCTAATGGTTGAACATTAAAATCAATATTACCATTAAAATCTAGCTCAATTGCTTTATCGGTTAATTGTAATTTTCCAATAAAAGCTTTATTCTTAAATGAACCAGAAAGTGCTATATCATCGTAAGGATATTCATTCATTTTGAAATCTGAGAAGAAGCCATTGATCTCTAAATCAATATCTTCTTTATATAATCCCTTACCATTTATTTTGAAATGAGCATTAAAATTTTCAACGTTTAATTCTTCAAATACTAGACTACCTGAAAAATTCTCTGCATCTAAATTAACATTGTAAGAAATTTCTTCAAAATTATTTTTTAACAAATTTAATGATCCATATATTTTACCTATAGATGATTTAAATTGAAATTCTGATGAAGAATTAATTTCATTACCAATTCCTGAAAATGAAAATTTAAAATCATCAATTTTTTTTAATTTGTTTTTAATTAACGGGGGAATTCTAAAACCCTTAATTGATTCCAAAGAAAATAAATCTATAGTGAAAAATTGATCTGATTTTATATCAAATTTATAATTGTTAGAAAGACTGTTATTCCAATTTTCAATATTTAAATCACCCATTAAATTGGAATTTAAATATTGAATAGAGAGATCTTCAAAATAGAACTCTTTACTTGAAGCAGATAAGTTGCTATTTATTATGATTTTTAGAGTAGAATCTATTTTAAAATCGGAAAACAAATTAAAATCTTTTGCAGAAATATTTGATTTTATTTTTTTAACATTGTATAAATCAAAATTAGAATTATTAGATTTATTAAAATTCAAATTAATTTCTTGAGTTTCTAATTCACTATTTTTAGTACTTAATTTAATATTATTAGCTTTTAGAATATTAGAGTCTAAATAAAAGTCTCCATTTAGTTTAGACAACTCTAATCCATAATCAGTTTGAAAATTTATATCATTAATGGTTGAATAAATAGCATTATTATTTAAAATTAAATTATTTAACAAAAGGTTTATATTAAAAGATTCAAAATGCTGGAAATCAATATATTTATATTTTATATTTTCATTAAAATCTTGGTGACTAAAACTACTTTCTACTAAATTAATTTTATCTATTTTGATTTCATACTTCTTGCCTTTTCTTTGATTTCGTTCAAATGAACTAAGCAAATATTGAAACTCATATTTCTTACTTCCTTTATTTTTATAAATATTTATTTGTGCATCTTCAAGCACCAATTTATTGAGGTGAAATTCACGTTTTATCCAATTAATTTTTCCAATATCTACAAAAACTTTAGGGACAAATAAAATCGTATCACCATTTTGATCTGGGATGAACAATTCATTCAATTGGAAATATTTAAAGCTTTTTAAAGACACTTCTTTTAACTCAATTTTTGATGACAGTTCTGAATTTAAAAATTGTGTGAATTCTCTTGAAATACTATTTTGTACAAATGATGATCGGATTAAAAAAAGAAATAGAATTATAAGTATTATTGAAAATTCAAATAGATTAAAGATCAATCTTATTAAAATAGAAATGGTATTTTTGAAATTAACCTTCAATAATTTTTCATGAACAAGTACAAAGATAGTATCATTCTTGGGATAGAATCCAGTTGTGACGATACATCTGCGGCTATTTTAATTAATGGAGTTATATATTCTAATATTACTGCTAATCAAGCAGTTCACGAAAAATATGGTGGTGTTGTTCCCGAACTTGCATCAAGAGCTCACCAAGAAAATATAGTTCCTGTTGTTTCTGCCGCTTTAGAAAATGCAAAAATTAATATTTCAGAGTTATCTAGTATAGCATTTACTAAAGGTCCTGGACTTTTAGGCTCTTTACTAGTTGGCACTTCATTTGCTAAATCATTAAGCTTATCTTTAAATACTCCTCTCATCGAAGTAAACCATATGAAGGCTCATATTCATGCGCACTTTATTCAAGAAAAAAATATTTCAGTTAAAACACCTGATTTTCCTTTTGTTTGTTTAACAATTTCTGGTGGACATACCCAAATAGTATATGTTAAAAGTCCACTTGAAATGACAGTAATTGGAACTACTATTGATGATGCGGTAGGGGAAGCTTTTGACAAAGCTGGAAAAATTTTGGGTTTAGGTTACCCTGCTGGACCTTTAATTGATCAATTAGCTTCAGTTGGTGATGACAAAAAGTATGCATTTACTTATCCAAAAGCAGGTAATTTTGATTACAGTTTTAGCGGTCTTAAAACCCAATTTCTAAATTTCATCAAAATAGAATCTCTAAAAAATCCTCTTTTCATTAAAAGAAACTTAAATGATATATGTGCTTCTTATCAATCTCATTTAGTAAGATATCTCTTAAAAGTATTGGATAAAGTGCTAGAAAAATATCCATGCAAAGATATAGCATTAGCTGGAGGAGTTTCAGCCAATTCTAAACTAAGAAATGAATTTGAGCAATTCGGAAAAATTAAAAATTGCAATACTTTTGTTCCAAAAATAAGTTATTGCACAGATAATGCAGCTATGATTGCTATGACTGGATATTTCATGGAAAAAGAAAAAAAATTCACTGATTTAAGTACTTCAGCAGCTGCTAGATTTCCAATTAGTTAAATTATCTTTTGTCTTCTTTTATTGAACCAAGCAGCTAAGGTAATTGATATAATAGAGGCGATTAAAATCCAAGCCCAAACTGGAAATACTGGAGTTTCTCCCCTAGCATAACTGTGTAGACCCTTAGATAAATAATAATTTACTCCTATAAAAGTCATTAAAACACTGGAAAATGCAAATACTGAAGCCACGTTGAAGGTGAATTTACTTTTTAAGCCTGGAATTAATCTGAAATGTAAAACAATGGCATAAGTAAGTACAATTACTAAAGCCCAGGTTTCTTTTGCATCCCATCCCCAATATCTTCCCCATGATTCATTGGCCCATATTCCTCCAAGAAATGTACCAATTGTTGCCAATGCTAGGCCAATAGTAAGAGTCATTTCATTAACATATGTTAGCTCTGTAATAATCATTTTTAAGTTTTTATTACCCTTCTTTAAGAATAAATAATTAATGGTATTGATTAGTCCTAATATAAAACCAAGACCTAAGAAGCCATAACTTATAGTAATGCATGCAACATGTATGACTAACCAATAAGACTTAAGAACGGGCTGCAAATCAGTTAACTGAGGATCAAAACTACTATGACCTGCTGTCATTAAAGTGAAAAAAGCTAATAAAGAGGTTCCAGCTAATGTGATTTTAGAACTTCTAATAAATAAAAACCCAGCTAAAACTCCTCCCCATGCAATAAAAGTTAAGGCTTCAAATCCATTACTCCATGGTGCGTGTCCAGTAATAATCCAACGAATAATTAAAGAATAAGTATGCATTCCAAATACCACTACAAGTAAACCAATCAAAATCCAAAGAAAAAAGTTAACAGGTTTATATAAGAAACTTTCTTTACTTGACATCAGCGCACTCCAAAAAGCAAATAGTAATAAAAATAAAGAAAGATATCCGTAATAATTTTTCACACGAATAAATAAGTTGGACTGATTGTATGAAATTTCTCTGTCAATTTGCTTTCTTGTTAGTAAAAGATCTTTGTTGGAAGACCTTATTTGGTAACCTTTAATAAAATTTAAAAGTGATTGAGCCTTAGAAAAATCACCTGTTTTCTTAGCCTCTACTAAATCAAAAAGATAAGAACGAAAAACTCTTGAAAGAGATATTTTAGATAAGTATTCATCTGCTGAATCAATTGATAATTCACAATAAGGATTTTTCCAATTTACCCATTTATCTGTTTTATCATTTAACTTTGGGAAAACCTTTAAAACCTCCCCATTCATAGCCTGTAATGCTATGTTCATTCTCTCATTAGTTTTAATAACTTCTTTGTCAAATATATTTTTTTCAATATCTTTTTTTGCAAATGAAATCTGCAACTGCTTTTCAAGTTTTTCTGTACCATTATCATTATAGAAATCTTTAACTGATGCATATTTCCCAACAATTCCCAGAGAATCTCCAACACCAGTCCCCTTTTTTACATATATTATTTTTTGATTAAACCAATAACTTTGATCAATCATCATGTCCATTAAAATTTGCATTGGAACCATCTCATCTCCATCGGAAGTAATAAAACTGTTTTGCTTTGAAATCTTGTGAAATATATCATAAGCAAGTGTGTGTGTAGGTTGAATTCTACCTTCAAATGTTTGAACTAATAAAATACCCAATGAATCAGCTTGATTTACTGGGATAGGTTTGTATTTATAAGAGCTATCAGCAGCCACAGAAGAACCAAAACAAATTGATAATAAAAGAAGAGCAAGGACACTCTTTCGTTTATTTCTCATTTTTATTGCTTTTTTTCTTACATCAATAAACCTGGAGGATGGATTGAAAAGAGTTCCAAGAAGACCAATAGCTAAAAATAAATATCCTAAATAAGTAATCCAAGTTCCTAAAATATCGTGATTTACCGACAGAATTGTGATATCAGGATCTAATCCTGCTTTTTTATTTTGTTCATTAGACCAATCGTAACTGGACTGAAAAAATCTAAATCCTCCATAATCTACTACATGGTTCATAAATAAATTATATGACTCATCTACTTCATTTAATTCATCTTTGATAGTGATATCACTTTCATAGCTACTTGGACTTTCAGATCCTGGATACTTCAATAATCTAAAATCTGTTAGGCCAACTTTAAAAGGAGTTTCAATATTTTTTGAACCATAAGCCAAAGAAAAAAACAAACCTCCGCATTTTAAAGTTGTAGGTACCATTCTGACACCAGATTTGCCAATTATTATATCATTTTGTAATTGATTACCAACCCTAATGTTAGTTACAAGAGCATCTGGTAAATCATTATTTTCTGTGGATATATACTCTAATTTGGCTTTTTTTTCAACGCTACTTATCATCACTTGAGTTCCTAAAAAAGAGATTAAATTTCTTACATTAACATTATGAATTTCGTTGGGACTTAATGTGTCTTGGGCAATTTGTTTTCCACCTTGTCTGTCCTCAACAGATAAACTGGCCATATCAATTTTATTGACTTCAAATGGAGCAAAAACTTTAAGTTGATCTTCATCATAAAAAAACTTTATTGCATCTTCTCTATCATTATTGTTAAAAGCAAAAGGAATTCCTTGTTTTACTACAACTTCTCCAGAATGTAAATATAAATTTTCTCTGCCTGGTAATACTAAATGTAAAAAAAGCTTTCCTCCAGGAACATCTTTAATAAATTCCTTTTTGGCATTGGTGATTCTTGATATCACTTCTACCGAGATATCTTCACTGCCTGGAAAACTAAATTTAGTCTTAGGATATTTTGTAAAGACTTGAGAGAAATAATGCTGTTGCTCTTCATTATACTGAATACTATCGTTATGAACTTTAATTTGAAAATAGGGTTCAGAAGAATAAATTTGGTTAGAGGTGTCATTTTCCTGAACTAACATCACTCCTTCATAACCAATATATCTGGAAACAAATGCTCCAAACAGAGCTATTATAAACCCGAAATGTAATAAAAGAACAGACCATTTTTTCCATTTAAGAAGTTGGTAGGTTTTAATATTATTTATGAAATTTAAAAGTAAAAGCAGCAAGACTAGTTCAAACCATTTAGCATTGTAAACCAATTCTTTAGCAGTAATTGTATCATATTCGTTTTCTATAAAAGTAGCTGTTCCGATGGCAGCAGCCATTATAAAAAGCAATACAGCCATAAACTTGGCAGACAATAAATGTTTTAGTATTTTCATCCGAGAGCGAAATTAAATAAAAAAAAATGCAGAATTGGTTAATGTTCAGAACTTAAATTGTTAAGTAATGGTAAATTAAGCATCCTCACAAATAATTGTAATTTTATGAAAGTGGTAAAAAGCAATTATTTTGAAGAAAAACTCATTTCTCATGATGGAGCTCCACTCACTTTACACCATTGGCCAGTTAAAAACCCCAAATTTTTAATTCAATTAATCCATGGGATGAGTGAGCATGGTTTCAGATACAATGAATTTTCAAAATGGTTGAATAGTAAAAATGTTTACGCCTATTCGCTTGATCTTAGGGGACATGGAAAAACAGCTGAAAATATTGAGTCCATTGGTTTTTTTAGCGAAACCAACGGGTGGGAAAAGGTTGTTATGGATATTAAATTAACTGCGGAAATTATTTCATCACTAAACCCTAAAACTCCAACGATAATTATGGGCCACTCAATGGGGTCTTTTCTTGCAAGAACTCTTGCTATTAAATTTCCTAATATTGGTGATCACTACATATATTCATCAACATCTTGTCATCCTGGACTAAAGGGGCATATTGGTGGATTAATAGCAAAATTCAATTGCTTTATATTTGGTAAGGATACTAAATCAAGATTTCTCCATTTTTTAGTAATGGGAGAATTTAATAAAAAAATTAAAAAACCAAGAACCAAAAAAGATTGGTTGTCAAGAGATGAAAAAGTGGTAGATGAATACATCAAAGATCCATTTTGTATGCAAATTTTTAAAAATAAATTTTTTGTAGACCTTGCTTATGGAGTTATGTGGATTAATGACATTAAAAAAATGAAAAAAACAGATGAAAATAAAGCTGTTTTAATATTGAGTGGAGATATGGACCCAGTAGGAAATTATGGGAAAGGAGTTGATAAAGTTTTCAAACATCATAAAAAGGCTGGAATAAAAGATATCAATCTAAAGTTATTTAAAGGCGGAAGACATGAAATGTTGAACGAAATCAATAAGAAAGAGGTATATAATTACATTTACAATTGGATTAATCAAAGACTTCCAAATGATAAGTGATAAAATAGAAATTCTCAAAACAAACATACCAAAGAGCATTACTCTTGTTGCTGTCTCCAAAACAAAACCAGTTGAGATGATTGAGGAAGCTTGCTCTAAAGGACATTTAGATTTTGGAGAAAATAAAGTCCAAGAATTGGTTTATAAACATGAATCTTTACCTAAAGAAATCCGTTGGCACATGATTGGACATCTGCAACGAAACAAGGTAAAATATATCGCACCTTTTATTCACTTGATTCACGGAGCTGATACAGTAAAACTACTTAAAGAAATTAATAAACAGGGAATTAAAAATAATAGAAAAATAAACTGTTTGTTACAAATTCATATTGCAAAAGAAGAAAATAAATTTGGGTTCAGTTTGGCTGAAATAAGAGAACTTCTGAATTCTAAAAGTCATCACTTATGGACCAATTTAAATATTGTAGGACTAATGGGGATGGCCACTTTTACTGAAAATAAAAAATTAGTAAAACAGGAATTCGATTATTTAAAAAATATATTTGATGAGACTAAGGATCATTTTAATGAAAATTTCAATATTATTTCAATGGGAATGAGTGGAGACTACAAAGAGGCTATTGAAGCTGGAAGTAATATGATAAGAATTGGAAGCAGTATTTTTGGTAAAAGATAATTTTACAAAAATTCTATACTAAAAAGTTCTTTTGAAGATAATCTTATAATTTTGTTATTTAATTTCAATTATGAGTACACAACAAAGAGTAATCAATCAATTAAAAGAAGATTTAGCAAGTTCGAATGATACTGTTATTACAAAAGCTTTAACAAAAACAAGATCAAAAGGTAATGAATATCTTATAGACCCTCTTATTGAGTTATATAAAACAACAAAAAACTCAAAAATAAAGGAAGAAATAAAAAGCATTTTTTCAGAACTGAAGAATAAAGATATAATAGACTTTATACTGCCTCAGTTAAGAGAAGGGGGTAATGAAGTTAAAGAACTAATATTATTTTCCATTTGGAGTTCTGGGATTGATATGACTGATCATATTCCTGAACTAATTGAAGCTTCTTGCTCAGGAGATTATATGGTAATTTTAGAAGCCTTAACTGTATTGGAAAACTTAGAAGGGCCTTTTAATGAAGATGATCTTTTTCAGGCAAACACCCTACTTCAACAATATTTATATGAAGCAGAAGAAAGTAAAGAAAAAGAGCTAATTAAATCTATGCATGATATCGTTTTAGAATTTGGTGAAAAATATTGAAAACGATTAAAAATATAACATTATTAGGTACTGGAAACGTAGCATTGCAATTCAGTAAATTATTTTTGAAAAACAATTTTAAAATTGACTGTATTTATGGACGTTCTAATTTTTCAGACAGTAAATTAGATAACCATTTATTTACTGATAAAATTAGTGCTATTTCAAAAAATAGTGACCTCTATTTAGTTGCTGTAAGTGATGACTCTTATATAGAATTATTAAAAAAGATACCATTAAAAAATAAATTTATCGTACATACGTCTGGAAGTTTAATTAGTGAAATGCTAGGTTCTTTTTCTAATAGATGGGGCTGTATATACCCTCTACAAACAATTAAAAAAAAGCAACTAATTGAATGGAATAACATTCCTTTTTTTATTGAAGCTTCTAATGATAATGATTTGGAATTATTGTCCAATTTTTGCAATGTAAATGACCTTCATTATTCGATTAGAAATTCTACTCAGCGAAATCAGACTCATATTGCTGCGGTAGCAGCAAATAATTTCATTTATTATTTATTAAGCACTATTAAAGAATACTGTAATAAGAATAAAGTAAATTTTAAAAATCTAAAACCACTTTTGGAGCAATCATTGAATAATGTTTTAAATTTTCCTCCCCATCAATTGCAAACTGGTCCAGCAATAAGAAAAGATTTAAAACTTATTGAAAAGCATTTAGAAAGTTTAAAAACTGAAAAAGATTTAAGAGAAATATACCAACTATTTAGTGAGAAAATTATAAAAAAACATCATGAGTTATAAAAATAAACTATCCCAAATCACCACTTTCATTTTTGATGTTGACGGTGTGCTAACAGATGGGTCAGTGATTCTAGAATCTAGTGGAGAAATGGTAAGAACCATGCATACTAAGGATGGATATGCTCTTCAACACGCTGTAAAAAAAGGATATCATATTGTCATAATTTCAGGTGGCAGTTCTGTTATGGTAAAAAAAAGGTTGGAAGGTTTAGGAGTCGAACATATATATTTAGGAAAAAATCACAAACTTCCAGTTTTAAATGAGCATCTACAAAAACATAATATTTCTTTAAGCCAAGTTATTTATATGGGAGATGATATTCCTGATTTGCCCTGCTTAAAAGTGGTTGGTATTTCTAGTTGTCCCAAAGATGCAAGTGTTGAAGTAAGAGAAGTTTGTGACTATATTTCACATATAAATGGAGGAAAAGGTTGTGTAAGGGATGTGCTAGAACAAACCATGAGAATACAAAATAAATGGATGGATGATGATGCCTACTCATGGTAAAAAACTATTTCAAATCAATAAGATTATTAAACTTAGCATTACTGGGTTTTATTTTCTGGGGTTTAATGTTAAATACATATTATTCTGGATTAGATTTTAATATCGATTATTTATTGCTTTTTTTATCCATTATAACTACCACTGCATCTGGGTATTTATTAAATAATTATTATGATATTAAAAGTGATAAATTGAATAATAAATTTATTCAAGATTTAAATACTAAATATTTTATCAGTTCCTACTTTATTCATTTTTTAATTTCCTATTTTTTCATATTCATCTCTAATCTTTCTGGTGGTTGGCTAATGGTGATTACAATAGTTCATATTTCACTTTATTTATACTCTGTTAAGTTACAACATTTCCCACTTTTGGGAAATATGACCATAAGTTTACTTTGCGCGGTAGTGATTTTAATTCCTCACTCATTTTCTAATGAATTATATAATTTTAAAAATCTTAATCTTATTAATAATTTATTTGTGGTATATGCTATTTTTTGTTTCATAATTACACTCAAAAGAGAGATAATTAAAGATATGGAGGATGTTGAAGGTGATCAAAAAATTGGAAGCAATACTCTTCCAGTTTTTGTTGGCTTGAAAACAACAAAGTTTTTTATTGGAACTGTACTTTTAATTGAAATTATTTTTTTGATTTTATGTTACATGCAAACACCAAAAACTTTAAGTTGTATTTTATTTTTTATCACTCAATTTTTAGTGTTAGTATTTTTTTGCTATCAACTATATTTTTCAGAAAATCAACAAAATTTTAAGCACATTAGTAATCTTTTAAAAATTCAATTTTTATTAGCTGGAATTTGGTTATATATTCCCTTGTGAATTTATTGAAGGATAACATCAAACATCTAAAAGTGAAGTTGGCTTCTAAATCTCCTAGGAGAAAAGAGTTATTGGGAAAAATAATAGATAATTTTGAAATTATCAGCAAAGAAATTGAAGAAGTTTACCCAGAAAATTTAGAAATTAGCAGAGTGGCATCTTATTTAGCTAATTTAAAGGCTAAATCCTATAAAAACGAGGCCCAGAAAAATGAACTTTATATAACTGCTGATACAGTTGTGGTATACAACAATGAAGTGCTGGGTAAGCCAAATTCTAAAAAAGACGGGTTTAATATGTTAGATAAATTATCCGGAAATACTCATCGTGTTTACACAGGCGTAAGTTTATTACTTAATGGAGAAATATCTTCTTTTAGTGACGTTACTAAAGTTACTTTTTATGAACTTAAAAAAGAAGAAATTAACTATTATTTAGATTTCCATAGACCCATGGATAAGGCGGGGTCCTATGGTATTCAAGATTGGATGGGTTTTGTAGGTATTAAAAGGATGGAAGGGGATTTTTTCAACGTAATGGGACTTCCATTACATAGATTGTATAGAGAAATTGAAAAAATTATTTCAAAAAAGAACGAATAGCCATTTCATAAGAATCCAGTCCAAATCCTGCAATTACGCCTTTACAATTTTTAGCCATTAGAGATTGATGTCTGTAATCTTCTCTAGCATATACGTTACTAATATGAACTTCAACAACTGGTGTTTGTACTGCTCCTACTGCATCCGCAATAGCTATAGAAGTATGTGTATATCCACCAGCATTTAATACTATTCCGTCAAAAGAGAATCCAACCTCTTGAATTTTATTAATTATTTCTCCTTCCACATTACTTTGAAAACTGGTTAATTCTAAATCTGGAAAAGCTAGCACCAATTCTTTCATATAGCTTTCATAGGTTTTATTTCCATAAATTTCAGGTTCTCTTTTACCTAATAAATTAAGATTTGGGCCATTGATAATGATGATTTTTTTCATATTAGAATTCTTGTTGACCAGAAATAATTATTTAACATATTCCTCTTTTTTTACAAGTGCATATTGTTCGTCTTCAAGTTCAAGATAGCCTAATTCGTAAACAAAATAATAAGTATTTGCTTGTTTGGTTTTATAAACATTGGTGTAATAGTAAAAATTAAACCCATTTAACAAAAGTTGTTCTTTAGTAGATTTAGATTTATTATTTCCTTTTAAAATGGACGATAATATTCTTCTATTTTTACGCAAAATCACATTGACTTTTCTTACATATTCATTCGAATCTTTGTTGAGAAGATTGTTGTAAGCGTTTCTGCACATATCGTTGCAAAACTTCTTATCTATTCTTCCAATTAAAAGAGTTTGACATTCCAAGCAAAGTTTTTCTGTTTTAAGCACCATAGAAATTAATATTCAATTAAAACCGATACAAAAGTAATTATTAACGTTTAAAAACGGTTATAAATTAAAATCATCAAGTTTATAATTCATTCTTTATATCATTAATTTAGTGAAAAATTATTTTTATTAGAATAGTGAATATTAATTCTTTGAAAGTACATATCGTTGGTGGTGGAATAAGTGGATTAATTGCAGCTAATATTTTAGAAAAATATGGAGTTAAGCCCATAATTTTAGAAGCTAGTGACCGAGTTGGAGGTCGTTTAAAAACAGATATAATTAATGGTTATCAATTAGACCAAGGGTTTCAGGTTTTATTATCCAACTATAAAGCAGCTCAAAAATATTTGGATTTCGATAAACTTGATCTTCAAAAACTAAAACCAGGTGCATGTATTTTTGTAAATGGAAGACCCATAAAATTTGGAGATCCTTTAAGAGATCCAAGCCTACTCCTACCCACTCTTTTTGCTAATCTTGGAACAGTTAGAGATAAATTAAAAATTGCTATTCTAAATTTTAAAATTCAAAAGAAATCAATTGAAAGTATTTTTAAAACTCCTGAAGTTACAACCAGTAAATATTTAAAAAATGTAGGATTTTCAAATAGAATCATCCATAATTTCTTTAAGCCATTTTTTAGTGGCATATTTTTAGAAACCGAACTTAAGACATCAAGCAGAATGTTTGAATTTATTTTTAAAATGTTTGGAGAGGGATTGGCTTTAATTCCTAAAAATGGGATAGAAGAAATACCTAAGCAACTTAAAAGTTACCTTATGAAAACTACATTTAAATTTAATAGTGAGGTTATTAAAATAAATAATAAAAAAATTATACTTAAAAATGGTGAAATTCTGAATACTAATTACACCATAGTTGCGACTGAACCTAATCAAATGATTAATAACTTAAAAAGTCCACCCTTTGATTGGAAATCTTGTCAGAACTTATATTTCACAACAAGCAAATGTATATTTGAAAATCCTTTTATTGGGCTTATTCCAAATAAAGAAAGTTTAATAAATAATATTTTCTACCCTTCAAGTATTGAATCTAATCACAAAGGAAAAAATGAATTACTTTCTGTAACTGTAGTTAAAGAGCATGAGTATTCTAAAAATCAATTAATTAAAATTGTAAAAAAAGAACTTGAAGAAATATGTAATATAGAAAATCCTTCATTTTTAAAACTTTATAATATACCCAAAGCCTTACCACAATTAAATAACTTACAATATGAACTAGCTCCTACAGAAACTAAACTAAATGATGAAATTTTTTTAGCTGGAGATTTACTTTTAAATGGATCATTAAATGCAGCTATGATTGCTGGAGAAAGAGCAGCTTTAGGAGTATTAGAGGCCATGGAAAAAAATAATGATGAAAAATTTTAAAAATGGATCTTCAATTTAGATTGGCTAAAGATGCTGATTCCAAGGTAATATGGAATTTGTTTAAAATGGCCATTTTAAGAAGAAAAAAAGATGGAAGTAATCAGTGGCAAGATGGTTATCCTAATTCGGAAGTAATAATAAATGATATTCAAAAAAAATATGGATATGTACTTACTTTGAATGATGAAATAGTTGGCTATTGTGCACTATTAGTAAATGATGAACCTGATTATTTACATATTGAAGGGGAATGGCTAACAAATGATGATTTTATTGTTTTCCATAGGTTAGCAATATCTGAAAAATTTCTTAATAAAGGACTTGCAAAGAAAATGGTCTCACATATAGAGCAATTTGCTATTTCAAAAAACATACATAGTGTAAAAGCGGATACCAATCACGATAACACCCAGATGCTTAAACTTTTTAAATCTTTAAATTATTCGTTTTGTGGTAAGGTTTATATCAGAAAAAGCCCCCGAAAAGCTTTTGAAAAAGTTCTTAATAATTAAATGATTTCACCAATTTTTTGCATTAAAAAAAGTCCTTTTTTTTAAAAATTTTATTAAATATTAAATTAAAAACCACTATAATTAACTTGCATAAAGCAAGTTAAAAATGTTAATATTACATAAATTACTTAAAAAAAGCACACTTTGGTTCGTTTTGATTTTAAGTTCATTGATTTTTATTTTATGTAAAAAATACACAAATAATATATCCAGACAGTTTTATTACAATAATTTATATCACAATATCTGCTCGAAAAATGATAGTGACTCATTAAAAATAATTAAATGCTTTGAATATGTTAGTAATAAAATTAAACCACCTGGGCATTTTATAAAAACTAAAGGTTTAGATCCTGTGGAAATTCTAGAAAAGGGATATGGTTCTTGTGATCAGCAATCCAACTTATTAATTACCATTCTAGAAAAAGGGGGTTTTCCTGGTAAATTATTGTTTCTTTATGACAATGATAGTGTATCTCTTCATTCTATCTGTGAAATAAAAATTGACAATAGAAATATAATGTTAGATCCTTTTTATGGAATTTTATTTTATAATAAAAATAATATGATGGCAAGTTTTAGTGATATTTCATCTGGAAATATTAATGCTCCTACCAACTCAACACTCCCAGAAAATTATTTAAAATTATTTAATGACAAGTATCCAAAAAAAATATTTAGGACCAATAAGACAAAAAAAATACACCAAAGTCTAAATAAAATAATTTTCAACTTAAATATAATTTATAATAAAATTAGAACTTATTTTAAATTGTTAAATATGTGACCCGAATATTTTGTTCATCTAAAATTTTATAGATAAAATATTGTCGATCAATGAGTTAATATATATTTTTACTATATTTCCATTTGATGACAATATCAAAACTAAAATATATTGGTGCTTACTTTAGTCCTTTGCTAGC
>NTKH01000026.1 GCA_002457645.1 Bacteroidetes bacterium MED-G20
AATATTTAAGCAACACATTCCCTTAGATTGATTGGATAAATCAATGTTATGAAAAAAAAAGGACCATTTAAAACACTGATGCTATTAAATTTATAAACCTCTTCTCCAAAATATTATAAATAGATAAGTTTATTTTAAATGATTTTTAAATCTAAATATAAGGATGAAATTCCTGTATTGGAATTAGTATAAACACCAGGATTTACAATGGACTGTTATTTAATCCCTTACCTTGTGGAAGTCATGAAACTTTTTCCAGTATTAATTACTTCATTATTTGATTCATTAATCAATAAACTAACCACTTAATCAACAATCTTTAGATTTTCATAAAAAGTTGGGGTTTAATGGAACTGAAGAAATAACATTTGTAAAAAAATAGTTGGAATGATGTTAAAAAAAACCCTTTCAGTTATAAAAACTAAAAGGGAAATTCTTAATACAATAATGAATTATAATTGGTACAATATTATCTTAAAATTTGTAATTTTTTTGTTAATATATTACCATTTGATTTTACAAAAACGTTATATATTCCGTTACTTAATCCTGAAACATCTAAATTACAATAGTCTAAGTAAGAATTAGAAGTAATTTTTCTAGAAAACACTATTTCTCCAAGAGAATTAACTACGTTAACATCAATATCTGAATTTTTAAACCCTTCAAAAGCTATTGTAGCTAAATCATTAGTTGGATTTGGAAAAATCATTAACTTATTTGAGAATGAATTATTTTGTGCAATATTAGTAACTAAAGAAGCAGTGGTTGACTGTAAAATTTCTTTTGTTACATTATTTTGTATCCATACAACAACTCCTAAATCGTCAAAATCCTCTACTGAATGATTAATAGCGTGATTTACAGGATTATTTGCATTTGTTGGAAGTATGTAGTTACCATTAAAAATATATGAGAAATTTTCAACTCTTTGTACTCCATCTTGAAGTGAATTAAGGTTAAATCCTGATGAGCTTGGAACCATTTTTTTCATTACATATTGAAATTCAGTTTCACCATTAGAACCAGTATTATTATAGGTAATGTATTCAAAAATTGCAGAATGTAAAGTTAAATTTGTAAAATCTGCAAGGGGATCAATTGTAACTTCAAAATCTACAGTTTGTCCTCCAACGCTATAATTTGTTGAAAGATCAATATATGAAGGTCTGGCAATAGAATTATCAACCATTTGGCTTGTTAAACTTTGAGAATTTATCTGATACTCATTTCCATCAACAACTAAATCTGGAACACCAGTAACATTGTAATAAGTCATTCTGTTGCCAACTTCAGCAGTATAATAAGGATCACCTGTTCCTGGGAAATCAGCTTGATATTTTAAGATTGAATACTGATTGTCTTGATATCCTTGCAAGACAGAAGCTACATTTTGATTTCCAGCAACACAAGGCCCACAAGTAGAACTTGTAAAAGATTCTAGCATTGGTCTTCTTATTGCTAAGTTACTTGCTACAGTAATAGATTTAGAAACTCTATCATTAGAAAGGTTCATATCGTTTGCACCATTTATATTGCTAGCCCATATTTCAACAGTATAAGTTCCTGATGATGATGGGTTCCATGTAGAAGTATGATTAAAAGAGTAATTACTTCCAGTTGTAAAGTTCAAGTTTGTTAAAGGCATTGTTACAGAAGAACCTCCGTTTATAGTGTAGTTTATATCCATTGAATTCACTGTATTTATTCCTTGATTATTAAGTTCTCCAGAAATTGTAAAAGGCGCATTGGTTAATGCTAGAGTAGAACTTGTAGTTAAGGAAACTCCAGCAACATCAATTGCAAGTGCTTCACTAACTTCAAAGTTATCAATTGCAATATCACCAAACCATTGTTGGCCAGACCCATTATCACCAACAGTAGCACTTATTTTAAATATTATTGTATCTGAAAGCCCAGATAAATTTACTGTTTCAAAATTCCATTGATCACCTTGGTCACCAGATTTTGAATAAATCGTAGAGTAAGTACTTCCTCCATCATCTGAAACATCGATTTCAAGTGTTCCTATTGATGCACCATACATATGAGAATAGAATGTTAGTTTTGAATTAGTAAGAGAGCTTTTATCTATTAATGGACTGTAAAGTACAGCACTGTCCCCGGGAACTCTTGGAGAGGAAGCCTCGATATAAATATAGCTACCACCTCCTGTTATATCATCAGATGGACCAGTATTTAAAGAGACTGTGGCACCTGAGTTGAGAACCCAATCAAATACATCTTCAGTGCCATCATTTCCTTGGACGAAACAATTGGGAAAATTAGAGGCATCAAAGTTTTGTAAATATGGGGAGGTTGTAACATCACAAAAGGTGAAAAAAGAGTAAGGGCCTGTAAATATACTAGAGTCTGCTGAATCGCATACCGCTTGAACATAAAAATCATATGCCGAAGATGGATTAAGGCCAGTAAGAGAGTACGTTGTAGCTGTTGTATTAACAAAAGTTCCAGATCCGATTGAAAACCCTAATGCTCCGTATTCTATATTCCATTCTGTTTCATTCGCAGCTGGTAACCATGAAATATCAGCTGAATTTGTTGAAACATTGCTGCTATTAATACTTATTGCAGGTGGGGCTGGACATGTAGCGGCAACATTTACAGCTATGTTATCAATTCCTAATCTCCATTCATCAGTACAATTATGGTGTCTGAAAATAATATAAACTGTACTGTTCCCAAGAACGCTAGAAGGAACATTTACACTTCTACTAAAGAGGGTTTGACCTGCCGAAAGGGTTTCTGTAAAAACTGCTGTTCCAATAGTATTGGAAGTTTCAATATAAACCGAATAATTTTCTTCGTGCCATCCAGTAGAAGTAGCTTCAGTAGCCCCTGCTTCCCATTCAAGAAGATAATTTCCAGAGAGAGCAGACATATCTATGGGGCCAATTACCAATCTGTTATCAGGAGTCAAAGGACCAGCTGAATTGCTGTAGGATTCAGACATTGCAATGTTACCATTGTTTGTCCAAGGCACTTGCGCACTTGCAGCAAAAGTGGTCCATGTGTAACCATCACCATCTTGATCTACTTCAGAAATATTAGCAGGAAGCGTGGGAGGAGAAACATTTTCAAAATCTTCAAAATAAACGGGCTGAGCTATGGCAAAAGCAGTGAGCAAAATAAATATTGGAAGTAAAATTTTTTTCATAATAATTATATTTTGAAGCTAATCTAATTAATTAACTGACTAAATGAAAATTATAAATATTATTTAGGTAATTTTGATTAAACTTTTTTTATGATCAAAAAACTAATTTTTTTATTTTTTTTGCTTTCTGGATTCAGGTGTTTATCTCAAGTGGAATTCTATTCACATAGTAGTTTAGGATATGATACAACAAATATTTTAAATGGAACTACAGCAAATATTAGTGACGATTCATCTTTTTTTGAGTTAACAATGGGCTGCAAAAATACATCCTCAGGAAATTTAAATTTAACTATTAGGAGAAAAATTTTTTCCTATTCTTGGAGTTTTTTAAATGATCAATTATGTGACAACAATTTGTGTTATATACCTAGTTCAAATGACTTTACTGCACCTGCTTCAAATCTTCTTGCAGTTGGAGAAATTTGCACTGTAAAATCTAGTTTTATGTTTTCAAATAACAACACTTCAATTTATGTTAGGTATTACGCACTAGATGACAACCTAAATATGATTGACTCAGTAGACTTCGCTTTAAACAATGCCACAAACATAAATCAAGGAATTAACCAATCAGGTATTATGATTTCATCACTTCAAAACAATTCAGAGATATTTGTTTCAAATACTGGCAATTATTCAAAATTGAATTTTAAAATTTATAATATTCTAGGAACTTTAATAAGTGAAAAATTATTATCAAACAAAAATTCTACAATAGACGTAAATCTCCCAACAGGGACTTTCATCGTAAGAGTTGATTATAATGGCAAAATTTTAAAAAGTAAAAAAATTACAGCTTTTTAATTTTTAATCAAAAACAAGTTTTTTATTTAAGATATTATTATTGTTCTTCAAGCTAAGAATATAAATTCCGCTGTTAATACCCGTTTTATTTATTTCATAAACCCTATTTTTATTTGAAGAATTTAAAGATTGCTGATAAACAATTTTTCCAGAAAGGTCACTCATTATTAATTCAGCACCAGGGCTTAGATCGAAGTTTAATTTAACAAATGCTTTACCTGAAGATGGATTAGGGAAAACTTGCACGGAATAAGAACTATTAAGTTCATTTATACTTAGAGTTGAGGGTTCAAAAATATCTTTTCCGTTAGCGTTTAAAATTCGTCCATTGGATGGATCAATTAATAATACAATTGCTCTTAATTTTTTCTCGTTGTATTCTGGTGGGACGGAATATGTTGGAAAGGTATAATTATATAAGCTATCTGCTTTAACAGCGCTAGGTAGTGCTGAGTTAGAACCTGAAAAAGAAGGAATTATTTTTCTGGCAACATTTTTATAATGCATTAAAACAGCTGGAACTGGGTTGCCATAAGTTTCAAAATCAATAGATGAACTAGCCATGGGACCATTATTTCCACCAAAGTAGGCATTAAATTGCATGTATCCTGGATCAGTAGTATTATGAACACTATCTTCAGTAATAACAAGAGCCAAATTTAAATTTTCATAATTAGTTGCAAATTCTAAGTTTGCTGAAGCTGTTAATTCTCGTGAAATTGAATCATAGTTAGTTAAAATTTCAATATCCGCAAATCCAAAATCTAAATTGTAACTTAAAAAATCAAGTAGTATTGAAGTTCCACCGTGAACACCAGTATTTTTTCTATCAACTAAATATCTTGGAATACCGGAAAAAGATACGAATTGGTTATTGTAAAGAGAATCTGCATAATCTTTATAATACATAGCATCATAAGTTTGGTTTGAGCTATCTGCCCCAAAGTTGTGATGAACATTAATAATTTCTACATCATCTTTATAAGTGCTCATCGAAAGCATTTCAAAACTTACTATCCCCCTTGGAGACCAAGAACCTAGCCAAGTATTAGAAATGGTGGCGTTTTCAAAAACCACTTTTCTATCTGGCTCAAACGAATAAGTATGTAAGACTTTAGATAATGCATTGTTGGCGTTATTTGCATCGTTATTAGCAATTACTTCAACACTGATAGTCGACGATTGTCCAGCGGAAGTTGATATAGGGCTATTGTGCGTAAAATTGTATGAGTCGCCCAAACCTAAACTAATATTAAAAGTTTCAGTTTGAGGGCCAGAACCGGCATCCCATACAATATCAAATGAATTGATAGTGTTTGTACCAAAGTTGGTTACAATCCCAGAAATATTTGTATTCCCCGGAGCAATCACGTCTGAGGTTGTAATTTCGGACATTTCTAAATCTACTGGGTTTGAAGGGAGGCATGAGAATGAACATTCAATAGGAATATAAGGGCCACCCCAACCATCTTCACAATTCCACCAATTGTTTCCA
Source organism: Bacteroidetes bacterium MED-G20 (assembly GCA_002457645.1). Taxonomy (GTDB): domain Bacteria; phylum Bacteroidota; class Bacteroidia; order Flavobacteriales_D; family Parvicellaceae; genus MED-G20. The sequence goes on from NTKH01000026.1 coordinate 5,481, forward strand.
TCCATATGTAAAGTGATGATCCCTGTGAAAGAAACTACAGAAACACCTGTGTGAATTCCCGCTGCATCGTACAAAAGGTTTCCATTTGGCCCGATATCATCATAAATTTGAAGATTATCACAGCAAAGTTCTGTTTCTCCGGCTGTAATGTCTATTCTTAAAAAATCTCCTGGATTACTGGAAATTGCTGTAAGAATCGTAGTATCTCCAGGTCCGTAGCAGTAAGGTCCAAAATTGTCTCCGCAAGAAAAAAGAGTTGTGAAATTTAACAGTCTTGGTGTTGAAGTATTTCCACTATCACATAGTGGAGTAACATAAATATCATATCCTGTGTTTGAAGTTAGTGAAGATAAAAAATATGAATTAGAGAATACAGTATCTAAAGTTCCAGAGCCTTGATTAAATCCTTCAGCGCCATATTCTATTTCCCAAGAGGTCTCTGTTCCGCCCGCAACCCAAGACAAATTTGTAAATGTTGACGAGATATTATTGGCTATTAAATTATTAACTGGTAAGCACGAGCTATTCACACAATTGAATGTTGCTTCAATAGGGATATAGCCGCCCCCATCTAAACAGCAATTCCAACTACTGCCATTTATATACATTGTTAAAATTCCTGTTCCAGAAATTATACTTACTCCAGCATGATCACCGTCAGCACTGTAAAGTAAATTTCCGTTAGTGCCAATACCATCATATATTTCTAAATAATCATTTCCTATTTCTGTTTCACCAGCTGTAATGCTTACTTCAATTGCTAAGTTAGGGTTATCTGATTCCGCAGTAAGTATGGTAAAGGACCCATAATCGTAACAATAGGGACCTATGCTGTCTCCACAACTAGGATAGGTAGAAAACGAAAATGGACCTACCCATGCACTTGTATCATTAGCTCCACAAACGGATTGAATATAAAAATCATAAGTAGTGTTTGATAGTAGATTAGAAATAGTTTTTGAATTAATATTTGAAGTGTCAGTATTGCCTGTTCCAAAAGAATATCCGGAGACTCCATAATCAATATTGAAGGAAGCTGCATTTTGACCTGCATTCCAACTTAAGTCCAAAGAAAAGGAAGAAGGGAATGCATTTACAGAAAAAGGGTCAATACAACTTGGAGCAGTACAAGTAGCATTGGATATACCTGACCAAATATTTTGATCATTGCCCGTGTTGACTGGAAAAGGGCCATAGCTTCCTACATTTGACCCATCAGGAGCAGTTATTTGAAAAGTGATCTCTGTATCCCAATTTCCAGAGTTAAAGTAAAATTCTACAGAGTCACCGTTATAAGTTGAATAAGAATCTTGTGCAGAAGCACCTTGAGTTGTGGAAATTGTAAAATTTGTTGCAATGGCTCCATTAATATACATATCAATTGAAGCACCATTCCATCCATCCCCATATGTATCCTGCATATCGATAATGTAATCGCACTGAGATTTGATACTTAGAGAACTAGCTAGTAAAAGAAACAGGTAGATATTTTTTTTCATTTTAGAGGGAGTTTTTAATTAAAAATTATTTTTTTAGAACTTGTGCGTTCAATAATGAAATGCTGATTGAAAGTAAGCATAGTGATAAAATTTTTCATGATTATGGCTCAATAATACTAAAGATTGAAATCAAATTGCTTTTAAATAAAAACTAATTTAATTAAAATAATTAAAATTATTAACCATTTGTGACCCCGGAAGGATTCGAACCCTCAACCCTCAGAGCCGAAATCTGATATTCTATCCAGTTGAACTACGGAGCCAATTACCACAAAAATAGTTTTTTTTACAATAATTATTTTTATAATTAGTTAGTTTGCATAATATGAAATGGTATTCATACATTTTAATTTTCTTTAGCCCATTTATTTTAACATTGAATGCACAAGATTTTTCTGTAGAATCCTGGAGAGATCATTTACCTTACTCACAAGTAAATCAACTGGCTTCTATTGGGGACATCTACTATGGCTCAACTCCCTATTCAATTATAGAATTTGATTATTCTAATAATGAAGTAAGAAAACTTAGTACTGTTAATGGATTAAGTGAAGTTGGTATTTCAGCAATAGTAGCTAATCAATCTCAGCAATCTTTATTAATTGCCTATAGCTCAAGTAATATTGATTTAATAAAAGGAGAAAGTGTGATCAATATTTCTTCCATTTTAAACAGTTCTATCATTGGAGATAAAACAGTTTATAATTTATATAGTCATAGCAAATATGTTTATGTATGCTTGGGTTTTGGCATTGTGGTAGTAGATATTGAAAAAGAAGAAATAAAGGATACTTACATCATAGGAGACAACAGTTCTCAAGAAGCTGTTTTAGACCTACACATTTCACAAAATTATATTTATGCTTTAACAAATGAAGAAATAAAAATGGCTCCTTTAAACAGTTCTTTTTTATCTGACGCAAGTATTTGGAATACTCTCAATATTCCAACAGGTTCAAGTATTAATAATTTAGAATCATTCCAAGACGATTTTTTTGCATTTGGCTCAACAAATATTATTTACAAATACCAAAATAACAATTGGGATACAATCCTATTCTATCCTAACGAAACTCTAAGAAATTTTAAAGTGGATGGTCAAAATCTAATAACCTGCACCAATTCTTATGTAACCGTCTACAGTTCCAATTTAGATACTTTAGATTTTTTTTATGCCTACAATGGGAATCCTGGAATCACTGCAAATGATGTTATTTATGGAAATGGATACTATTGGATAGCTGACGAATCCAAAGGGTTGAGACGATTAAAAAACAACTTTTCATTAAATAATTCTTTAATAGGTTATATGGGACCATTTACCAATGAATGTTTTCATTTATCGTCTGTTAATGATAAATTATATGTTGCTGCAGGAAGAACTTATGGAACTAACTGGAATAAGACATTTAATTGGCATGGAATATACCAATTTAACAATTCTTGGAATTATTTCAATAGAATAAACACAACGATAATGGCCGACGAAATTGACACTATTTCAGATATTGTGTGGGTTACTGCCAATCCATTAAATGAAAATGAGTTTGTAGCATCTTCTTTTGGTGGGGGATTATTATTGTTTAATAACAATCAATTTATAAACCGATTTTCTTTCTATAATTCCTCTTTACAAACTAGGATTGGGCAAAGTGGTAACAGTGTTTGTGTAGCAGGGACTTGTTATGATAATATGGGAAATTTATGGATTGCTAATTCTTTCACCACTTCACCACTTTCGGTGAAAACTAATGAAGGAGAGTGGCAATCTTTTTATTGTGGGCCTCTTGCAGCAGATAAATTATGTACAGATATAATTGTGGATGATCAGTATGGTTATGTATGGATGATTGTAAAAGATGTTGGATTGGTTGTATATGATTATAATCAAACTGTATTTGATTTGAGCGATGATCAATACAAAATTATTGGAACAAGTTCTGGATCAGGCTCTTTACCAAGCGGTAATGTAAACACCTTAGCCATTGATAATGATGGAGAAATTTGGATAGGGACTGATAACGGACCTACCATATTTTACAGTTCATACCCAATATTTAATGAAACCAATTATGATGCCCAAAATATATTAATTGAAGTGGACGGGACCTTACAGTATCTTTTACAAAATGAAATAATTACAGACATTGAAATTGATGGTGCCAATAGAAAATGGATTGCAACCGATGGAGGTGGGTTGTTTTTAATGTCTGAAGATGGTACTCAAACTATTTATTCATTGTCTAAGGAGAATAGTCCACTATACAGCAATAAAATCACTTCTTTGGCAATTAACCATCAAAATGGTGAACTCTTTATAGGAACTGATAAAGGAATATTAGGATATAAATCTACTGCCACCTCTCCCAATATTGAGTTTACAAATCTTCAAGTTTATCCAAACCCAGTAAGACCAGATTATCAAGGAAACATAGCTGTAACAGGGATGATGAAAAATTCCGAAGTTAAAATTACTGATGCAAGTGGCTTTTTAATTCAAACCATTTTTTCACAAGGAGGACAGGCGGTTTGGAATGGAAAAGATAGAAACAACCAAATAGTTGGAAGTGGAATTTATTATTTTTTTGCTACATCTCAAGACGGATATTCAAAGGCAAAATCTAAAGTTTTAATAGTAAGATAGTTTTAATCTTTATTCTGTGAATATCTATTTACTCTATTAAATTTTAGTTTTTAGTTAACCCTTACTTTTAATAATATGATTTGGTTAGATATTATCTTACTATCACCACTATTATGGGGCGCTTACACTGGTTTTAAAAAAGGATTGGTTGCCCAAATAATAGGGATAGTTAGTCTAGTGGCAGGAGTCTGGATTGGGACTCACTTCCAAGACTTAGTTGAACCATTTATAGTTGAAAAAGTTCAGGAAAAATACCTTTCAACTTTGTGCTTTATAATTTTATTTTTTGCTACCATAATTGTAGGGGCTGTTATATCTAAAATCATAGAAAAATTCATCAATTTTGTTCAATTAAAATTACTTAATAAGATTGCAGGAGTTGTTTTAGGCATGTTTAAAATATTATCATTTTTAGTCATTATCATTTTTATAATTGAAAGTTGGGATTCTCAAAGCCTTATCATAAATAAAACAACAAAAAATTCATCGTTGGTTTATCCCATTCTTAAAAACATAGGAGATTTGGTTTTACCTACTCTAAATCGTTCTAATATTCTTGATCAATTACCAAATACTAACAAAGTAATTATCTAAATCAAAGTTTAATTACATTTGTTAGGTGTATTTTTCAGACTTAGGAAATCAAAGTTCTACTAAAAATCAATTAATAGATTTGTTTAAACAATCCAGGGTTCCTCATGCTATTCTCTTGAGTGGGGCTTCTGGTTGTGGTCATTTACAATTAGCACTTTCCTTTTCCGCACTTTTATTATGTGAAACCCCTAATGAAAATGACGCATGTAAGAGTTGTTCATCTTGTATCAAATATGAGAAATTACAACATCCAGATTTACACCTTTCTTTTCCAATCCACTTATCAAAAGCAGAACATTCAGAAATATCAGATGACAGGAGAGAATTATTTGTCTCTTCCTTAGATAAATTCAAATGTATTGGTAAAAAAACTTGGTATTCTACCATGGGAAATGAAAATAAGCAGGGTGTAATTGGAGTTAAAGAAAGTCAATCCATCATAAAAAAAATGAATTTTAAATCTTTTTTTGGAGGGCCTAAGATACTTGTCATGTGGTTGCCAGAATTAATGAATTTGCAAGCATCAAATAAACTTTTAAAATTAATTGAAGAACCTGCTGAAAACACCTACTTTATACTGGTTTCTGAAAACAAGAACAAAATATTACCAACAATATATTCTAGATTACAAAACATAGCTGTTCCAAAAATGGAATTAAGTGCTGTCTCAAATTTTATGGTGAAGAATTTTCAAATAGCTGAACCAGAATCAAACATTATAGCCAATTTATCGGGGGGAAATCTAAATAAAGCTGTTGTATATCATTTAAACTCTGGAGATTCAGGGTTAAATATGACTCTTTTTGTAAAGTGGATGAGACTATGTTACTCAAGAAATATTGCCGATACTATTGATTGGGTAAACGAACTTTCAAAAATGGGTAGAGAACAAATTAAAGATTTTATTAACTATACATTAGAAATGAGTAGACAATGTATTTTAGGTAATTTTTATATTGAAAGAAGAGAAGTAAAAGAAGAAGAAGAGAATTTTTTAAAAAAATTTCAACCGTTTATTAATCACAAAAATATTTCACAGATAAATACCTTAATGAATGATGCTTATTACCATCTTGAAAGGAATGCCAATCCTAAAATTTTAATGTTAGACGTATCTTTACAACTGTATAAATTATTAAGAAAATAAATTTTGACATCTTTAAATAAAATCATGAAACCACAATTTTTATTTGCAATTGTCTTTATTGCTTTTCTTATAAGTTGCTCTGATAAGAATACGATAGTTAGTGAATATGTTGATATACCCAATTCAAAATTCTCTTTTTTAGATACTGTAAATTTTAAAGTTCCAATTAATGATACTGTAAATAATCATGATGTTTTTTTACAACTTAGAACATCTACAGATTATAAATGGTCTAACATGTTTATTTTTTCTGATATTGTATTTCCTAATGGAAAAATAAGGAGTGACACCTTTCAAATATTTATTACTGATAAAAATGGTCATTGGACAGGAAATAAGTCAGGAGCGATGGTCAACTTCAATCACTATTTATATAGAAACATTAAATTTCCAATTAAAGGCGAATACCAGTTTAAATTTAATCAAGCAATGAGAGACACCATTTTAAATGAAGTCATTAGTTTAGGACTAAAAATCAATAAGCTTGATAAACAATCTTAAAAGATTAATTTTTTTGTGAACGGACTAAACAAATCTAAACTCCCCCACATAGGAACTAACATTTTCTCAAAAATGTCCTTGATGTCAGCACAATTTAATGCTATTAATCTATCTCAAGGTTATCCAGACTTTGATACTGATCCAGAACTCATCAATTTATCTAAAAAATATTTAAACTTAGGATTTCATCAGTACGCCCCAATGCAAGGTGTACTTAAGCTTAGGAAAGCTATTTCAGAAAAACATTTCCAACTTTATGGTAAGTATTATGATGAAGAGGAAGAAATAACCATTACTTCTGGTGCAACTCAAGCCATTTTCACAACAATTTCAGCATTTATCAATAAAGACGATGAAGTAATTATTTTTTCTCCTAGTTATGACTGCTACGAACCTGCTGTGACTTTAAACAAAGGAAAATCTATTTTTATTGAACTAGAATCTCCGAATTTTAAAGTGGATTGGCAAAAAGTGGAACTTAGCATATCCTCAAAAACAAAAATGATAATTATCAACAACCCTCACAATCCATCTGGATCTATTTTTAGTCATCAAGACTTGCTGGATTTAGAAATAATTGCTGAAAAATACAACCTTTTAGTACTTAGTGATGAGGTATACGAACATTTAGTTTATGATGGAAAAAGTCATTTTTCAGTTTGTCAATATGCTAATTTATTTAAAAGATCTATTGCTACATTTTCATTCGGAAAAACTTTTCATATTACAGGATGGAGATTAGGATATGTATTAGCTCCAAAAGATTTGATGATTGAAATAAGAAAGGTTCATCAGTTTAATGTATTTTCATGTAATCATCCATTGCAGTTAGCTATTTCAGATTATATAGAAAAAGAAGAAAATTTTTTAAAATTGAATGATTTTTATCAACAAAAAAGAGATCTTTTTTTAGAAATAATTGCTGCTTCTCGATTTGAGTCAGTTCCCTGTAAAGGAACTTATTTCCAACTTCTAAACTACTCCAAAATATCCAAAATATCTGATAATGAAATGGCTGAAAATTTGATAAAAATAAATGGTGTTGCAAGTATTCCAGTTTCTGGATTTTCTTTTTCTAAAATAGATGAAAAAAATTTGAGATTTTGTTTTGCTAAAAAAGAGGAGACTTTAAAAAGGGCTGGGGATATTTTGATAAAAATATAATTATCCACAATCTTATCTTAAGATTTGGTTTTATGATATTAAATCTAATTTCTATTTTATTTTACTTTTATTGTCATGAAAAAATTTAGTATTCTTTTATTTTTCATTATCCTACAAAATACTTACGCCCAAAATATAATTGATGTTTATTGCTCGGATGACTCTTGTAGCCATATTGTTATTGATCCTGAAATGTTAGTGGTTGAAAGATGGGATACACTTCCTCAGTCTAAATTTTGGAAAACTGTAATTAATACAACAAAAGATACATGTATTATTAATATTGCAAGTACTCGACAGATCTTAGATTATATAGATAGAGAGATCTGGTTTAATCAGTCTGAGCAAGAAAAAAAAGAATTTAAAGATTCTATTATTGACTATTTGTGTTTAGAGTCAAACACCAAACTTTATATAACTACAGGAAAAAAAGAATTTTATCAAATTGAAGAAGTGATTCCTTCAATAGCTAGTGCTATAGAAATTTTTCATGGTAATGGAGTGGACCCTTGGTTTGCGCAATCTATACTTTTAATTGAAAGTCCTGCCCAACTTAAATACTCAAGTGTCGGTGCTTATGGACCATTTCAAATTATGAAAAGAGTTGCAAGAACAATGGGGTTGACGGTCAATAGATATGTTGATGAAAGAAAAGATTTTAAAAAATCTGCTTTTGCCGCAAGTGAATTATTAAAAACTATTTGTATTCCACAAGCAAGAAGAATTCTATGTAATATGGATGATATTGACCCGGAAGGAAATGAATTATGGTTTAAGTTTTTAGTGTTACACATTTATCATGCTGGAGCTAAAAACGTAGAATCTTTATTAAGTCAACTTGATGAGCCTATGCAAGGAATGGAATTGATACAGTGGATGTGGATAAATGAATATGGAAATTTTAAAAATGCCTCTCAAAATTATTCTCAAATTGCCATTGCAGCAATGCTTACTTTAAAAGATATAGTACTTTCAGATTGTGACTATATTTTTGACTGTAATAATTTCAATTCTTTAGAGAATTAATGAATTCTTTTCTTAGGTTGCTTACCAATATTTACATTCTAGTATTTGCTTTAATTTCTTTTTTCTATCACAACTATGATTACGGATGGGAGATTACTTTTTTTAAAGAATTAACTCTCTTTTCTCCATCTATTATTATAATTATGTGGGGGTTTAAATCTTTTTCTAGGTGGAAAAAACTAAAGCTTTTTAAAAATCATGAAGGGTATAAGCTGTCTAATTCTGGCTGGAAAAAAGCTGTTTTTCATGAAACTTTACCTTTTTATTTCTACATCCCTTTAGGATTGATGTTGTTAATATATGTAAGTCATACCAACTTATTTTTAGGATCATTAGCATTAATCATTTTGGAAAGTGCATTTTTTCTAATTCTGGGAAGAAAAAATTTCAAAATAGTAATCACTAATCAATCCATAATTATTGCTCATAATAAGCAACATTTTATATTCTGGAATAAGGTGAAAAGTATTTCTTTTCAGTACGGTGGAGCCATGATTATCTTAAAAAACAATAAACAATATTACATTAACGAATCAGACTTTTTGAATTTTGATGGATGGAAAAAAGACATAGTAAATGAAGCCTTATTAAAAGAAATTTTTGTGGAAGATTAGTTCAAATTCCACTTACAATAGTTGATTCTAACTCTCTCAAATATTTTAATTTTTTAAAATTAGGAGCATATACATAGCCTTCAGCTGTTATTATTTTAGTTTTATTATGATTTAACCAAGAATAACTCACAAAAGGCCCACCCATTTTATCATTTTGCATTCGCCAACATCCATTAACCATTTTAACATATTTATTATTAATATAAAAAGAACTGTCAGTAATTTCATTAATACTATTTTTAGAGGTAATCATATAAGAATTATTTTTCTTGCCAAGAAGAAACTTTTCACCAATAGAGTCCCTACAATTTAATATATTATTTTTTTGAAATTGATCCTTATTAATATAAGGAGATTGATAGATGATAATACCTTTTTGAATTTCATGAGGACCATTTTGGTCTTTTTGAATTTCTAACTGACTCCACCACCAAAAGTTTTTATTTTTTTTATTAAGCGTAATTTTTTTAGAAGCCTTAAATTTTAATGAAATTTTGCCACTTAACTCATCAGTGATATTATTTTGGAATGACCATCTTTCAGCTATTTTTTTCAAGTTGAAATCTTTAATAATCGATTTTAATTCATTAGCATTTTTTTGAAAATATTCTTGAGCTATCTCCGAAGATTTAAATTTTAATTCTATTATTATCTGATTTCTAGACCAAAGATTTTTTTTAATAATGGGAGTTGTATTATTGGAATGATATTTATCAATATCAATGAATACAAAACAGTTATTGTTCTTAATATTTTTTAAAATTTTGTTAGGGACAACAAAGTCTATTTCATATTCTTTTTCAAATGGAAGCGGGGTAGTTTTTATCATTTTTTCAAATGAATTTTTAATTTGTTTTCCCAAATCACTTTTCCAATATTTTTTTTCTAATCCGAAAAGAACTTCACCATAATTATTTTTTGTTTTAGGCTTAAGAAGGTTCGGATTATATTCATCATTAATACAAGAGCTAAAGAAGAAAATAATGGTTAACAGTAAATATCGATTGATAAGTTTTATAAACATAATGTTAATCCATATGAATAATTATAAATATTTGGAAAAAGAGTGGAGTAGTTTGTCAAATTGGTCTGAAAGTAAGCACCAATATTTTTCCATATTATCTTAAAACAACCTGATAGATAATATTTTTCAAAAAAGAAATCATTTTTAACGGAATGATTAAAAACTTGATCATTATCATGATATCTAAAATTAGTCTTGCCATACCATAAAAAATGATTGGTAAATTCGATTTGGGTTTTGAAGTTTTCGTTTTTCTTTTTGAAGGGCATCCAACTTAAGTTTATTGGAATATTTAAAAAATGATGATTTAGATTATTTCTCTTTATGTTGAACATGTTTAAATTAAAAAAAACAAGGCTATCTCCTAAAATATTTAAAGAATTATAACCAAGATTCAATTTGTTTTTTTCTAAACCTAACCCTATAAATATTTTTATTAAATCTTTTTTTAATTTGAAAGATTTCAGGTAAAAATTAAATTTAAAATTGGATGAATTAACCTTATTGTAAGGAATTGCACTAAAATTATTGAGGCCATTGAATGGGCTAAAGTTGTTTAATTGCAAATTTCCATAAGAAATTCCTAATCTTAACGAATGATTAAATTCTTCATCTTTTATTTCTTCAATGTCAAAACCCCACTCATTAGTTTCATTATTTTTAGAAATAATAAGAATTTTTGAATTTTTATATTTTAATGAAAGCGTATCATTAAACTGAGCAGTTAAATTGTTAATAGATAGATTGGAAAAAAATAAAATGGTAGATAAAATAAAAATTTTCTGGGAAAAGTATAGCGTGTATTTTATAGATATATGGCAATATCTGGTAATAATAATCATCTTTCTAATTGGACTAATTTGTATTTTATAATTATCTTAAAGCAAAAGAAGACCCTCCGATCAAAAATCCATCATTATAAATTTCTACTTTAAAATTCCCGGCTTCTATTGTTCCAATTATTTCATGATATATACAAATATCCATGCTTTCATTTTGATAATTTACAGTTCTTTTAGAACTTAAGGCTATATTTTCTCCATTAGGATTATTAATACTTATAGGGTTTTCTGAAAGAAGCGTTTTACCATTTTGATCAATCACCCTAATAAAAATATCTTTATCTCCAGCTAGAGATAATTTGTTTTCTAAAAGAGAAAAACAAGCTTTAACCATATTTGTTTTTGAAGCTCTTGTTGTCTCACTCTGAGATCCAGAATTTCGTATTCTAATGGCAGAAACAGTTATGTTAGTAGCTTGTAAAACAGCCCCTAAAGCTACTTTCTTCTGTAAATCTTTATTTTGTTTTTTAAATACTGTATTTTGATTGGAAACCTTATTTAATATATTAGTTTTTTCTGTCAGTGAATTAGAAAGATTAATATTTAAGGTGTTTAAAGAATCAATAGTATGAATATATCCTTTCATAATTCCTCTTAATGTTTCAGCCTCCTTCTTAAGAGAAAAAATCTTTCTCCAATCTCTTTTCGATTGACCATTTAGTTTTTCAACTTTACTTATTAGATTTTTTATTTTTTCTCTTTGCTGGTTAATACTGTCCAAAACCATGGTATTGCTTTCTTCAAGACTATCGTAAGAACTTAACATTAACTTTAAATTGTCTTTTAAATTTTCCGTTTTTGAAGAAGAAAAGGCATTTTCATTAATTAGAATTTGATTCATTTCATCATTCTCCAATAACAGATTAGAGAGTTCTTTGCTAATGTCATGATTTTCTTTATTAAGATTACTTATCAAGTACCCAGTGTAACCAAGAGCGATTATTAAAAGAAGAATAATTATTGAAGAATAGTTTTTTTTTCTTGAATCTGAATCTTTCATATTAATTTTAATATAATGTAATAATGCAACATTATTTATAATAATTACAAAATTAACATATCTTGATTAAAGAATTTATCCAGCTTATATACCCCGATTATTGCTCAGGGTGTAATGAACAATTACAATTTTCTGAAAAAGGAATATGTTCCTCTTGTTTAGTTGAGGTCAGGAATTATTCTCATATAGCATCTCACAACACATTTGGAAGAAAAATGGTTGACCAAGAAATATATGTCTTTAAAAATTTTAAAAATCCACTTATTCAGAAAATGATTTATGAAATAAAGTATAATGGAAATAAGTCTACGGCTTACGTTCTTGGAGTTGAGTTGGGAAGTTTGATAAAAAAATCTAAGAATGTTGTGGATTTTGATATTATAATTCCCGTCCCAGTAAGCAAATTAAAAAAGGAGCATAGGGGATATAATCAATGTCAATTAATTGCAGAAGGTATTTCCAATATTATAAAATTACCTGTAGATTCTAATTATTTAATAAGAAACAATAACATGAATTCTCAAATTAAAAGTTCCCGTTATGAGAGGTGGTTAAATGTAGAAAATGAGTATCAATTAATAAAAGAACTTAAATATGACACAAAAATTTTATTGGTTGATGATGTAATTACTACAGGTGCAACCATTAATAGCTGTTTAAACGCTATTCAAAAAAATAATAAACTTAAGGTTACAGTTGCTGCTTTAGCAGGAAACAAATTTACTTAGATTCTTTTTCTGGTGTTTCAACAGAAGCCTCAATTTCAACACTTTCTAGCTGTCCATCTTTGAAAGGGCCTTCATATGTTGCTTTTTCTTTTACCCAACGAAACTTTCCAATTCCATTACTGAGTCCTTCTTTCCAATGTCCATCATAAGTATTCCCACTTTTCCAGGTGTATTTTCCAATTCCGTCCCTTTTGCCAGCAATAAATTGACCTTTATATTTATCACCATTTTCATAGTTAAAATCTCCAAATCCATGTGGTTTTCCTTCTACCCAGTAACCATCATAAGAACCTCCGTTTTCCCACATAAATGTTCCATGTCCTCTGTGACAATTTCCTTTAACACATTGAGAATAAGATGCTAAAGAAGCTAAAGAAAAAAGAGTAATTGTAAAAATATTTTTCATAATGTTATTATAAAATTTTCGTAAAATTAATAAATTAAAATAAACAAATAACATGCCATTTTCTAAAACATTCAGAAAAAATAAGAAATCAGTGAATTAAACTATTTGCAAAATCAATATTTTCTGCCTTTATTTTATTGGAAAATCTCCTAATTTCTACGCTTGCATCTATTTTATTTTGTAATAATTCATGTATTAAAAGTGGGGCCATTAAAACAGCTTTACTTCCCATCCCGTTTATAATATATAAGTTTTTAATAATTGGGTGTTCTCCAATCAACGGTTTTCTATCCATGGTAGTTGGCCTAAACCCATACTTTTGACTCAAAAAATCAATCTTATTAAGGTTGGTTATTTTACCTAGTTTTTTTAAAAGCTCTTCTCTAGCTTCTTTAGTATTTCTTTTCAAATGATCTCGATGATTATAAGTAGAACCGATAGTGAATTTATCAAGACCAATGGGCAACGAAAATACGCCACTATTTATAATAAAGTTGGGTAAATATTTTGACTTTACATTAATTAATTCCCCTTTATTTGGAATGATAGGTAAATAATTAAATATGGGATTTTGAATTGCATTTACACCTTGACACATAAACACTTTTTTAAAACTATCTCCTTTATAAAAAAAAAGTTTATTATTTAATTCAAGTTTTTTAAATTGAAAATTGTTATTGGAAATATTATGAGAAAATTTATTTTTAAAAAAATCAAGAAATTCAGTTATCCTAAGCCGACTTGCAGTTTTAACCAATCCGCTTCCATAAGAATGATTTAAATTTTTTATTGGATTTTCATTGATACTTATGACGTTTTCATAAATATTATCCAAAGACTTTCCTATCCAATTATTTTGTTCTTCAAATGAGCTGAAAATTCTGAAAAATGAATATTTTTTGTAAAATTCACTTCCATTTAAACGATCAAAATTTTCATAATACTTATCACTAAATTCAAAAAATTCTTTTCCTCTCCAAGAAAGTGTGCCTCTTTTCAAAGCCATAGGATGCATAATTCCAGCAGCTACTCTTGAACTAGAACTAACATTTTCATAGTTTATGATTTTAAATTTAGGAGAAATATCTGCCAATTCATTGGCTAAAATGGACCCTGTTATGCCTTGTCCGACAATTAGGAATTCATAATCCATTTAAAATGAAACATCTTTAAAACAAATGGCCAAACCAAAAAACACCAAAAGACAACCTATAACCATACCTATAATTGCCAACGAGCTATTATTTAGCTTCTCTTTTAGCCTACTTGAAAAATATATCTTAAAAATATCTACAGTGAACATGGTAGATAAGGTTATTCCAAAAAAAGTTAATAACTGAATATTAGTTAATTTTAATTCGTTGGTAGCGTAAGTACACGCTGCAATCCAAAAAACCAAAACCCCAGGGTTAATAGCATTTAATCCTAGGCCTTTAATAATAAGTTGAAATGGGTAAATGATTAAGTTAGAACTTTCAGTATCAACTGCATTTAAATTTTTAATTTTTACATCAGCATCTTTTTTTTGTAAGTAATTTTTTCTAATTGAAAATAACCCTAGAATAATAAAAACAGAACCGGCTACATATTTTAAAGACTGATTGGTAGATAGCCACAAGTTAATTTTTTCAGCTATGAAAAATGCAGCTAGTAAATAAATAGCGTCACTAAGTAAAATTCCTAAATCGAGGAATATTGCCGACTTAAAACCTTTTTTAATACTAGTTTCAATTAAAATAAAGAAGGCTGGGCCAAGCATAAAACTAATCATGAATCCAAATAAAATTCCTTTTTGGAATAAAATCATCATCAAATTTACTTAAATAAACAAAAAAAACCGCCCTAAGGCGGTTTAGTACTTGTAAATAAATAATGTGTTAATTAAGCCTTTTTAACGAAAGGTAGACCAGTTTTTGGACTCTCTACAACTTGCTTTCCTGATGGTAAGTCGCAAGCATTAGATCTTTCATCTTTGCAGAAGTAATAAATCGTTTGATTTCTTCCGCCTCTAAGCACCACATCTTTTGTATGTAAATAGTAACTTTTTCCTTTACTATTTTTATATGAATAACCCATTTTTGATAATTTTAAATTAATAACTAAGTGAATATATTAAAAATAAAGGTAAAATCCTCTTTAAAACTCAATTTATAAATAATTATTTTTAAATAATTTTACAGAGGTAAT
>NTKH01000027.1 GCA_002457645.1 Bacteroidetes bacterium MED-G20
GTACCCTTTCTCTCTAAAGTATCGTTTATTTCATCGGGAGAAACAGAAAGTGATTTTACATAACGGATTAGTTTTTTTGTGTTCTCCTTTTTGTTTAAAACTACTTTATAGTCTACGTCTTTGAGTAGTCCAAGGTCATATCCCTTTTTAGAAAGTCTAAGATCGGCATTATCTTGCCTTAACAAAATTCTATATTCAGCTCTAGATGTAAACATTCTATAGGGCTCATCAGTTCCTTTCGTTATTAGGTCATCTATCAAAACACCGATGTATGCTTCGTCTCTACTTAAAACAAACCCCTCTTCGTTATTACACTTTAAATGAGCATTTATCCCTGCCATTAATCCCTGACCAGCTGCTTCTTCATAACCAGTTGTGCCATTAATTTGACCGCTAAAAAACAAATTATCTATTAATTTAGTTTCAAGAGTATGTTTCAATTGTGTAGGCTGAAAATAATCATATTCGACTGCATATCCGGGCCTAAACATCTTTGCATTTTCAAATCCAATAATAGTTCTTAAACCTTCTAGCTGCACTTCCTCTGGAAGGCTGCTAGAAAATCCGTTTATATAATATTCTATGGTGTTCCAACCCTCTGGCTCTGCGAATATTTGGTGCCTAGGCCTATGGCTAAACCTATTAATTTTATCTTCTATTGAAGGACAATATCTTGGACCAATTGACTCTATGGCACCATTAAACAGTGGGCTTCTATTGAACCCTCCTTTAAGAACATCATGTGTTTTAGAATTTGTATAGGTAATAAAGCAGCTTTTTTGTTTTTCAAGTGCTTTTGTTTCATTGAAGTAAGAGAATTTTCTAGGAGAATCATCACCTGGTTGTTCCTCCATTTTTGAAAAATCTATGCTTCTACCATCAACTCTTGCTGGTGTCCCCGTTTTCATTCTTCCAGAATTAAAGCCCAAACTCTCAAGCTGAGCTGTGATTCCAGTGACAGCCCTTTCTCCCATTCTTCCTCCTCCAAATTGTTTTTCACCGAGATGAATAGAGCCATTCAAAAAAGTACCGCTATTTAATATTACCGCATTTGACTTTATTTCTAACCCCATTGAGGTTTTAACCCCTATTGCTCTATTTTTTTTTACAATAACCTCGACCACCACATCTTGCCAAAAATCTAAGTTTTTTATTTGTTCAAGCTTTTTTCGCCAATTGTTGCTAAAAAGTTTCCTATCGCATTGAGCCCTAGGGCTCCACATAGCGGGCCCTTTAGACCTATTTAAAAGCTTGAATTGTATAGCGCTGAGGTCGGTTACAACGCCTGTTAACCCACCTAAAGCATCTATTTCTCTAACAATTTGACCCTTGGCAATTCCCCCAATAGCCGGATTACAGCTCATTTGCCCAATTGTTTCCATATTCATGGTAATTAATAAAACATTCGACCCCATTTTTGCAGCGCTTGCTGCAGCCTCATTCCCCGCATGTCCAGCGCCAACAACTATTATATCATATTTTTTTAACATACTGTTTCACGTGAAACAAGCTTAATCATCTGAAAATCAAATAATTAAACTTAAGAAGTGGTCTTCTTGTTTTCGAATTTCTTTAATTTCTTTCTCTGTTTTGTCGTTAAAACCACACAAATGTAAAACACCGTGAATAATTACCCTAAATAATTCTTCATTAAAAGAAACTTTAAAGCTGTCGGCATTTTCCTTTACTCTGTCTATGGATATAAAAACATCCCCAGCTACCTCCTCTTTTGTAGAGTAGTTAAAAGTGATGACGTCTGTATAATAATCTTGCTCTAAATATTGAAGATTGATCTTTTTTAAATATTCATCTTTACAGAAAATAAAAGACAAATTGTTTAAAGAATATCCTAGTGAAAAAACAGCATTTTCAACCCAATTACCAATAACTGAGGAGTCTAAAGGAAAAGAAACAGACTCTTTGTGAAAGAAGATTTTCAACAATTAAATTTGGAAAGTTATCTCAACCTTGTTACCAGGCTCTTCAAAAGAAACACCATCAGATAGATGATTCATTAAAAAAATTCCTCGGCCTTGGGGCTTTTCTATGTTTTCTGGTGATGTAGGGTCTGGTAATTGTGAAAAGTCAAAGCCACTTCCTTGGTCAGAAATAGTAAAGACTAATTTGTTTTTATTCAATGATGACACAACTAATGTATTTTTTTCAAAAATATTGCCATTACCATGCGACATGGCATTGTTAACAGCTTCAGAAAGAGAAATTAAAATATTTCCGTAAATCTCAACGCTAATGTTGTAAGTTTCACAAAGGGAGTTAACCCAACTTTCTAAAGAGAGTAAACTTTTAGGCTCTGAAGGGAGCAAAAGTTGTTGGATTATTGGCTTTGCAGTACTAATCATAATTATTTTCAATAGATTTTATGTATTCATTTACTTTGTTTTTATAATAAGGTTTCAAATTTGCTGGAATAGTTTTTAACATTTCTGTTTCTTCATTCTTTATTTTAAGATACTCTTCAAATAAAATGGAGTTATTTTTTTTATATTCATTAAAACTTTCCTTAGACTCTCTTTTTTCTTCTTCTTCCTGCTCCTTAGCTGCTTTTTCTAGCTCTAACAGCTTTATTTTAATTTCCTCCTGTCTTTTCAAAGAGGATAGAGAAATGTTATTATTTATTATTTCATTTTCAACCTCTTCTATTTTTTTAATCACATCTTTGAGCGAGTTTCCCTTTCCCGAGCCATCTTTATTAAGCTCTTGACTTGCCTCCATTAACCTTTTCTTTAGCGCAGCTTGCTCAGCAGCCATTCTTCCTAACTGTTCAAAAGGAGAGCCACTTTTACCAGGGGATTTTCCATTCTTTTTTCCTTCTAAGAACTTTTTCATAGCTTCAATTTGTTTTTTCATTTGCTCAGCAGTTTGGGGCAGACCACTACCTGGCTTTTTGTTTTTTCCTCCAGGCTTATTACATTGACCCGATCCAGGCATATTTTGTTGCATTTGATTCATCATTTCACTTAACAATAAACCAAGTTCATTGGTGTGCATCATGACGGTTTGTTGTTCAACCTGCGCATTCTTTGTTTTTCTTTCTGTTAAGTTTTTAATACTGCTTCTTAGAGATTTTTTGATTTGCTGAACCTCTTTGTTAATTTTACTACTTAGCATAATTTGTCGTAACCCTAAAGCAGTTAAAGAATCCTCAATAATTTGAATTTCATCATTAAGCTTTCTTTGTTCTTGACCAATTCGAACATAGTTGGGGTCTTGGACCTTGGTTGATTTAAGACTATTAAGGACAGTTTCTTGGTCTAATGAAAAAGAGATAAGCTGTTCTAAAAGAATTCTCAACGTTTCTAAATCTTCTTCCTCTTGGCTGCTGCTGCCCTTACTTAGCTTTTCCATGGTTTTAGCCAAATCCTTGAGCCCTTCACTGCTTTTATTTTGTTGTTCATTAGCCTTTTTTAATTTGTTTTCTGACAATTTTTCCATCGCTTTTTCTAAAGACTCATTAATTTCTTTTTCCTTTTCCTCTGTGTTTATCTCTACAGGCTTTTTTAGCTTGTCATTCTTCTTTTTTAGCTCAAACAAATCATTTTGTATTTCGTTAAAATCGTCCTTAATTTTTTCTTGCTCTTTGTTTTTTTCAAAGGTCGAAATGTCTTTTGAAAGCGTCTTTTCGCCAAGTGCTTTTTCTTTTTTAGCTAAATCCTTAAGGCTTTTGGAAATGTCTTTAGCCATTTTTTCTAACTCTAGTTTTTTAAAATGCTCAATAGTTCTATCTAATTCTTTAATCATGTTTTCTTGAGAGAAATCCAAATCTTCTAACTTTTCTAATACTTTTTCTTTATTCATTTCTTTGGCCAATATATTAAGTTCATCCAGAAGCCTCTTCATTTCATCCGACATTAGCTCTTCCATCATTTCATTAATTTTTTCTTGCTTTTTTAAGATTTCTTCGCTTTTATTTTTTTGATTTTGTGTGAGTTCATTTTCAAGATCATTTTTTAGTTTTTCTAACTCTTTTTCCAATTTTTTTTGATTTTTTAAGAAGTTTTCTAAAGAGGCTTTGTCCTCCCAGTCGGAACTTTTTTTATTTAGCATAGATGATTTTATATTTTCCAATTCAGAGCTTAGGCTAATCATTTTCTTTTGAAGAGAACTGAAAGATTGCTCACGATTAAGACTTTTTATTTTTTCTAGCTCTTTTATTTTTTCTTTAGAAGGGATTTTGACGAACAGTTTTTTGGAATAAGACTTCTTGGGCCCATTGATTTGATCATTGTCTTTTACAACAAAGTAATACTCAATCATATCACCAGGTTGCGGATTTATTTTAGAAAAGTTAAACCCTAGGTTAAAGCTGGACTGAATTCCCTCTTCAAAAAAAACATCCTGATTTAACAAAAGACTATCCCTTGTTTTACAAATAAATTTAAGCGATGAAAAGCCATAATCGTCAGAAATCCTTCCTAAAAATAAACGTTTATTTACATTGACACTGTCAACCACCTCTTCAAAAAAAATTTTTGGAAATTGATCCCTAATAATATCCATAAAATAGGTAGAGGAGTCAACAAATTCAGAAAAATTATTTTTTGCCATAACTACATATTCCTGAGTTTTTTCTGGCTGAAAATCAAACGCTAATGAGCCCTTTTTATTTTTAAAAACAGTGTCTTTAAAACGAACTGAAAAACTGGTAGAATTCAGGGCCTTAACCTCCCAAGTTAATAAAGACCCTTCGGGGACGACAACCCTGTTTAAATCGTAAAAAGTATCTGATTTAATCTGAGTATATTTTGGATACGTAACAATTTTTCTTTCAGAAATAATTCTTGCTTTTGGAAGCACTTTTACACTATAAAAAACAGAATCATTATTTCCGTCTAATATGCTAAAAACAAAAGACGAATTCACGGATTTAAATTGGTGAGTAAAGGTGTTTTTTTTGTTTTTTACAGGGAAAAAACGTTGTTTTCCAACGTATAAATAAAGCTCTTCAGGATCTACACTCCCTTTGGTTGTTATTTGTAATAATAAAGGATCATTTTCTAGAACAACAAGTTCTTTTCCTTGGTTTATATTAAAAAAAAAGGGATTAGGAGGAACAAATTTTGTATTAAAAAGCACGACCCTCTTAAGAGGGTTAAAAACCCTTTGAGGAAACAATAGTGATCCGCCTGTAGCAGTTAAAAAAAGTAATAGAGTTAAAAAAACGAACTTTTTATGTTCCCCAATTGAAATGGTAGATAAAAAATCATATTTTAACGACCCTATGGCCTTTTTGTCTACAGAAGCTGCTAAAAGATCCGTTCCAATATTGTCAGACTGATTTTTTAAACCGATTACATTTACAAGTTGATCACCCATTTTAGGGATTCTCTTTTCTAATAAATTAGCAGCCTGTTCATATGACATCCTAGGCAAAAGGCCCAACAATCTTAAAAGAGGAAAAACAATATTTTTAATAATAAAAGCAATAGTTACACAGCCACTACCAAAAAATAAGAACCCCCTAACAGATGATGAAAATCTAAAAACACTCTCTAAGGCCAAAATCCCACTCAAAACCCCTAAAAAAAATATAGTACTTAACAATAGCCCCTTTATTAAAGATATTTTATAATACTTATTTATAAAAAGGTCTAGCTCTTTAGAAAGGCTTAAAAAACTATTTTTTGTTACATACATTTTTCTAATGTAATTTAAAATTATTCAAAGCAAAAATTAAGCCAACTAAATATTAATACTGTTGAATTAAAAAATAGAATCTTATTTAATTGTAATTTTGTTAATATATAGATCAAAATGAGGGTTAGAATAACAAAAGAGTTTGATTTTGAGGCGGCCCACGCCCTTGATGGTTATGCTGGCAAGTGTCAAGACATTCACGGTCACAACTACCACCTAACCTTAACATTTTTGGGAGAGCCCATAAATGATAAAAGCCTTTCTATCAATGGAATGGTTGTAGATTTTGGAGACATAAAAGACTTTTTAAATAAAAAAATCAAACCCCTTTTTGACCATCGCCTTATTTTAAGGAAGGACTCCAGATTTCTCGGGTTAGAGCAAAAAAATGAAAGAATTAGATATGTTGATTATCAACCTACAACAGAGAACATGTTATTAGAAATAGTGGAAATTGTATCAAATAGTTTTGAAAAAAACATCAATGCCGTCTTGTGTTCAGCATTTCTTAGAGAAACTCCAAGTAGCTATGTAGAATGGCATAAAGAAGACCAATAGTATAAGAATTATATGGAAAAAATTGCAGAAAAAAAGCATCATGCCGCGCAATGGTTTAAAGAGCTAAGAGACCAGTTTTGTTCTTCTTTTCAAAAAATAGATGGGGGTGAGTTTAAGAGAAAAAAGTGGAATCATAAAGAAGAAGGAGGAGGAGAAATTAGTATAATGAAAGGAAAGGTATTTGAGAAGGTAGGGGTAAATATTTCAACTGTTTCAGGTAATTTTTCAGAAGAATACAGGAGCAAGATAAAAGGAACAGAAAATTCACCAAAATATTGGGCTTCAGGGATTAGTTTGGTAGCCCACATGAAATCTCCAAAAATTCCAGCATTTCATTTTAATACAAGGTTTTTAGTGACTGGAGAATCCTGGTTTGGCGGAGGAGCAGACATGACCCCTACAACAGTAAACAAAAAAGACACCAAACATTTTCATGATAAAATGAAGGAAGCCTGCTCCCCATATAATAAAAAATATTATCCTGAATTTAAAAAAAAATGTGACGAATACTTTTATTTACCACACAGGAAGGAGTCCAGGGGAGAAGGAGGCATATTTTTTGACTACCTTAATACGGGACATTGGGGTAAAGATTTTTCTTTTGTAAAAGACGTGGGACTAAGAACTCTTGAAGCAATTACAGAAATTGTTAAATTACACAAAGACTTACAATGGAGCGACAATGAGAAGGAGGCTCAGCTTATTAAAAGAGGAAGATATGTCGAATTTAATTTAATATGGGACAGAGGAACCTTATTTGGCTTAAAAACAGGAGGAGCTACAGAAGCCATAATGATGTCCATGCCCCCTACGGCTAAATGGATTTAAAAAATGACCAGCCTAAAACAAATTGAACAAATAATATCTAATATTCCAGATCCAGAAATTCCAGTTATTACTATAAAAGAACTAGGCGTTTTAAGAAAAATAGAACAAATAGACGATAAAATTATAGTTACGATTACCCCAACTTATTCGGGATGTCCTGCGATGGACAGGTTTCAAAAAGATATTAAAGAACAATTAGAGGCGCTTAAAGTAAGTAGTTTTGAAATACAGCTTCAGTATGACCCCGCATGGACTACTGATTGGATAACAGATTTCGCCAAGGAAAAGTTGAAAAAATATGGAATAGCCCCTCCAGCCCATAGTACCAGCGACAAAACCATTCTTTTAGGTCAAAAGCAAGTAGTTCCGTGTCCAAGATGTAACTCCAAAGAAACAAAACTAGTGAGTCAATTTAGCTCAACCGCCTGCAAGGCCATGTACCAATGTGAAGATTGTCTGGAGCCGTTTGAATATTTTAAGTGTTTATAGAGATAAAAAAAATCATTTATTTAAAACATTCATGAAGAGTTTATTATTTATGAAAATGCGCTGTTACAAAACCTAAAACACTTGGTAAAGCGCTTCTCCAATAAGTCCAGTTGTGTGAACCATCTCGTACGCGATATTCATGAGGAATTCCTCTTTTTTTAAGGGCGACATGAACCATGGAGTTTCCCTCGAACAAATAATCATCATCTCCACAATCTATATACCACCTTACACTTTTAAGCTTATTGTCCGTTTGGTTTTTTATAATAGATAGGGCATTATGATTAGAATAGTAATTGTAAATAGCCTCTCTTTTAAAGCCTTTAAGTTTTGCCTCATTTTTTTCATAAAACTCGTTATAAGAAAGTGTTCCCATCCGACCACTTAAGGGACAAGCAGAAGAAAACATTTCAGGATGTCTAAGAGCGTATATGAAAGAGCCCCCTCCACCCATAGATAAGCCCGCTATAGCTCTAAACCTTTTTTCTGATTTAATTCGATATTTTTTTTCAATAAAAGGAATGAATTCTTTAAAGAAAAAATTTTCATAATTCCAACTATTATCAATGCTATTAAAGTATCCTTTCTTCCCTGAATTTGCATCTGGCATCACAATAATCATTGGAGTTGCCGAACCGTCTTCAATGGCTTTGTCAGTAATTTGTAAAACTTCTCCAAATTGAACCCAACCAGTCTGGTCATCTCCCGATCCATGAAGTAAATAAAGTACAGGATATTTTCTATTTGAAGTTTCGTAGTCTGGAGGAATATAAATAGCATATTTTCTTTCTCCCTCAAGAATTTCACTAGGTAAAAAAAGATTATCCATTACTTTTCCACGCTGTGAAAACACACCCGTAGACATAAAAACCAAAACGATTAACAAAACTTTTCTCATTATTTCACATTTTTATAGGTTAAACAACTTTCCCAATCTTCATTAAAATAGTCTTTTATTTTAGTTAAGTAATCGGGGTCAATAAGGGGCTCTCTAGAATACAAAAATTTAGGAACTAAGAAAGAAAGATATAAAACACTATATCTAAATATTGAAAGGTAAAAACGCCATATTAAATGAAACAAAGTATTATTAAAAAGACGTCTTTTTCTAAGATCAAAATATTTTGAAACAACTTTTATTGTTTTGAGCTGTTTTTCACTGTAAGAACGATGTTTGCTAGAGAAATTCACGGATTCAATATTTATTGTAGAGTTGGTGTAAAAACACAAATCGGCTATAAATTTTTTTGGATTTGATTTTAAATCATGATAGAATAAGACAATTGGTTTTTTGGAAAAATGCTCTTTTAAAACGTTTATTTGGTGTTTAAAACTAAAATGTGTTTTTTTAAAAAACCCACTATCGTCTTCTAAGTCTAAAAAATCATTCAACCCTCCAGTAAATCCATTTTTAACAAAACGTTTATATTGAGAAGCAAAATACTCATCATGTCTTCTTAAAACAATAATGGGAGTAGACTGTGGGTACTTGTTTGAAAACTTGACAACCTCTATTTCAAATTGTCGATCAAATTCTCTTGAAATTAAAATATTTTTGCTCTTTATTTTTTCTATTTCAAAAAAAATATTTTGATACCTATTCGTTGGAATATAGTCTATTTTAGAAAGAAAAGGAAAAACTCTTTTCTGCAAAAAAGTACTACCGGTTTTGCTAATTCCTACATGGAAGTAAACCTTTTGTAAAGCCGAATTCATTCCATAAAGTAACTATTTTTTATCGTAGAAACAACAAATTAACGTAAAGAAAAAAATCAGCTATTTGAGACTTTTCTTAATGAGTTTATTGATAGTTTTAGTAAATGCCAACTGAGAGTTATACCAGTTATTACTGGCAACATCAAATTTTATGTATCCAATTGGGAAGTCCATTAATGTTTTGAGCTCGTCTTTATTTTTTAAAGAGTTTAAAAAATCCAGTTCAATCAGCTCTACAACTAAATCAAAAAAAGGAATTTTATGTAAAGCAAGAGGAACGTCTGTATTAAAAGCAACCCGTTTAGTAACATGTCCAGGGCATACAAACTCTAATAAAACATGTCTATTTACAGGAATGTCAATAGAGTGATTTGCTTTTTCTACCAAAACAGTATCTTTTGATCCATCTTGATAGACTTCCCTAACAATTAAGTTAGTAAGTTCACCAAATGTGTTATTAACTTTAAAATGAATGTGAAGATGCCTTCCATCCTTTTTTTGAGAAAACAAAGGACTATTAATTAAAAGAAGAATTAGAAAAAAAAGACGCATTATTTTTTTAAATGAAAATACTAATACTTGCAATTAAAAAGTTAAATTTTTTCTGTTTTTTATTAAATAATTGTTAATTATATATTAAACATTTTTTATAGTTCAACCTTTATTGCCCAGCTCATCTTTCTAAATAGCCAAATTTTGAATCTATAAATTGTGTAATACATTATTGGAACCACTACTAATGTCAAGAAAGTAGCAAATGTTAAACCATATATAATAGCCAAGCTCATGGGCTTAAAAAAGATAACATTATCGCCTCCAAAGAATATTTGAGGATTCCATTCACTTATAAGAGTAAAGAAATTAATATTAAGGCCTGATGCAAGGGGAAAAAGACCTAAGATAGTTGTAATTGCGGTCAATAAAACAGGCCTTAGCCTTGTTTTCCCCCCCTCAATCACAGCACTTTTAAAATCTTCATTAGAAATTAGCGCTTTGGTGTCTAATTGCAGCTCTTTTCTCTTTCTTTTTCTTATGAGGTTAGTGTAGTCAACAAGAACAATAGCGTTGTTTACCACAATGCCAGCTAAGGAGATGATTCCAATCATTGTCATAATAATTACAAAGTCATTTCTAGAAATAACAATCCCGAGAAATACCCCAGCCAAACTTAAAACAACTGAAGATAAAATGATAACAGGAGAAGAAAAAGCATTAAATTGAGTTACCAAGATAAGTAAGATTAAAAAAACTGCAAATAGCAAAGCACTGCTCAAAAAAGCCAACTCTTTTTCTTGGTCCTCCATTTGGCCAGTAAACTTATAACGGAAACCATCATTCGTAAATTCTTCACCATTTTTAGTTTCATTAAATTCTAGTAAATGACCTTTAACTATTGAAATTATTTCATTGGCATTATAGCCTTCCTGAACACCACTAAAAACAGTCACTGTATTATTCTGATTCTTTCTGACAACAGCGGCATACTTATTAATTTTTTTGATGTTTTTAACAACAGCGCTAATAGGCACACTTAGCTTAACCCCTCGATTATTCATAAACATTATTTTTTGTTCTAAAATCGAGGAAATGTCTCTACGGTTTTTTTCATTATATCTAATATTTATGTCATAATCTTCATCATTAAAGTTATAAGTAGAAACGTCTTTTCCAAATAGGGAAGTTCTAATACTTTGAGCAATTTGTCCTGTGGAAAGACCAACGCGCTTAGCATATTCTCTATTAATATTAATTTGAATTTCTGATTTATTTACTTCAACATCAAGCTTTAGCTTTTGAACCCCTTCAATATTTTTTTTTATTAAAAACTGTTGTAACATTTCAGCTCTTTTGGTTAGCTCTCCATAGTCTGTTGAACCAGTTATTTCAATATTTACAGGAGGCTGTTGAGGGGGGCCGCTTTGCTCTTTATCAACCACAACAGTTATGTCTGCATGAAACTTGCCTTGAAGAGACTTTTCAATTAAACTTTTTACTTTACTAGTATTTAAACCTTTTCTGTGAGAAAACTCACAAAAAGAAATGGTAATCCTTGCTTTATTTGGGGTCTCCCCAAATGAAGGCCCACTATTAGGATCGGAAGTGCCCTTTCCCACTTGCTCAATAATAGACTCGACAAAGGGAGTTATAATGGTTGTATTATTTACAAATTCCACATCTCTTGCATCAAGATACGATATACTATCCTTGTTAGAAATCGGTTGACTTAAAACATGGTTGATTTCTTTTTTTATGGAAACAGTTGCTGCATTAGTTTCAGCAATATTTGTCCCTACAGGAAGCTCTACAAAAACATTAATATAGTTGGGCTGATTTTCCGGAAAAAATAAAACTTTGGGAGGAAAAACACCGGTCAATATAAAAGATAATATTAAAGTAAAAAAGGTGCCTAAGATTACCCAAATAGGCCTTTTCTTATGTAATACCCATTTTAAAAACTTCTGATATCCAAACTCTAGTTTTGGTAAAAAACTATTTTGAAACCATAGAGTTCCGGGACTAAAGACAAAGCCATTTAAAATGATAAGCCCTGCAATAATCAAACTTAAATTACCCAAACTGTTTTGTCCAATAAATAACATTACCATCCCAAAAACCACAAGCCCTGCAAAACTTTTTAATACCCCCTTCGTATTTTTACTATCGTTATCTGTTTTCATAAGAACAGCTAATAAAACAGGTGTAATTACTAGAGCAACAAACAATGACGAACCTAAAACAATCATTAAGGTTATAGGAAGATATTGCATAAACTCTCCAATAATTCCTGGCCAAAGCGCTAACGGAACAAAGGCCGCGAGTGTTGTTGCTGTTGAGGCAATAATAGGCCAAGCAACCTCCCCAATTCCTTTTTTGGTAGCTTCAAACGAATTTAACCCCTCGTCCATTAGTCTATATACATTTTCTACCACCACAATTCCGTTGTCAACCAACATTCCAAGAGCCAAAACCAAGGAAAAAAGTACCATTATATTTAAACTAACTCCTGCAGAGTTTAATAAAATAAAAGACAAAAACATAGAAAATGGAATCGCGATTCCTACAAAAAGAGCATTTCTTAGACCTAAAAAAAACAGCAACACAAACACCACTAAAATCACACCAAAAACGATAGAGTTTTCTAAATTACTTACCTGAGATCGAATCATTACAGACTGGTCGTTGGTATAAGTTAATTTCATATCAGCCGGAAAAGACTTCTTGAGCTCTTCAATGTCCAATTTTAATTTATCAATGGCATTGATAATATTTTCTCCAGCTCTTTTTTTAACATCGAGCATTACCACAGGTTGACTATTTTGTCTGGCATAACTCGTGGTGTCTGCATCTGAAAAAGAAACATTAGCTACGTCCCTCAAGTACACATTATTGTTGTTTTCATGCTTGACTACGAGATTTTTCAAATCATCGAAAGCCTTAAATTTTCCATCTATAATGATAAAGTTATCTACACCGTCAATTTTTAAATTTCCAGCACCTATTGTAGTGTTTTCACTTTGAATGGCAGATTCAACATCTCCAAAACTCACTCTATTTGCCTCAGCATCAAACTTTCTAATTTCAATTTTTACTTTCTTTTCTTGAACCCCTCGAATTTCTACAGAATTGATTTCAGAAATTGATTCTAGCCTTTCTTTAATCAAGTCTGCTTTTTCTTTTAGAACATCTACCGGGTATTCTCCAGAAAGGTTAATGTTAATGATTGGAAACTCATTGACGTCAATTTCCTGTATGGTGGGTTCTACTGGTAAGTCTTGAGCAAATGTTTTGGTAGATCTTGCATCAGCTAGTGCTTCCTCAACCGCTCTTTTAGCATCTTTAGGAGCTATGGCAAAATCAAATTCAATTTTTAATATTCCAAAGTCTTGAGTGGCTGTGGAGGTTATTTTTTCTATTCCCTTAAGCTTATTAAGCTCTTTTTCAAAAGGTTTAATAATTTTATCTGCTATTATCTCAGGAGAGTTACCAGGATAGGGAACGTTAACATAAATTTCTGGAACTTGAATTTGAGGAAAACTTTCTCTTGGCATATTTTTATATGCCGAGATGCCACCTAGAAGAAAAATGGTGATAATTAAATAAACAGTTTTTCTATTATTAACAGCTAATGAAGAAAGGCCAAACTCTCTCCATTGATCGATTTTTTTTCTCATTCTTTGCTACTTAAAATTTCCACTTCTTGGCCTTCTAAAACCGTGCTCTTTCCTTCGTCAATTATAATAGCACCCTTATCGAGGCCAGAAAGAATTTCTATTTCGGAGTTATAACTTCTGCCTAAAACAACACTTTGAATGAGAACTTTATTGTTATCGACAACTTTGACAAATGTTTCTCCTTTTGAGTTCTTCAAAATCAATCTAGAGGGCAAGCAAATGGCACTATCTTTAGAGTAGTGATTTATACTAAATTCACCCATAAGATTAGGAAGTAGGCTGCTGTTTTTTGGCAATCTACACTCTATTTTAACTGTTCTATTTATAGGGTTGATTATTTTACCTATTCTATCAATAATCAAGCTGTCAAGAAATAAGTCTACAGAGGGAAAATAAATACTAACGGGGTCGTTTTTAGAAATTTCTGACAATAAGTTTTCTGAAACGTCAGCTTCAGCAAACAAATTGTTAGTATTTACAAGCTGGCATAAGTAATTCACAGGGCTGATAGATTCACCAACCTTAACCAAAATTTCTTCAACGAAGCCGCTAAATGGCGCAATAACATTTGATTTTTCAAGTTGTGTTAGTAAGGTGTTTTTTGCTTTTTTTGCACTACTTAATCTGCTTTCAGCCTCTTTTAATTGCATTTCAGTAGTTACACCATCTTTAAACATTGTTTTTTGCTTGTTGAATAGGTATTCAGCAAATGAAATCTGCTCATTAAGCTCCAAAGCCTGGGAGTTAAATAAATTATTAGAAACAATGAAAATAGGTTCTCCCTTTTTCACATATTGTCCTTCTTTAATTAATATACTTTTTATGGTACCATTTATTTCAGGCCTTATATATGCCATTTCTTTGCTTATCACTTGCCCCTGAGCATTAAAAAAATCTTTAAATGATTTTTTCTTTATCTCAATAACAGATATAAGCGGTTTATTTGTTTCAGAATTGTCAGTTTCTGGAATATCAATACTGGTATTTTCATTGCTACTACAGCCAACAAAAACAAATAAAGTGTACCAAATTATTTTTCTCATAATTTTATAGGATTGGTGTGTGTGCTAAGTTGAACCTCAGACTTGTATAATTCATATTCTTTTTGGATTAATTCTTGCTTAGCACTTAATAACTGCATTTTTCTTTGTGAAATCGTTAAAGAGTTGGATGCCCCATGAGTTAATTTTTTTTCTTCATTTTGATAAACAGTTTTCATTAATTCCACTTTTGCCTTTTGATTTTTGTAATTAAGTAAGGCGATTTTATAATTTGTTTTAAGCATTTTATATAAAGAGAAAATTCGATTCTCTATTTCTAATAATCCATTTTTCGCCTTCGTTAGCTCTAGCTCTTTTTGCTTATTTTTTGCTTTTCCTTCTCCACTGTTGTAAATTGGAATAGTAACATTTATTCCCCACAATGTAGCTGGATACCACTCCTTGCTGGAATCGAATAAATTGAAACTATTTCTCATGGCCATGTGTTGCTGATTAAAAAACCCAAATAAAGAAGGGTAACCCTCGCTCTTAGTAGCTTTTAAGTTGAGCTCATTTAGAATAACATTTTGTTGACCAAGCTTAATCGAGCTGTTCTCGTTAGGATTAAGCACTTTTTTTTCTAAAAAATCATCTTTACTAGAAAAGCTAAAACCCTCAATCAGTACTATAGAACTGTCCAAAGGGTATCCTATCATAGATTTTAGCGATAATTTAGCTAATTCTTCATTGTTAATTAGCAGCTCTAATCCGCCTTGAAAATCTAGCTCCATAGCAAGAAGATCGTTAATGGACGAACTCTCTAGCAAGCCTGAACTTATTAGGTTATTTGTTTTTTTCTTTAAGATTTCTAGCTCTTCTAAATTTTCAGCCAACAATTTTTTTTGTTTTTTAAGTAGAATAACTTGGCCTAAACTGAGCTTAATTTCTTCAAATAGCTGCTCATTTTTTTGGAGTCTTGTTAGCAGAGCAAGCTCGCGATAATTTCGGGCAGCCTTAAGAGCGTATATATAGCTAAAACTAAAAATTAATTGACTTGCTTGTAGACTGTAGCTCGCATTTATGGGAGTGCCGAAAGACAAACCAATAAGCTCGTCCTCAGGAGCAGCTGGGCTAAAAGCATTAGCAGGCACAACTGTTGTTGGAACATTTATAAAGTTTTGAAAACTAAACTCGCCATTTATTTTAGGCATCCCTGATGATTTTATTTCTTTTATTTTTTCATCAGAGATTAAAACATCTGCTTTGGCATTTTGAAGTATAGGGCTGTTTTCTTTTGCGTAGTCAAAAAGCAAATCACTATCAAAAGCTTGACTATTGACTACAAAAATTATAAACATACACGCTACAAGCCCTAAATTTTTTTTCATGTGCTTTAATTTTTTTGAAGGTTTAAATAATATTTTCTGCCCTCATCATTTACAATTCCTAATATGTGATGATTGATCATTTCATTAAAAACATCGGTAAAAGAGGTGTCGTTTGAATTAAAAACAACACCATTAAAAACCAAGTCGATTCTTTCAGCAAAGATTTTAGATATTAACTCAGGTTTTATTTCTTCTCGGTAGCAACCTTTTTTTATACCTTTTTTTAGATTTTTAATTGAGACCTTGTAGGAAAGCTGTTTATTTTTTTTGTCAAAAATCTCCCATGACTTAGGGTAGTACTTTTTTAATTCATATTGTGCTGAAGGATGAATGGTTTTAATCTTGCTTATCGCAACCTTACTTAGCTTGAAAAGTTCATCAATTGGGTGTAGGTTTTCGCTCAGCACTTTTAAAATTTCATTTTCATGTTTTTTCATATCAAGCGAAATGACTTTTAAAACTAGATCTCTTCTATTGGTAAAATAATTATAAAGCGTTTTCTTAGAACAGCCTAACCTTTTTGAAATGTCATCCATTGTGATGTTTTTAATTCCATATTCTTGGAACAAAATCTGGATTCGGTCACATATTTCTACTATTTTTGGCAAGTCATATATTTGAGCGCGAAACTAGGGAAACTTATTTTATATAAAAAGTTTCCTTTAACATTTAACATAAATTATGAACAAAAGAATTGTAGATATACTTATAATGGACCCTCCAATAGAAATATCTGTTAGTGGATGGGTGAGATCATTTAGAGGAAATAGATTTATTTCACTTAATGACGGATCGTGTCTCGCAAGTCTTCAAGTGGTGATTGACGCTGAAAAATTCCCCCAAGAACTAATTTCTAACATAAATAACGGGGCTTCAATTATGGCCTCAGGAAGTCTCATTAGCTCTCAAGGAAGTGGTCAAAAAGTAGAATTACAAGCGGAAACAATTAAAATATATGGAAAAAGTAATCAGGAAGAGTTACAAAAAACAATTCTTCAGCCAAAAAAGCACTCACTCGAAAAACTAAGGGAGCAAGGGCATTTAAGAATGAGAACCAACCTTTTTGGTGCGGTTTTTAGAATTCGCCATCATATGGCCTATGCAATAAATAAGTATTTTAATGACAACGGATTTTTTTACATTCATACGCCTATTATTACGGGAACTGATGCTGAGGGTGCAGGAGAAACCTTTCGGGTAACCACTATTTCTGTTGGTGAAAAATACAGTGACCAGACTAAAGATTTTTTTGGTAAACCAACTCACCTCACCGTTTCTGGACAACTGGAAGCAGAGCTTGCAGCACTAGCGCTTAGCAAAGTATATACTTTTGGACCAACTTTTAGGGCAGAAAACTCTAATACCACAAGGCATTTAGCAGAATTTTGGATGGTTGAACCTGAAATTGCATTTGCAGATATCAATGATGACATTAACCTTGGCGAAGATTTTTTAAAGTATTTAATCAACTATGCTTTAACTCATTGTAAAGAAGACTTACAATTTTTAAACGATAGGGCTACCAAAGAAGAGTCACAACTTCCTAAGGAGAAAAGAAATGAATTTTCACTTTTAGAAAGAATGAAGATGGTGATAGATAATGAATTTGAAAGAATTTCTTACACTGAGGCAATTGAAATTTTATTAAGATCTAAGCCCAATAAAAAGAAGAAATTTAAATATAAAATAGAGTGGGGTATTGACCTTCAAAGTGAGCATGAAAAGTTTCTAGTAGAGAAGCATTTCAAAAAACCCGTTGTTATAGTGAATTACCCAGCTTCAATAAAAGCCTTTTACATGCGAAGAAATGATGACGGTAAAACGGTAGCCGCCATGGACATCTTATTCCCAGGAATTGGTGAAATTATTGGTGGCTCACAAAGAGAAGAAAGACACGATGTTTTAGAAGAAAAGTGTAAAGAATTTAACGTTCCAAAAGACGCTATTTGGTGGTATTTAGAGACCAGAAAATTTGGCACTGTTCCACACGCTGGTTTTGGACTTGGATTTGAAAGATTAATGATGTTTGTTACTGGAATGAATAATATTAGGGATGTTATTCCTTTTCCAAGAACCCCAAACAATGCAGCGTTTTAATTGTTTTGATAAATAGAATCATTTTTAAAAATGGCTTTTTCTATTAATCCACCCTCTTCATCATAAAAGAAAGCCATTCCTTCTTTTAATCCTTTTTTATAAAATTGAATGACCTTAATTTTTCCGTTAGGATAATATGAAGTCCATTGACCATTTTTTAAACCATTTAAGTAGTGTCCTTTAAATGAATAGTAGCCATTAATATCAAAGAACTCCCACAAGCCCACTTCCTTTCCATCAGAGTATCCACCCCTTTGTTTTATCTTTTCATCTGAATAAAAAACTTGCCAATCCCCATTTTTTTTGTCATTAACAAAATCACCACTTATGTAAATTTTTTCATTTTGATAGTACCAAATCCATTTACCTTCTCGTTTCCCTTTTATATAATGTCCAAAATTTGAAACTAACTTTTGAGTGGAATCAAAAAATTCATAATATTTTCCAGAAATAGTATCGTTTATATAGTTAGATTGGTTCATCAAATTTCCACTTTCATAATAACCAAAAAAATTTCCATTAAGAACGTCATTTAAATAAAAACATTTTTTTTGCAACCCGCCTTCTTTTTCTTTGTAGTAACCTTGAAAAGTTCCATTTTTTGAACCCCGAGAGCTAAAGAAAACCTCTTTCAAATGCCCATTTTTAAAATAAGACTTTTGAACACCTTCTTTTTTACCATCTGAATATAAGTTTTCAAACTTTAATTTACCGCCCTCAAAATAGGTTTTAGACACACCGTTTAATATGTCATTTTGGTAATTATTTACTTGATATATATTTCCGTTTGGATAGTATGAAACAGTGGAGTCTCTTAGAACTCCCTTATCGAAATACAACAATTGTTTTATTTTTCCATTTGGGTAATAGTCCCTCCAAAAACCAGAAAGCAAACCATTATTAAATTCACCAATCTGCCATAGAGAATCATTTTCATAATAAATTTTATACAGTCCATTTTTGATAGTGTCATCTTTATTAACAAAACCATAAAAAACTTCTTTTAATTTACCTGAATTTTGATAATGAGTATTAATTTTTTCTTGTGAGTATGCAAATAAAAAAAAAGTAATAAAAAAACCTTTAAGGAGCAATTTCAAGGACAGCCCCTTCAATTTGAGTATCATGACCATAATCTAAAATTACTGCAAGCTGTCCAGACGTAGTTATTTTTGTTATAGAAATTTCTAACTCAATCTCAATGGTTTCACCAGGATATATTGTTTTTTCTTTTGAACCAAACTTCACTAATTCGGCTGTTTCATAAATACCATATTCTAAGTGAACATGGGGCTTTAAAATCATGCCTCCGGAATTCTTGATACTCACCTTAAACAACCGGTTTTCTTCATTAGTGCTAGAAATTTCGACAAACTTTAATATCTCACATTTATAGTTTTGATTGGCTCTAGGAGATTGATTAATTAAGACTTCTATTTTTGATACTATATTGATTCCAGTAGTTAATCGTTGCTTATCCACCTCATAAGATTTTTGTTCTTTTGCGGGGCCCACATCTAAGTAACCCCAGTGGGTAGAAAAGTTTTTTGGCGGAACGGTTAAAATCAATTTTACATCTATTGACTGGTTAGGGTTTAATTTAAAAAAGGTTGGAGTTATGTTTAGAACT
>NTKH01000028.1 GCA_002457645.1 Bacteroidetes bacterium MED-G20
TCCAATACATAGAAGCACCAACAATAACTCCCACCCCAATTTGACCAATTACTTTAAATTTTCCAGCTAAACCTTTTTTGTTTTTTTTAAATACTTTAATATAATCGTCAATAAATCCTATAATTCCCAACCACACAGTGGCAATTAACATTAATTGGATATATATATTATCTAGCTTTGCAAATAGAAGTGAAGGGATAATAATTCCAGCTATTATTATTACGCCCCCCATAGTAGGAGTTCCGGTTTTTTCCATTTGCCCCTCTAAACCCAAATCTCTTATTGACTCCCCTACTTGCTTTTTGTGTAGATAGTCAATAAGTTTTCCTCCAAAAATTAAAGTAATAACCAAAGAAGTTATTAAAGCCATTCCTGCTCTAAAAGAAATAAAATCAAATAATCCCGATCCAGGAAAATCTATATAATTACTAATGAAATTGAAAAAATGATATAGCATTATTCTTGTGTTTTTTTAAAAATTTCTATAGTCTCCTCTAGGTCATCAAAATGGATTTTTTCGTTTCCTATTATTTGATACTTTTCGTGGCCCTTGCCTGCAATTAATATGATGTCACCACTACTTGCCATTTCACATGCTGCTTTGATCGCTTTTCTTCTATCTTCTATAATGGTTACTTTATTTTTTTTTGAAGGTGATATTCCTTTACATATTTCTTCAATAATTTTTTTTGGATTTTCAGATCTTGGATTATCAGACGTAACCAACACATGTTGGCTATAAATTGCTGAAATTTCTCCCATCAAAGGTCTTTTACCATTATCCCTATCTCCACCACAGCCAAAAACTGTTATTATTTTTTCACTCCCTTTTTTTAAACTGACAAGAGTTTTTAAAATATTTTCTAAAGCGTCTGGAGTATGAGCATAATCAATAATTGCTGTTATTTTAGAAGGGGATATCACATATTCAAATCTTCCTTCAGGAGCTTTAAGATTACTGAGAATTGTAAGGATAGTAAGAGGGTCTTGCCCTAAAGTTCTTGTAACTGCATAAACAGCTAATAGATTATAGGCGTTAAACTCTCCTATCAATCGGGAAGTCATCTCATAGCCATCAATTTCAATAGAAAGTCCTGATATGTTGTTTTCTATTACCTTTCCCTTGAAATTTCCACTTTCATTGATTCCATAAAATAAAGATTTGGCAACAATCTCTCTTCCCATCTCAAACCCATAAGAATCATCTTTATTAATTATGGCAAAAGAATCTTTTTTAAGCGATTCGAATAGTTTCTTTTTGGATCCTATATAATGGTCTAAAGACGGATGGTAATCCATATGATCTCTTGAAATATTTGTAAAAACTCCAATATCAAATGATATTCCTGATACTCTTCTCTGATCTAATGCGTGAGAGCTAACCTCCATAAAAACATGTGTACAACCATTTTCAACCATCTTATTTAATAGTTCATTAATTCTTATGGCATCAGGTGTAGTATGAGTAGATGGTATCGTTTTATGTAAAATTTTAATATTTACTGTTGAGATAAGGCCAGTTTTATATCCCATTAACCTGTAGAGATCATATAAAAGAGTAGCACAGGTTGTCTTTCCATTAGTGCCTGTTATTCCAACAATTTTTAATTTTTCTGAAGGGTTATCGTAAAAATTAGAAGCAATAATTCCTAAAGATTCTGAGCTGTCTGACACTTTTATATAAGTGATATTTTCTTTTAATTTATGGGGTAAGGTTTCGCAAATAATGGCACAAGCACCTCTTTCCTCAGCAGATGATATAAAATGATGTCCGTTCTGATTAAACCCTTTTACAGCTACAAAAAGAGATAAGTTATTTATTTCTCTCGAGTCAAATGAAATGCTTTCAACAGCAATATTGGTATTGCCTTTGACCTCTTCGATTCTAACTCCATATATTATGTCTTTAAGTAACTTCATCCTAATTGTAAAACAATCTTTTGTCCTTTATTAACTCTATAACCTGCTTTTATAGATTGTTCTCTAACAATTCCTGAACCCACTGGTTGAACAAACAACCCAAATTTTTCTAAAAGAAAAGTTGCATCAATTAGACCCATCCCTACTACATCAGGTACTAGGCCTCTTTGTATTTTTTTTGAAATGATTTTAATCGCATTATTTCCAGTTCTCGTTGTTATTAACAGAGATTTTTTATCTGATAAATCATCAACAGGTATATTCATGGTTTTTGAAGCAACCAGAAAATCCTTTTTATTGCCATTTCTTGAATAGGGGAATCGATTGAGCGAATCATTATGAATAATGGATTCTTTATGAAACTCCTGTGCATAGACTTTATCTGCTATTTCCTTAAAGACAGTACCCGAAACAACAGAACCGAATATATTTTTGGTGGGACCCTGGACTACTACAATACAACTATATATAGGATCTTGAGATGGAAAATACCCACAAAAAGAGGCTTGATATTGATTTCCGTATCCTTTAGATCCTAAAGCAATTTTTGAAGTACCTGTTTTACCAGCAATTTTAAATCCTCTTGCTTTTATATTTTTAGCGGTCCCTCTTTCCACTACTCCCTCAAGCATTTCCTTTAAATCTTTAAGTGTAGATTTAGAACAAATAGAAGAATTCAAAATCTTTGGTTCATATTCTTGTTGAACTACACTTCCTTTTTTTATATACTTTACAAATTGAGGTTTTAAAAAGACCCCGTTATTAGCAACAGCATTGTAAAGAGCTAACGTCTGTAATGGAGTCATTTTGAGTTCATACCCGATTGACATCCATGGGAGGGTTATTCCTGTAAATGTAGGGTCAGAAGCTTCTTTAATTAAAGGAATTCCTTCGCCAAGAATATCTAATCCAAGTTTTTGATGAATTCCAATTTCCTTTAATCCATCAATAAATTCCTGAGGAGAATTATTATAACTATCATAAATTATTTTACTTATAACATTTGATGATTTTTCAAAAGCAGTCTTAACGGTATTTTTACCATAAACTTTACCTCCATCTGTTAAGTAATTATCATAAAACTCATATTTTCCATTCATTTCAACAGAGTCTGTAATCTTTACCTTTCCCTGTTCCAGAGCCACAAGTAATGAAGCCAACTTAAAGGTTGACCCTGGCTCTGATGCTAGGCCAACCGCGTGATTCTGCGCCTCAAAGTAGGTTTCAGATTTAGAGTCGTAGGAAAGGTTGGCAATAGCCTTTACAAATCCAGTTTTAACTTCCATTAAAACCGCACAACCTTTTTGTGCTTTTTGATCTTTTAACTGTCTTAATAAAGCATCCTCTGCAACATCTTGAATGTTGACATCAATTGAAGTGTAAATATCACTTCCTGGAACTGGTTCTATAGAAAATTCATCATCAACTGGCTTCCACTCATTACCTCGAATTTTCTCCATGAGCATTAGACCATTTTGTCCTTTTAAATAGTCATTAAAGGCACCTTCAAGACCCACTAATATGGCTTTGTTCCCCTTGTTTTCAACCGCATAGCCCACTGTTCTGTTAGCAAGCATTCCATATGGTTTCACCCTTTGATTAGATTTGATAACAATACAACCGCCTCTGTATTTTCCTAAATTGAAAATTGGGAAATTTTTCAATCTTACGATTTGGTCATTTCTCAATCCTCTAGCAATGTGAAAATATCTATTACTGTCTAGCCTTTGTTTTTCTAAAATATTTTTCCATTCTAAGGATGTCTTAAGTCCTAATAAATGAGCAAGAGAGTCAGAAAGGCCTTCAATATTTTCTTTAAAGTCTTTTTCTTTTATAGTAATCAAATCAACAAATACTTTGTAACGAGGAACAGAAAGAGCTAGTGATGTTTTTTGCTCATTAGATGCATAGATATTCCCCCTTGGTGCAATTACTTTTTTAGAAACAAAAATTTGCTTATTAGCATCTGATTTTAATTGCTCTCCTTTAAAAATTTGCAAATAAAAAATTTGACTTACAATTCCAATTCCTAAGAATAACACTAAGAAATAAACTAGATATAATCTGATAAGTGATTCTTTATTTTTCATTATCAGAATTTTTATTATGTATAACTATTGGAGGGTCAATAGACTCATATAATCCCCATTTTTCTGTTTCTTTTACAACTTTACTCTGTAAACTTTCTTTGTCGTATAACTCTAGAGCAGATTGTCTTTCAGAATAAAGCTTTTCTCCTTTTTTACTTTCCTTAGAAATCTTCATTACAACATTATCTACATGATAACCATATGCCACATATAAAATCATTAGAAAAGTGACGTAGGCTAAAAACGGAGTGTTGTTAATAACCAATCCTTTTTTAAAAAGATCCCCAGAAAATATTTCTTTAAAAATTGTCATTCTAATTCCTTTTTGCAATTCTCAATTTGGCACTTCTTGCTCTTGGGTTTTTCTTAATTTCAAATTCTGAGGGAGTAATTGGCTTTTTATTAATCAAGGAAAAGGGCCGAGTAATATTTCCAAAAAAATCTTTCTCTAAAAAGCCCTCGCAATTTCCAGACTTAAAAAAATTCTTAACCAACCTGTCCTCTAATGAATGATAGGTTATTACACAAGCGATACCATTTTCACTTAGTACCTTTGGCAATTGAGATAAAAACTCAATCAAAGCATTTAATTCCTGATTTACTTCAATTCTAATAGATTGAAACACCCTTGCTAAAAATTGATTTCTGATTTTAACAGGGACTAATGATTCAATTATTGATACCAACTGAAAGGTGGTTTCTATTGAACTGTTTGCCCTAGAATCTATTATTGTGCTAGCTAACTTTTTTGATTCACTTTTTCTGAAATCTCCAAACTGATTAAAAATATTTTCTAATTGCTGTTCGTCATAATTATTTATTAAATCATAAGCATCAAAGCTAGAGTCAGAATTCATTCTCATATCCAAACGGTTATCAAATCTGAAAGAAAAACCTCTTTTGGGGCTATCAAATTGATGAGATGAAACTCCCAAATCTGCTAATACTCCAATGGTTTTTTTCTTTGAATTAGCTTCAAGTACATTTTGAATATTTCTAAAATTTTGTCTAACAATAGAAAATCGTTCGTCATCAATTCCGTTACTTATAGCATCAGAATCTTGGTCAAGAGCCATCAAAGATCCATTTGAAAGATTTTTAAGAATTTCTCTTGAATGACCACCACCTCCGTAGGTAACATCTACATAGAACCCAGAAGGGTCAGTAATTAACGCACTTACCGAAGCGTCTAATAAAACGGGTTTGTGATATTGCTCATTCCGCATCTGACGACTCCCCCATAACTTCGTGAGCCAGTTGATCAAATTCATCCCAGTCAGCTTTCATCATGTTTTCATACGTCTTCTTATCCCAAATCTCCCACAAATCAACATTTGCAACTATGACTAACTCTTTTTTGATCCCTGCCCAACCAAGTAAACCTTTAGGAAGTAACAGTCTACCATTATTATCAACATTAATTTTGGTAGCGCCTTTTTGAAACATTCGGGCAAATTTTCTATCCTTAGATTTAAACCTGTTGAGCTTTCTTAATTTGCTCATGACTACCTTCCACTCCGATGAAGTATACATTGAAAGACAATCATCAACGCCTCTAGAAATGACAAATTGTTCTTGATCAATAGGAGGTAATTGCTTTCTTATATCTGAAGGAATCAACATTCTTCCTTTAGTATCCAATTTGCAATGATATTCTCCTATAAATCCAGACAATTAGCTCAGTTTTATTTGTAAATCTAATAAATATTTACCCACATTTTCCCACAATTTTATAATTGTGAATAACTTTTAACGAATTTTTAATCATTAAGTTTCAAATAAAACATTATTGCAGAGTAATTTAAATAAATATTGTAGTGGTAAAAAGTGGATATTTAAATTTTATTTAATAAAATAATAACAACTAATTTTTATATTTGTAGTCTTGGAAAAAAGAAATAATGGAAACTGAAAAAAAGATTGATATTTCTAAAGTAATTGCTCTTAAAAGTCCTTTATTTCATAAGTTGATTCCAAATTTTCTATTAAAAAAATTAAAATCTATTGTCAGAGAAAAAGAAATCAATTTTATACTTCAAAAACTTAATGGAAAAAAAAATTTGGATTTTGTTAGAGGAGGAGTTAAAGAATTGGGAGTTACCTCAAATAATTATGGATTTGAAAATCTTCCAACAAAAAAAAGAGTAATTGTAGTGGCTAATCATCCATTAGGAGGTCTAGATGGTGTAGCTATGATAAATGAAATTGGAAAATATAGAAAAGATATAAAGTTTTTAGTCAACGATATACTAACACATTTAGAACCCTTTAAAGAATACTTTATTCCAATTAATAAGCATGGACTGAACTCAAGAGAAAATATTTTAAGACTTGATAAACTATTTCAGTCTAACCAATGTATTGTAATATTTCCAGCTGGCTTAGTTTCTAGAAAAAAAAATAAAAAAATTGAAGATCTAGAATGGAGAAAAACATTCATCTCCAAAGCAAAAAAATATAACACCACCATATTTCCAGTATTTGTAGAAGGATTTAACTCTAAAAGATTTTATAAAATAGCTTATTGGAGACAAAAGCTTAGGATAAAATTAAATTTAGAAATGTTCTTGCTTCCAAATGAAATGTTTTTACAAAAAGGTAAGACCATAAAATTTAACATGGGACATCCCATAGATCCTAAATTATTAACTAACTCAAAAACGGACTTAGAATGGGCTCAATTAGTTAAAAAGTTTGTCTATCAAATTAAAAACAATGCTAATTTTGATTTTAAAGATTACATTAAGTAATGAAAAAAATTATTGATCCAATATCAATAGATAATCTAGAAAAGGAATTAAATAAAAATACCTTTATTAGAAAAACTAATTATTCTAATCATGATATATATATAATTGACTTTCATAGCCAACCTAATGCTACATTAGAAATTGGAAGACTAAGAGAAATCTCATTTAGAAATGCGGGTGGAGGGACAGGAAAACCATATGACTTAGATGAGTATGACCAAAGAGAGGAAGCTTATTACAAACAATTATTAGTATGGGACCCAGAAGAAAAGCAAATTATTGGAGGATATCGTTTTCTTTTAGGAGTTGATATAATAAACTCAAAAAAGTATCATAAAACTGCGACCAATAATCTGTTTGATTTTAATAAAGAATTTTCTAATGAGATTTTTCCAAAGACCATTGAACTTGGCAGATCTTTTGTTCAACCAGCTTACCAACCTTCATCTGGAAATAGGAAAAGTATTTTCTCACTAGATAATCTTTGGGATGGACTAGGAGCACTTGTCGTAAAATATCCTGATGTACAATATTTCTTTGGAAAAGTGACTATGTATCTTGATTTTAATAAGAAAGGTAGGGATTTGATACTAGGATTTATTAATCACTTTTTCCCAAATAAAGAGAACTGGATTAAAGCAAAAAAACCTTTGA
The DNA here is from genome assembly GCA_002457645.1 of Bacteroidetes bacterium MED-G20. Lineage (GTDB taxonomy): Bacteria > Bacteroidota > Bacteroidia > Flavobacteriales_D > Parvicellaceae > MED-G20. Next base: position 7,415 of record NTKH01000028.1, read on the forward strand.
AACCACATTACGAAATAAAACAGTTTTTAAAAGAAATTGAAGTGCTTGATTATAAAGATGCCTACAAAACATTAATAAAAAACCTTAAGGAACTAGATTGTTCATTGCCACCACTTATAGGAGCATATATGAACCTTTCATCTACGATGAGAAGCTTTGGAACAGCTATGAACAATAAGTTTGGTGAAGTTGAAGAAACTGGTATTTTAATATCAATTAAAGATATTTATCCTGAAAAAAAAGACAGACATATAGATTCGTATCTTAAAGAGCTTAAGAATTATGAAAATAAATAAAGCTACTTTCATATGTAGCAATACGGATTGGAAGAAATGTCCGAATGAAAACTTTCCAGAATATGCATTTATTGGTAGATCTAATGTTGGAAAATCTTCGTTAATCAATGCTTTAACTAATATTAAAAAACTTGCAAAGACTTCTGGAAAGCCTGGAAAAACTCAACTGATAAATCATTTTTTAATAAACGACTCTATTTATTTTGCAGACTTACCTGGATATGGGTATGCTAAAGTTTCTAAAAAATCAAGAGAAGAATTTCAAAAATTCACATTAAAGTATCTTGAAAACAGAAAAAACTTAATCTCTCTTTTTTTATTGATTGATTTAAGAATTGAACCTCAAAAAATTGATATTGAGTTTATGGAATACTGTGCAATAAAAGAAATTCCATTTGTTATATGTTTTACAAAAGTTGATAAATTAAAAAAAATTGAAGCTGAAGAAAACTTATTAAATTATAAAAATCATATTTTAAAAACATGGGAAACATTTCCTATTTTCTTTATTACATCTTCGATTAAAAAAATAGGGTTGATGGAAATTAACTCATTTATTGAAGAAAATAAATCACTCTATAAAAGCTGACAATTTCCAAAAAAATATTAATTGCTCCTCTTGACTGGGGCTTAGGTCATATTTCAAGAACTATTCCAATAATAAAAGAATTAATAAATAGAGGACACCATGTAATAACTTGTGGTGATCTAGTTGCTAAAAGAATTTTTCAAAAAGAATTCCCTAATACAAATCATATCATTATAAAAGGGTATGAACCCTACTACAGTAAGAAAGTAAATCAAGGGTTTGCGATACTAATGCAAGTTCCTAAGTTTATCAATAGAATAATTAAAGAAAAAAATATTATTGAAAAAATAAGCTTGGAAGAAAATATAGATATTATAATTTCTGATAATAGGTTTGGATTAAGAAGTAAAAGCGCCACCAATATTTTTATTACACATCAACTAAATATTATGGGACCTTTATTAGTTACAAAACTGATTAATGTAATCAATAGAAAAATTATCAAAAACTTTGACCATATATGGATTCCAGACTTTGAAAATGGTAAACTATCAGGTGAATTATCAAAAAATAAAATGAAATGTTTAAATATAGGACCGCTATCTAGGTTTGAAAAATATAAAAATGATGATTCTAAAATTCTATATAAATATCTTGCCATAATTTCGGGTCCTGAACCACACAGAAGTCTTTTAGAAGAAGAAATAACAAGTTGCTTTCTTCAATCTAATTATCAGTGTGCGATAATTAATGGCAAAACAAAAGAGAATAAAAAATTAATTGAAAACATAAGTATTTTTTCTCATTTAGAAATAAAGGACTTTACAAAATTAATTTCCAGCTCTGAACTTATAATATGCAGATCAGGATACAGTAGTATAATGGATCTATATTATCTTCAAAAAAAAGTAATGTTTATTCCAACCCCAGGACAAACGGAACAAGAATATTTGGCCAAATATTATAAAAAAAAATATTCCATTTCTTTCTTTAAGCAAGGAGAAATAGATTTAAAAAAACAAAATTTTAATTCAATTAAAAAAATTCCTAATCCAAAAAAAAAGCTACTTAAAGTAGCTTTTGAAAAAGTGAATTTATAACTTATTTTTCAACATTTACCAATCTGTAATCAGATCCGTCAAATTCCCAAATAACAGCAACAACATATAATTTATCATGATTCCATGAAGTTAATGGTTCTAATTCAACATCCCTGTAGGAAGTTAGGTTTCTACCATTGGCATCAAATTCTATTAATGAACCAAACCCAGAGCCACTTCCACTTGCTTCAGTTCTTAAAATATTGTCATGTATATAATTTGGATCATAAACTCCTAAAACATTCTGATCTTTTACTTGCCCATCTTCTAGTATGTAAGTAGCTAAATAAAGATTATTACTTGAAAATCCGTTAGAAAGTTCTGATTGAACATTGATATTCATTTTACCATCTTCAACTGAAAAATTAAAATCCATATTAACTTCAGGATTCAAAAGAAGATCTGCACTTACTGCACTTACTAATTGATTATAATCGTTAGGGATATTAGCTGTTCCTACATAAAAATGAGGCTCTCCCATTGGACCATGAATAGAATCTAAATGAGATTGTAAGTAATAACCAATATCTACAGAAAAGTTGTCATTATTATGAAGGGTGATTATTTGAACATCTGAAAAACTATTGGAAAGATCCTGAGAATAGATTTTTCCCCAATCTCCACATTGTTGACACCATGTTCCTGTAGAATTAAGAACTAAGGTTTTCTTTGAGTTTTCAGGGTAAGTACAACTACCATCATCTTTAGTAGCATCAATTTCATAAGCTAAACTTATTGGATCAGTGCAGCCTCTTTTGTTACATGATGAAAAAATAAGAACCGAAATAAGAATAAAAAAATTAAACTTATTATTTATCATTTCAATTTTTTAGTTTTCTAAATTAACAAATCTATAAGTTGATCCATCTTGCTGCCAAATAACTGCAACAACATATAAATTATCAGGATTCCAAATTGAAGATGGTGCAAGAATTATATCTGAATAAGATGTAATATTATTTCCATCAGCATCAAATTCTATCAAATTGCCAAATGGGTTTCCACTTCCGCTAGCCTCGGTTCTAAGTGTATTATTATGAATAAAATTGGGATCTACAATTGTTCCTGTTGAAGTTGCAATTGATTGGTTTCCAACTTGTCCATCTTCCAAAATATATGCAGCCAAATAATAATTATCTCCAGACATACCTGTTGATAATAAAGAATGAATATTAATATTCATTTTTCCATCTTGGATTGAAAAATTTAGATCAATATTTACTTCTGGAGTCAAAAGGATATCAGCATTAATAGCTTGAGTAATCTGTGAATAATTTAATGGGTAAATTACTGATCCTACAGCAAATCCTGGAGTTGACATACTTCCTAAAGTACTTATCATATTATACCCTACATCAACAGCCATTCCATCATTATAATGTAAATCCATTACTTGGACAGTACTAGAGTAATTATTTTCAACATCATCAACAAACTCAGTAGCATGTTCACCACAATATTGACACCAATCTCCTGTTTTTCTTATCAAAAGAGTTTTTTTTGAGACCTCAGGATAAGTACAACTTCCATCATCTTTTGATGCTTCACTATTATAAGCCAAACTCATTGGATCAGTACAGCCTTTTTTGGAGCAGCTTGACACCACTAAAATTAACATTAATAGGAATCCTAGTTTATATATATTTTTCATTGTATAAAATTTAAATTTTTGTTAAGGTAAAGAAAAAAGTTGAACCTTCTCCCTCAGTACTACGAACTTGAACATTATGGCCATGAGCTTCAACGATATGTTTGACAATAGAAAGCCCAAGACCAGTTCCACCTTCATTTCTAGCCCTGCTCTTATCTACTCTATAAAATCTTTCAAAAAGACGATTAATGTATTTTTCGTCAATACCAGGTCCATTATCCTCAACTTCAATTAAAATATTAGATTCAATCTCCAAAAAACGAACAATTACTTTAGATTCAGATTTAGAATAATTTATTGCATTAATTATTAAATTTTGCATTACTTGGCCAATTCGATTACTGTCACATTTAACCATAATAGGATTAATATAAGTATCAGCATAAGAAATAGAAATATTTTTTTCTTTTGCTTTTAGTTCTAAGCTATCAAAAATATCCTGACAAATTTCTAAAATATTATTTTCTTCGATTTCCAGATTAATTCTATCAGATTCAAACCTAGTAATCATATCTAAATCCATAATTAATTTATTCATTCTATTCACTCCTTTTAAAGCTCTTTTTAAAAATTTTTCATTTACCATAGAATCATTTAAGCCACCTTCCAAAAGAGTTAAAATATAACCCTGAACACTAAAAATAGGAGTTTTAAGTTCATGCGCTAGATTTCCAATAAACTCTCTTCTAAACTTTTCTTCTGACTTTAACTTTACTAACTCAGCGCTATTTTTTTTACCAAGCATTAATATTTTTTCTTCACTTTCAGAAAGAATATCCTCATTCATATTCAGATTAAAATCTGAACTAGACATTTTATAAGTCTGAACCATTCTAAATAAAAGACGAATTTTTCTATTGATAAAAATCTCCAATAAAAAGTAAGTTACAATCCCAGAAAAGGCAAATAATAATATGAATAAGTAAAAGTATATGTGATAAAGAAGTTTTGTTTCTAGAATAAAATAATTAATACAAAAAATTAAAAAAATTAAAAAAAGAGAGGAAATAATTGAACTAAAAATAGTAAATCTTAATGGGGTATTAATTTTCATAAAATAATTAAATAATAGTTTAAAGATAGTAACTTAGGTTAAAAATAATTTTAGATGGAAATTTATAATATTTTAGTTATATGTACAGGCAATAGCTGTAGAAGTCAAATTGCAGAGGGATACCTCAAATTCTTTAAAAACAATTTAAATATTTCTGCCAATATTTACAGTGCTGGTGTTAGAGCTGAAGGAGTCAATAAAAGAGCCATAGAAATTATGTCTAAAGATAATATAGATATTAGTAATCATTCTTCAAATACTATTGATGAATATCTTAATAAAGAAATTACACATGTTATTACTGTATGTGATCATGCTAATGAAAGTTGTCCAGTTTTCTTAAAAAAAACACATTTTACACATCATAATTTTAAAGACCCTTCTAAGGTCAACGGTGGAGAATTAGAAATTGAAGAAGCATTTATAAAATGCAGAAATGAAATAAAAACATTTTCAGAGCGATATCTAAAAAAACACTTTTAGCATTTTTTTCTTGCAAAAATATTCAGCCTTTTTTTGATAACCAATCATTACCAATAAAAGCATAAAAACTATATAATACCTTCAAAAGGTTTAAAAAAGAAAAATTAAGATAAATTCCTGTTATTTTATTTTTAAAAAACGCTTAATAATAGCCAGAATGAAAGGAATTGGAGATACTGAAGTAATAATTTTAAGATCTTCTCTTATATTGGATTCCTCACCCAAAAACTTTAAAATAGTTTTGACATTAACTTTTTTAAATATTGAAGCAAACAATGCAGATCCTTTTTCGTTGTTGTTGGCAAGTACATCAAGTAGAAGCAAATCGTAAAACCAAAATTTTTTTCTTCTAGAAAACTTAGATAAATCTTCTTCTTTTTTAATAAAGGCTACTAGGTCTTTTGTCTTTTTTGAAGTATTATAAAAGGTGTATCCTGTGCTTGCTTTAGTCCATCCTCCCGCTGTTCCTATATTAAGTATGCTCTTTGAATTTAATTGCTCAAACTTAAAGGATGTCATTGGTATACTTCCAACCTCTTTCTCTATTAACTTGTAATCAAAGATTTTTTTCTTTTCCAAATAAGCTAAAATTGCCTGTTCATATTCTGCATATTCCAAGCGATCTTTTGAAAATAAGGTGTATTCAAACAATGCTGTCTTTTTATCAATAGGTAAGACATACATAAATCGGGTGTTCCCATTTTGAGGTAAATTAAAATCCATAAAGGTAGCTACGGTATCATCAAAAAATCCATCCTTCCTTTTTATAAACCAACCCATAAAATGCTGTTGTAAAACAGGATACCTTTTTTGGTTGCTGTAACTATTTTTATCGGGAATACTATTTAAAATTTTATATCCAAAGTAAGTAGATTTAGCTGTCACTACCTTAACTCCATCTTCCGTTTCACAAAAGCTAAGTACGTCATCTTCTACAAATTTTATGTGAGATTTTAAACGAATACTTTTCCACAGATTTTCATAAAAAAATTCGCTTCTGATCATTTTATAACTATATGTCGAAATATTAAGTGTGTCAGAAAAAGTTTCACTTCCAAAAAATATCTTAGACCACTTTTTAGTTAAAAATTCATCCCACTCTCCTTCTCCTTCTTCCCAATAACTCCAGGTCTTATCGTTTCCTTTATCTTTTACTTTATCAATAATTAAAATGGATTTGTCATCAAAATAACTGTCTTGCGACATGCGATAAGCAAGCATTAAACCTGATGCTCCAGCTCCTAGAATGATATATGATACATTAGTCATTTAAAAAAAAGATAACAAAAGGAATAAAACCGAACAAAAAAGTATTGTTTGGTATAAATATTTTTGCATAAGGCTATTTATATTGCCTGAAATATTTTAGTGGAACAAACAACATACCAAAGCATTCTCCATCTTCTTTTGATAGTTTTTTGTGATGGACTTTATGCCCTCTTCTAATACCAAGTAAATATTTATTTTTAGTTTTTTTTAAAACTTTGATTCTTTGATGAATGAATAAATCATGAACAAAGAAATAAGCAGCCCCATATATCGTTATACCTAGTCCAATCCAAAAAGGAATAAAATTGATTCCAATTTCTAAACCATACATTATGAAAGCAGATCCAGGCAAAGCAAATATCAAAAAGAAAAAATCATTTTTCTCAAAGAAACCCTTATTATCTCTTGTATGATGATCTTTATGAAAATACCAAAAAACACCGTGCATAATATATCTATGAGTTAACCATGCAACGATTTCCATTAAAAAAAAGGTAATTATTGTGATAGATATGTTGATCAAATCCAATCGAAACGATTTTGAAAAATAGACTCAAAAGTAATGTAAAGCTTTTTTGTGTTAGGAACGCGTATTCTTTCTTCCATTAACCTTTCTGAAGATATTTTTTTAATCTTTTTAAATAAAGAGAAATAATACCTGTACGCAACATAAACTCCAAGCCTTGAAGAAGACGGTAACTTGACAATTCCTTCTAAAGCATACTTGAAATCTTCTTGTATATCTGCTTCAATCTTTAATTTCTCAATTCGTGTAAATTTATCTAAATCGACACCTGGAAAATATGTTCTTCCTAGCTCCTGGTAGTCTGCCTTAACATCTCTTAAAAAATTAATTTTTTGAAAGGCAGCACCCAATCTTCGTGCAGAGTCTTCTAAATTTTTGTAAAGCTTTTCATTTCCGTTAACAAAAACCTTTAAGCACATAAGACCTACAACTTCTGCAGAACCAACAATATAATCTTTGTAAGCATCATTAGAATAATGAATATCATCTAAGTCTTGTTCCATGCTTTGAAGAAATTTATCTATTAAATGTGTATCTATAGAATATTGATTAACAACCATTTGAAAGGAGTGTAAAACAGGATTTACACTGATTTTTCTATCAATAGATTTATAAGTTTCATCTTTAAATTCTGACAGCATCTCTGTTTTTGGGTAGTCATGAAATGAATCAACAATTTCATCAGCTAGACGAACAAATCCATATATAGAATAAATTGCGTCGTGAATACTTTTATCTAAAAGCTTGATTCCAAATGAAAAACTGGTGCTGTAAAGTTGTGTTATATTTTTACTAGTTTCTTTAGAAATTTTATGGTACAAATTTATCATGATGCTTTTTTTAATTGTTTATCAATTTCTTGTGCAACGATCTGACCGGAAATAATAGATGGTGGAACACCAGGACCCGGCACTGTTAGTTGGCCAGTATAATATAAATTTTTGATGCTATTATTCCTCATTGATGGCTTAAAGATAGCAGTTTGTCTTAATGTATTGGCCAAACCGTATGCATTTCCTTTAAAAGCATTATAATCTTCTTTGAAATCATTCACACAATAAGATTTTTTGTAAACTATATTATTTTTTATATCGTTTCCGGTTAATTTCTTTAACCTCTCTAGAACAATTTTAAAATACTTTTCTCTCATTTCATTATTATCTTGAAGCCCTGGAGCTAGTGGAATTAAAAACATAAGGTTTTCCTCTCCTTTAGGTGCTACAGTAGTATCTGTAATTGATGGACAACTTAAATAAAACAAAGGGTTTTTAGGCCAATTTGGTTCATCGTAAATTTCTTTTGCATGCTGATCAAAATCTTCATCAAAGAATAAATTGTGATGATGAATATTTTCAAGTTTTTTATCAACCCCCACATAAAACAATAAGCTTGAGGGAGCCATTTCTCTTTTTTCCCAATATTCATTGTTATAATTTCTATACTTTTTATCTAACAAAACTTGCTCAACATGATGATAGTCTGCGGCTGCTACCACTCCATCAAATTCAAGTTTTTTTCCATTTACTATTAGATGATCTGCTTCGTTGTTTGAAACAGCTATTTTATTTACAACAGAATTGTAATTTATAGCAACCCCTTTTTCTTTAGCTAATTTTGAAAGAGCAACTATTATTTCATGAAATCCTCCGATTGGATAATACGTCCCTTGGTGAAGACCAGAGTAATTCATAAGAGAATAAAGAGCAGGTGTATTTTGTGGAGTTGCACCAAGAAACAAGATAGGAAACTCCATAAGTCTGGTTAATTTAGAATTTGAAAAATATTTTTTAACATAGGATCTGAAATTGGAAAAAACATTTAAATGGAAAAGACCTTTGAGAACTTTAAAATTGATAAATTCTAAGGGAGAATGAGATGGTTTATATACAAGACTATCCATTCCTATTTTGTATTTTTTTTCAGCTTTGTCAATAAAATTTTTAAGCTTTTCACCACTTCCATCTTCAATTTTATCAAAAATATCCACTAGTTTGTCAAATGAAGCTGGAACTTTAATTTGGTCATTTTTAGAATATATCACTGTAAAGCCTGGATCTAACTTGACTAACTTGTAATAATCATCAATTTTTTTGCCGTGTTTGTTAAAAAACTTTTCAAAAACATCAGGCATCCAATACCAGCTTGGACCCATATCAAAAGTAAACCCTTTAACTTGAAACTTTCTCGCTCTTCCTCCAGCGATACTATTTTTCTCAAAAACTGTTACTTGGTATCCGAGGCTAGCTAATTCAATAGCTGAAGTAAGTCCAGCAAAACCAGAACCTATTACAGCAATGTTTTTCAATTCAAAGAAGAATTATTAAAAAACCTATCAAATTCATCAAGAGAATAAAATACCTTACCGTGTGTATTGACCAGTCGCAATAATTCGGGGTTTCCAGCAAAAAATAGTTTGGTGTTTGAATGATTACGTAAATCGTCGCAGAATTTTTGTAGTAATGTAACTTTCTGACCAACAATGAACGTAGTAAATAACATATCTGGTTTTATTTTCTCAATACATTGAAGTATGCTATCAAAAGAAATAGTTTTTCCAACATTAACTACATCAAAACCATTCTCTTTTAATACCATGTTAGAGTATAAAAGTGCAAAATCATGGTCTTCCCATGGAGGTAAGAATAAATAAGCTTTTTTACCTCTTTTTATGGTTGATTTAGCATCTTCTATCGCATGATAAAACTTCTGCTTTATTAAGTTAGATAAAAAATGCTCCTGAGCAGGGAATAGTTCGCCAGAAGACCAAAGCGCACCGATTCTTCTCAGAGTTGGTATAAAAATATTTTCATAAATGTATGAAAGGGTATGATTTTTTCTTAAACTATTATACGTTTTTTCAAATAAAGGTTCGTCAAACTGAAGAGAACATATAACAAAGTCATTTATTTGAGCCTCAAAGGAGTCTGTGCTAGAAGTTAGTGATATAACTTTTGTTGATAATTCATCTAGACTTAAAGAAGCAATTTTACTAATTTTTAAACCATTATTGATTAAAAATGATATGTTAAGTATTTTCTTTAATTGATCATCATTGTAAGCTCTTATATTGGTATTCGTTCGTTCTGGACTAACTATGTTGTATCTTTTTTCCCAAATCCTGATCGTATGAGATTTAATACCTGAAAGTTTTTCTAAGTCTGCTATGGAGTAAGTTTGCATTTGTTTAATTTTTAGCTAAATTACTTAAACATTATTAATAAAACAAAGGTTTTAAGGATTTTTGTTTAATATTGTTCGTAAAATTATAAACAAAACTTCAAAGTAATTAACAATTTAGTTAGATAAAATTTATTATTTACAGACTTTCCATAATGAAAAAACTCACTTATTTTCTCATATCTTTAACTAGTATAACTAATATTTTAAGTCAAAATAGTGTCATTAAGGGTAAGGTTGTAGACGCTACAAACAACGAAACAATTCCATTTGCCAATGTTTTTGTGGAACAAATAAATTCTGGTGTAGCTTCTGATTTTGATGGTTTCTACGAAATTGAAAATTTAAAACCTGGATTATATACCATTAAATGTTCTTTCGTTGGATATGAGCCAGTAGTTTATGCAGAAGTTATAGTAAATCCTAACAAACCTACCATCTTAGATATTAAATTAATTGAATCCTCAACTTCATTAGATGAAGTTGAAATTACAGCATCGCCATTTCAAAAAAGTGAAGAGAGTCCCGTAAGTAAAAGAACAATTAATGCTACAGAAATTTATAGAAATCCTGGAGGAAATAGAGACATCTCAAAAGTTATTACATCATTACCAGGTGTTGCATCTACAGTTTCATTTAGAAATGATATAATTATAAGAGGAGGCGCTCCTAATGAAAATAGATTTTATCTTGATGGAATTGAAATCCCTAACATAAATCATTTTGCAACTCAAGGATCTTCAGGTGGACCTGTAGGCATGATTAATGTAAATTTCATAAGAGAAGTTGACTTATACTCAGGTGCTTTCCCCTCCAACAGAGGAAACGCATTGAGTTCAGTTTTAGAATTTAAACAAATTGATGGAAACCCTGACCGAATAGCAAAGACTTTAACTGTTGGATCAAGTGATTTTGGTATTACTTTAGATGGTCCAGTAAACAATAAAACAACTTTTGTTTTTTCTGCTAGAAGATCTTATTTACAGCTACTATTTAGCGCTATTGGATTACCATTTCTTCCTACTTATAACGATTTTCAATTCAAAACTAAAACTAAAATTGATGATAAAAATCAAATAACATTTATAGGTCTCGGAGCTATTGATGATTTCGTATTAAATAAGG
>NTKH01000029.1 GCA_002457645.1 Bacteroidetes bacterium MED-G20
TGCAGGAGTTTTATTAACAGTTTGAATTTTGTTTCCAGCATAATCTTTTAGGTAATTAATATTCCCCCTATGTCCTCTTAGAAATAATTCATATTGTTTTTCTAAACCAGTAATCCCTATAAAATCATTTTTAGTATAAAAAAAATCACCAGAGTCTCTCGTATTTTGGTATTGAAATTCATCAATTCTTCTAATATACCCTAGCAAATGGGAAGCGATTGACAATGGGTATCCCCTATCAATTTTAGCTTCTGCAAATACACCCGAAATTTTTCCGATATAAGGTGATATTTTGGCATGCTCCAATTGTGTCATTGATTTGATAAAAATTGAAGGTTTATATGGGACGTTATACCCAGTACTAGCATTTTCTAAAATCTTCTTAAACTCTTGTTTACTAATGTTAAATAAATTACAAATTAAAATTGTGTCTTTTCCTTTGATAGCAATAGGTAGAATAAATAAGTCATATACGGTCTCCGCTCCCACTAAAAGTTTGTTATTTCTATCATATATAAAACCTCTAGGAGGTTGTAAATTTTCTGTTTTTAAGCTGATTTTTGCAGCTCTATGTGACCATTCATGATTAATTACTTGAACGTAAAAAAGTCTAAAAGAAAAAATTAATCCAATTGAAATAATAATTAAAATAATTACCCATCTTCTATTTTTATAGGGGTCCATTACTTTTTATAAATAAATATATATTGAAGGAATATTAAAAATATTAGAGCTGAAAGAGTGTTGATTATTGCTCTAAAAAGTAAAATCAAAAAATTATTAAATGAAAATTGCTCTAAAAGAAAAAATAGTAAATGGTATGTAAAAATAGATATTCCAAAAAATAATAAAAATCTAAAAACTCCAATATTAAATAAATTTAAATCAACATCCTTTTCAATATCTTCTTTAGAAGAAATAGCATATAAAAATGTGGGTTTCAGAAAAGTAATGATTAGAAGTATTGATGTATTAAGACCTAACGTATTTCTAAAAACATCTGTTATAATTCCTAAAAAAAATGCTGCAATTAAAAGCTGAAAAACAGTAGTATTTAACCTTTGTTTCAATATAAAGAATGTGATGATAACAGGTGAGAAAAAGGAGGAATAAGTGCCAAAATCTAAAGCATCAACAAAAAAAATTTGAATAAATATCAATCCAAAAAACCAAATTATATTTTTCAATTCAAAAATCATTTCTAATTCAAATGTTGATCTAACTCCTCTTTAAATTGATTTTTAACTACAAACCCAACTTTTATACTAGAAAAATCTTCCTCAAGTTTTACTTTAATAATTAAGGTTTGTTTTTCAATATTTTTCTTAATAGATAACGCTCTTCCAATAACTACTCCCCTTGGGAATAATCCCTCAGCTCCAGATGTTATAAAAAAATCACCTTCTTTAACATCCGTATATATGGGAATATTTTTAACATAAACATTATTGAAACTATTTTCTTCTGGAATCCAAATTAAATCTCCCCAACTATTGGATTTTTTATGAAGAATTTTTAAACCAAAATCAGGATTGATAATTGGTCTTATGGAAGCATAATTACTTGAAACATTGGTTACAATACCTAGAAGACCTTTAGTTCCAATTAACCCTGTTTTTTTTTGAACACCACTTTTTGTACCTGCATTAATGATCAAATTATTTTTATAAAATTTATATTGAGAATTAATCACACTAACTTCTTTGAATAAAAAGTTTTTTTTAAAGGTCGTATCTTTGTGTTTTATATATTTTCTTCCAACAACTATGTCCCTATTGAGAACCTGATTTTTCAAATTAGCATTTTCAACCATTAGTTGATTATTAATTTCTCTCAACGAAAAGTAAGAAGTCATTCTGTATTGAAAGTTGTAAAGTCCTGCAGAAATACTATTACTTGAACTTAAATAATTGTAATGGTGGTAATTATTAGTAGCGCTAAATAAGAAGAATAATGCAATAAATTCTAAAAACAGAAAAAAAAGAAAATTTCTGTATTTCTGAATAAGCAGAATTATATTTCTCATTTAAATTATTCTTATTCTAAGCTTTTATTAAAAATTGATAATTATCAATGTTTTTAAGTGCAATTCCAGTTCCTCTTGCAACAGCTCTTAATGGATCTTCAGCTATATGGACAGGTAATTTAGTTTTAATTGAAATTCTTTTATCTAAACCTCTAAGCATAGATCCTCCACCAGCTAAATATATTCCAGTTTTGTAAATATCTGCAGATAGTTCGGGCGGAGTCATTTCAAGTGCACTTAAAATAGCTTCTTCAATTTTAGAAATTGACTTATCTAGAGAATGAGCAATTTCTTTATAAGAAACATGAATCTCTTTAGGAATCCCCGTCATTAAATCTCTTCCTCTTACTGCATAATCGTTTGGAGGATTATCCAAGTTGTCTATGGCGGCACCAACCTCAATTTTAATTTGCTCAGCTGTTCTTTCACCAATGAGAATATTGTGTTGTCGTCTCATATATTCTTCAATATCACTTGTAAAGTCATCTCCAGCAACTCTAATAGATTTGTCACAAACAATTCCCCCTAGGGCAATGACAGCAATTTCTGAAGTTCCTCCTCCAATATCAATAATCATGTTACCCATAGGTTCTTCAACATCTACTCCAATTCCGATGGCTGCTGCCATAGGCTCATGAATTAAATAAACTTCTTTTCCTCCAGCATGCTCTGCTGAATCTTGGACAGCTCTTTTTTCTACTTCTGTAATTCCTGACGGAATACAAATAACCATTCTCATTGTAGGTTGAATATATCTACTCCCCCCTTTCATCATTTTTATCATTCCCCTAATCATATGTTCTGCAGCTTGAAAATCTGCTATGACACCATCTTTTAAGGGGCGAATAGTCTTTATATTTTCATGGGTTTTACCATGCATTTGCTGAGCTTTTCTTCCGATAGCAATCACCTTACCCGTTGTCCTGTCCATAGCAACTATTGAAGGCTCATCTACAACAACTTTATCGTTGTTAATAATAAGTGTGTTGGCAGTTCCAAGATCAATTGCTACCTCTTGTGTAAATACATTAAATAAACCCATAAATGTAAATTTAATGTTTAAAATGTCTAATTCCAGTAAATACCATACCAATTTGATTTTTATTACAATAATCTACTGATAAATCGTCTTTAATAGAACCTCCTGGTTGAATGACAGCATTAATGCCTTCTTTACCCGCAATCTCCACGCAGTCAGGAAATGGAAAAAATGCATCAGATGCCATAACAGAACCCGTGAGATCAAAATTGAATGCTTTTGCTTTATTTATTGCTTGATTCAAAGCATCAACTCTTGATGTTTGGCCTGTTCCACTAGCCAATAATTGCAAATCTTTTACTAAGACAATTGTATTTGATTTCGTATGTTTTGCTAGTTTATTGGCAAAATTTAAGTCTTCCATTTGCGAATCAGATGGCTTAGTATCAGTTTTTAATTCAAATGATGACACACTTTCTAAAGAAACATCTCTTTCTTGAACTAATATTCCGTTAAGACAGGATCTTTCTATCTGATTTGGAAAGTTAATTTTATTTTGAACTAAAATAATTCTATTTTTTTTACTTTTAAGTAATTCTAAAGCCTCCAAATCATAAGATGGAGCGATTACCACTTCACAAAATAAAGTGTTTATTTTAGTTGCTGTATCTAAGTCTATTTGATTGTTAGCAATTAAAATACCTCCAAAAGCTGAAATTGGATCGGCTTGTAAAGCTGCACCATATGCTTCTAAAAGATTAGACCTAGTTGCAAAACCACAAGCATTATTATGTTTTAAAATAGCAAAGGTTGGAGGAGCATTTGAGAAATCTTCCATTAACATTATTGCGGCATCAATATCCAATAAATTATTATAAGAAATCTGTTTGCCGTGTAACTGAGAAAAAACTTCTTCTAAATTTCCTTTAAACCATCCTTCTTGATGGGGATTTTCTCCATATCTTAATAAAGATTTACTTGGTGGGCTGAAATAATCATGAATTGCAATATCATAATTACTAGATACATAAAAAGACTCAGTAGCAAAATACTTTCTCTGCTGAAGATTGGTTGAGGGGGTTTTATTTTCTAATATTATTCTAGAAAGTTCATTATAATGTTCCTTTTTAGAAAGAACTGTAACATCACTGAAATTCTTAGCTGCAGCTCTTATTAATGAAATTCCTCCAATATCTATTTTTTCAATTATTTCTTGTTCTCCTAATCCTGACTTAACTGTCTCTTCAAATGGATATAAATCAACTACAACTAGATCAATTTGAGGTATTTCATATTCATCTAGCTGAGATTGGTCTTCTTTATTGGAACTTCTATTTAGAATTCCTCCAAAAATTTTGGGGTGAAGTGTTTTAACTCTTCCACCTAAAATAGATGGGTAATTTGTTATCCCTTCAACAGAGTGAACTGCAATCCCAAGATTTTCAATGTGTTTTTGAGTTCCACCAGTTGAATAAATTTTAACATTATGATTATTCAAAATAGTAACCAGTTCATCCAAGCCTTTTTTAGAGAAAACAGAAATTAAGGCACTTTTGATTTGGATTTCATCTTTCATCTTTGTTTATTTCTTTATTATCAGCAATTTTAATAACTAAAAAACAATAACTAGCTTCAGAACAAGCGATGTTGATAAATAAGCTGTAATTGTTTAAAATTAGTTAGCCTTTCTAATTTTTTTATACAACTTTACAGCAATAAATAAGATGATTCCAAATAATAGGAATCCTACAGTTCCGTAAAAACCATCTAATTCATTTTTAAGTACAATTATGAAAACTATTACCACTAAAAAAAGTGTTGCTAATTCGTTCCATACACGTAATTGAAAAGAACTATAAATTGATGAACCGTTTTTTTGCTTAAGATATATATAGTGACATGATAGGTGATATAAAACTAACATCAATACAAAACCTAATTTTAAATGCATATAAGGAAGACTTAGGTAAAATGGCTGTAAATAAAGCATTAAAAAACCAAAAACTAAAGTTAAAATCATAGCAGGCCATGAAATAATTTTCCAGAGCCTTTTTTGCATTATTAAATATTGTTTCCTAAATGCTTTTGAATTAATACCATGATTTAAATCAGATTCAGCATGATAAACAAAAAGTCTTACCATGTAAAAAAGCCCAGCAAACCAACTTACCATAAATATTAAATGTAAAGCTTTAAAGTAACCAAACCAGTTTATCATATTGTAAAAATATCAATTTAAACTATTGAAATGTGTCCTAATAACAAAGTAATTTTCATATATGCTTATTCCATTGTATATTCGCAAACTTTTAATAATTAGAAAGATGGCTATAATAGGAAAAATTAGAGAAAAATCTGGACTTTTAGTGACAATGGTAGGCCTCGGTCTATTTCTTTTTATAATCCCAGTAAATGACTTATTACAACAATTTTCTGGAGGAGCAAATTCAACCTTAGGAATGTTTAATAACTCTGAAATAGATGCTAACGATTGGAAGTATTACAATAGAGAAAATTTAACTAGAAACAACCTAAGAATTAACAACCTAAATTCAGGTGGAAATGGAAGTCTTACAAGTGCTGATGAAGATCAAATCAAGGTAACTTCATGGAATCAAATGATTTCTGATACTATATATCACTATGAATTAAATAAATTAGGGATTAAGGTGTCTGCAGATGAACTTAATCAAGGATTATTAAATGGTGAAAACCCCTTACCTTCTTCGTTAAAAGAGCTTTTTGTAAAAAACGGCTTATATAATAAAGATTCTTTCAATATTTGGAAAACCAACAGAATCATCAATCTTCCTGATAATCCTGAATCAAAAAAAGATTTAAAAAACAATATTGAAGATCCTTTAAAAAATGAAAGAAGAATTTCTAAATACAGTTCTATGATTAAAAATGGGATTTTAGGGACTATTCAAGAAAGTAAAAGAGCTGCTAATGAAGAGAAAATAACTTCAAATATTAAGTATATATTTATCAGTTATGATGACATAAATGATACCTTAATCAATTTAGATGAAAATGAAAAGAAAAATTTCTATGACCAACATTCTAATGAAAAGATATGGGATCAAAAACAGGATTTAGTTTCATATGATTATTCTATTTTAACTTTCAAGCCTTCTTCATCTGATATTAATAACTACACTTCAAGAATGGAATCATTAAAAGAAGATTTCAAATCTTCAAAAAACGATTCTCTTTTTGTTGCCAACTATGCAGAAACTCCAATGACTGTTCAATCACCATATGGTCCAAGATCAAGCGGAAATTTCACAGGCCAGCCATATAAAGGGGGGAAATTTTCTTCTTTCATAGACGAAAAAATAAAAAATGGTAAAAAGAAAGATATTATTGGACCATTTGTAAACGGTGACAAAATTCAACTTGTCAAAATTTATGAAACTGGTGATGAAGAACAAGCAAAAGTTAGACATATTTTAATAAATTCAAAAGAAGGAGATTTAGATGATGCAAAAAATAAAAAGCTAGCAGATAGTATTTTATATGCTATAAGAAGAGATAGTAGTAAATTTAGAAGTTTAGTCTCAAAGTATTCCGATGACCCTGGATCTATTTCTAATGGAGGTGTTTATGCTTGGTTTCCAAAAGGCCAAATGGTCCCTGAATTTGAAGAGTTCAGCTTTACCAAAAAAATTGGGAAATCTGGAGTTGTCAGAACTAATTATGGCTTTCATATTATTCAAGTATTAGGAAGAAAAGTAGGGTCATTCAAAAAAATTGCTATTGTTGATGAAACAATCCAAGTGAGTAAAACCACTCAAAATGAATATTACGACTCAGTGGCTTTGGCATTTTATTACAAAGCCGACTCAACAAACTTTAATAATGCAGCTGATGAATTAGGCTTTGAAGTGAAATCTTCGGGATATGTTCCACTAATATATCCTAACAGACGAAGTTCTGGACTTTATGGGCCAGCCGATCTTAATAGAAATATGAATATTTCTAGATGGGCGTTTAACAGTAATGTTGGGGATTTGCTAGAACCTGAATACATTTCTAATAATCAATTGGTTTTAGCAGTTTTAAAAGAAAAGATTATAGCTGATGAAATTTCTTTTAATAATCTAGGTTCTCTTATGGAGCCAATGGTGAAAAATTATTTAAAAGCCAATTACTATAAAAATAAATTTTCAAGTAAAATTGCTCAAATTAAATCCATTGATAGTATTTCGATTTTATTAAATATGGATGTTGTTAATAAATTGGTTAAATATAGTGATGCTAACATTGGCAATAATACCCAAGAGCTAGCAGAACCCAAAGTGATGGCATATATTTTTAATTTGTCTGCCAACGAAATTTCACCAATCATTGAAGGTAAAAAAGGAATTTATATCATTCAAAATATTAGTTTAAATAACAATGCTATTGTTGATGAAAGCTCTATTATTCAAAAAGCTGAAATTCAGCAAAAAGAAATGAGGTCACAAATTGAACAAGGTTATTATCCAGCACTATATAATTCTTACAATGTCAGAGATGATAGAGCAAAAAATATGATTATGAGTAATTAATTCAAAAATTGCTTTAATTTTTCTAAACTTCTATATTGTAATGCTTCTGCAACATGTTCAGTCTTAATCGATAAGCAGACATTCAAATCTGCTATGGTCCTTGATATTTTTTTAATTCTATTAAAACTTCTTGCAGATATATTTAAACTTTCAGATGCAGATCTTAAAAAATTTAATGTTTTAGCATCAAAATCACAATATTTATTTATCTCGTGATTTTCTAGATGAGCATTAATTTTTCCCTGTCTTTTATATTGAAAGTCCCTTGCTTTCTTAACCCTATATTTGATTGTTTTACTGTCTTCTTCTGCCCTATTAAACTTTGTCAATTTATTTATTGATACAGCTTCAACCTCAATCTGCAAATCGATTCTATCTAGCAATGGCTGGCTTAATTTTGAAAGATATTGCTGAACTTTAAAGAAAGACTGTTTAGAATTTAAATTATCGAAATAGTTTCCATTTGGCGTGGGATTCATAGCAGCAACTAACATTAAGTTTGAAGGGAAGTTTACACTACCTGCAGCTCTTGAAATTGTAACTACTCCATCTTCAAGTGGTTGTCTTAAAACTTCTAAAACACGTCTTTTAAATTCCGGAAGCTCATCTAGAAAAAGAACACCATTATGTGCCAACGAAATTTCTCCAGGTTTGGGGTTGGTGCCCCCACCCACGAGAGCCACATCAGAAATTGTATGATGAGGACTTCTAAATGGCGGTTTATAAATTAATTTATTCTTTTGATTAAACTTTCCTAAATAGGAATAAATTTTAGTAGTCTCAAGCATTTCAGACTCATTTAGATTTGGAAGTATTGTAGTAATTCTTTTAGCCAACATAGATTTCCCAGATCCTGGTGGGCCAATTAATAAAATATTATGCCCTCCGGCAGCTGCTATTTCTATGGCTCTTTTTGCTATTTGTTGTCCTATAACATCGGAAAAATCTAAAGTATTTTCATCAAAATCATCTTTAGAATAATACTTTTTATTAACTATCTTAAGACCATCTTGAAAATGATGAATAAGTTGCTTTAAGCTATGAGTTCCTATAATATTTATCCCTTTTACTAATTGTGCTTCTTCTACATTCATTTCAGGGACTATTATTCCTTTTAATCCCATTTTTTTAGCCTTTATAGCCATCGACAAGACTCCTTTAATAGGTCTTAACTTTCCATCTAAAGAAAGCTCTCCCATAATAATATAATTTTTAAAAAGACCTTGTAATATTTGACCTGATGCACTTAATATTCCAATAGCTATAGGCAAATCATAAGAACTTCCCTCTTTCTTTAAATCTGCAGGTGCTAGATTTATGATGATTTCTTTAACTGGAATTTTATATCCAATATTTTTTAACGCAGCCGCTATTCTATAGTGCGACTCTTTAACAGCGTTATCTGGAAGACCAACCAATAAGAATTTTGCTCCTCTGGATATGTTTACCTCAACCTCAACTTTTTGACTTTCTATGCCTTCTAAGGCACAACCAATTATTGTCTCTATCATTTTTTTTTGACAAAGAAATAAATTGAAGAACCTAAAATATTTACGTTGTTAAATTTTGGCAACTACTTTTTTGAAAGATTTTAAAGTAAAATCTAAATCCTCAAAAGAAATAGCATCATTCAAAAAATAACTTTCATAAGCACTTGGAGGAAGATAAATCCCCATTGAAAGCATCCCATGAAAATAATTTTTAAAGTGTTTATTATCTCCTTTTTGAGCACTTAAAAAGTCAATCACTGGATCTTCAGTAAAATGTAATGAAATCATTGAACCCAAACTATTAATTTGAAAAGGTAAATTTGTTGCTTGCATTACTTCTTCCATCCCCTTCTTAAGATAAGAGGTCTTTTTTTGTAAAGATTCAAAAATATTTTTATTAGATGACAAGTGTTTTAACATAGCATAACCAGCAGACATAGCTATCGGATTTCCACTCAAAGTACCCGCTTGGTAAACTGGTCCATCTGGAGCTAAAAAGTTCATGATTTCTTCTTTACCTCCAAATGCCCCAACAGGGAGTCCTCCTCCAATTACTTTTCCATAAGTTACCAAGTCAGCACCTACTCCTAAAATTTCCTGAGCACCTCCTAAAGCTAACCTAAATCCAGTCATAACTTCATCAAATACTAAAACAGTATTGTTTAAAGAGCATAAATTTCTAAGGTCTTTAATAAATTCTTTTTGTGGTAAAACACATCCCATATTTCCAGCCACAGGTTCTACAATAACTGCTGCAATTTCGTTCTTGTATTCGTTGAAAAGTCTTTTAACCTGAGATATGTCATTAAAATTTGCTAAAAGAGTATCTGAAGCTGTTGCTTTAGTAACTCCTGGACTATTCGGAATTCCAAATGTTGATGCTCCGCTTCCCGCCTGAATTAGAAATGAATCCGAATGACCATGATAACATCCTGAAAACTTAATAATTTTATCTCTTTTAGTGTAACCCCTAGCTAATCTTATAGCACTCATACAAGCCTCAGTACCAGAGTTAACAAATCTGACTTTGTCAACATTAGGAGCTAAAGAAACAACAAGCTGAGCCATCTTTGTTTCTAACTCGGTTGGTATTCCATAAGATGTTCCTTTATTAGATTGTTCATTTATGGCTTTAATTATTTCAGGATGGGCGTGTCCAATAATCATTGGGCCCCATGATGAAATAAAATCGATATACTTATTATTGTCTTCGTCAAATAAATAAGCTCCTTTTGCATCTTTAATAAAAACTGGAGTTCCTCCAACCGACTTAAATGCTCTAACAGGGGAATTTACCCCCCCTGGTATTACAGTCTTTGCTTCGTTGAATAATTTTTTGGACCTATCGTTTATCAGTTTAAACATTTTATTTCTCTATATTTAATTCAGTTATATTTGTATTAATTAATATAATGCTTCGAATATCGTGACTAATTGGGAATTTTCTCTAGACTGTGCAAAAAAACTTGATGAAAATGATGAATTAAGGTTGTTTAGAAATCATTTTCACATTCCCAACTTCTCTGGAAAAGAATCAATATATTTTACTGGTAACTCTCTTGGATTACAGCCAAAGACCGTGCAATCATACATTCAAAAAGAATTAGAAGATTGGTCAAAATGGGGTGTTGAAGGTCATGAAAACGCAGAAAATCCATGGATTAGCTACCATGAAATATTTACAGAAGATATTAAACAACTTGTAGGTGCTAAAGAAAAAGAAGTTGTAATAACGCATAGCTTGACAACTAATCTTCACCTTTTATTAGTTTCTTTTTACAGACCATCAAAAAAAAGATTTAAAATTCTGTGTGAAAAAAAAGCTTTTCCAAGTGATCAATATGCTTTACAAAGTCAAGTTGAACTTCATGGACTAAATCCAAAAGAATGTATCGTTGAAGTAAGCCCCAGAAAAGGAGAGAAAATTATTAGAAATGAAGATATCATTTCAAAAATTAATGAAATTGGAAGTGAATTAGCATTAGTAATGATTGGTGGAGTAAATTATTATTCTGGTCAAGTCTTTAATATGAAAGAAATAACTAAATCTGGACATGAAGTAGGCGCATATGTAGGGTTTGATCTAGCTCATGGGGTGGGAAATATTCCTCTAAGTTTAAATGAATGGAAAATAGACTTTGCTGCTTGGTGTTCTTATAAATATTTAAACTCAGGTCCAGGTGGAGTTAGTGGATTATTTATTAATGAAAAACATGTAAATAATCCTAAAATATTTAGATTAGCTGGGTGGTGGGGGCATAAAAAAGAAGATAGATTTAAAATGCCAGACAAATTTTCTCCAATTCCAACTGCAGAAAGCTGGCAATTATCAAATGCGCCAGTACTTTCTATGGCTGTACATAAAGCATCTTTAGATTTATTCTCAGAAGTAGGTATGAAAAAACTTAGAAAAAAAAGCATTCTATTGACTAATTTTATGGAATTTATTATTGAAAATATAAATGAAAATACATCTTCAAGTTTAGAGATAATTACACCTAAAAATATAAATGAAAGAGGATGTCAACTTTCTATAATTGCTCATGGACACGGAAAAGAACTATTTGAAGAGCTTTCAAAAAACAATATTGTTGTAGATTGGAGAGAGCCCAATGTTATTCGAGTCGCACCTGTTCCCTTTTACAATAGCTTTCAGGATATTTTAGCATTTGGAGATGTTTTAAAAAATTATATTAAATGAATATTGATCCACAATCTAAAATTTCATTATTAGCAATATCTACGATTATTTTTGGACTATTAGTTTGGAGAATTTCAAATAGCGTTTTTTCATCTCATAACAGAAATCAAAGTAGTAAATTTGATGAATCAGAATATAGAAAAAGATGGAAAAGAAAATAATCATTGTTGGTGCAGGTTTAGTAGGTTCATTATGGGCTGTTTATATGAGAAAAGCAGGCTATAAAGTCGTAATTTATGAAAGAAGATCTGATATTAGAAAAGCTGAAATAAGTGCAGGAAAATCCATCAATTTAGCTCTTTCAGAAAGGGGTTGGAACTCTTTAAAAACAGCAGGAATTAAAGAAGATATAGAAAAAATTGCCATCCCTATGAGTGGAAGAGTCATGCATAGTGAAGAAGGTAAATTAACTTATCAAGCTTACGGAAAAAAAGACGAAGCAATATACTCAGTTTCAAGAGGACATCTTAATGCTATAATGATGGATCTAGCTGAAAAAAAAGGAAATTCTGAAATTCACTATCAGCATCAATGTATTGATGCTGATTTGAAAAATGGAAAAATCACGCTAAAAAATCTAAAAACAAATGAAATATTTGAAGATCAAGCGGATGTAGTTTTTGCTGCTGATGGTGCCTATTCTGCAATCAGATATAACTCCATGCAAAAAATAGATCGGTTTAATTTTAGTCAATTTTATGTTGAAGACGGATACAAAGAATTATTACTGCCAGCTGGTCCTATGGGAGAATATCAAATTGAAAAAAATGCTTTACATATATGGCCAAGAGGAAGATTTATGCTTATTGCCCTTCCCAACGAAGATGGTTCATTTACTTGTACTTTATTTATGCCATATGAAAACCATAAATATGCCTTTAATGATTTAGATAATGATGAAAAAATAGATGCTTTTTTTAAAACAGTTTTTCCTGACTTCTACAATTTAATGCCCAACTTAATTGATAATTGGCATCAAAACCCATTGTCTTCTATGTCAATTACAAGATGCTACCCTTGGACAATCGGGAAATTTGCCCTTTTAGGGGATTCCGCACATTCTACCGTGCCATTTTACGGACAAGGAATGAATGCTGGATTTGAAGATTGTTTTGTAATGTGGGAACTTTATAATAATTACAACAATTGGGATGATACATTCAGGGAATTTCAAATTATTAGAAAGCCTGATGGTGATGCTTTGCAAGATCTTTCCCTAGACAATTATTATGTAATGAGAGACCATGTTGCCGACGAAAATTTTTTATTGCAAAAAAGAATTGAAGCAAAAATCTATGAGAACCATCCTGACAAATGGGTGCCACTTTACACTCAAGTTTCTTTTAGTAATATTAGATATTCTGAAGCATATAAAAATGGAAAAAGACAAGAAAAAATCATGCAACAAATAATGAAAACTCCTAACATTAAGGAGATTTGGAATTCAAAAGAAATTGAAGAAAAAATAATATCAATGATATGAATTCAAGATTTTTTCTTTTGATATTTTTTACCCTTTCATTTTCTCTAGGCTATTCTCAAAATATCATTAAAAATGGTGCATTTAAGGGTAAATCAAAAAAAACTAAGTCTTTTAAAAAGTCATCATCAAAACTTTTAAATAAAAAAGGAGAATTTACAGCTAAGACGAAATCTAATAGTATGATAAAACAATCATTAATGGATTTTAATGGTCAATATAGAATGCAAAATTTTTTTTTAAGTCCCGGTTTAACTTTTATGCTGCCTAATTCTACAGAAAATGAATTTAGTAAAAGAGGAAGGTTAGGTTTAATTTTTGAAGGAGGTGCCTATCATATTTTTGAAAAAGGAGGGAATGTTTTTAATTATTTGGACTATGGAGTTGGTTATAAGAGATTATCTGGAAGCGAATTTAACGATGTAAACAATAAATCAATTTTTAAACAAAATTATATTTCCAGTTTTTTTAATATCAATAATATTTGGCAACTTTCTACCAAAAAATTTCTACAATCAAGTATTGGTGCTAATTTTGATTTTAAGTTTTTTGAAAAAGATACCCCTTTGCCTAATAATACAGATAAATTAAATTTCTCCATTCATCTTAAGTTAGGCTATGGAATAAAATTTAGCAAGACTTTATTTATCATACCTACAATAGAAACCCCAATCATCAATTTAAAAAAGTGGGAGCAAGGACAATCAACTTTTGGAATTTTTAATAGTCGTTACAGACCTATTATATTAAAAGTCAGGTTTATATGGTTAAAAAAACTTGGTAAAAGTGACTGTCCTCCGGTTTATACTAATCCTGAAGATGATGCAAGAAACGAAAGAAATTATATACAATAATGAAAAATTCTCAAAAAAAAGCGTCTGAATCGATAGCGGTTCAAACAAAAATGGTATTGCCTAATGACACCAACCCTCTTAACACATTGTTTGGAGGAAGGCTGCTTGAATGGATGGATGAAATAGCAAGTATTTCTGCCCACAAGCATTGTGGCAGAGTCGTAGTAACAGCTTCCATTAATAATGTATCTTTTAATGAACCCATTTTTGCTGGTGAAATAATATCTTTAAATGCTAAAGTGAGTAGAGCATTTAACTCTTCAATGGAGGTGTTTATTGATGTTTTCGTAGAGAACAGTGATGGTACTAGAAGAAAATGTAATGAAG
This sequence comes from Bacteroidetes bacterium MED-G20, assembly GCA_002457645.1. GTDB lineage: Bacteria > Bacteroidota > Bacteroidia > Flavobacteriales_D > Parvicellaceae > MED-G20. The sequence goes on from NTKH01000029.1 coordinate 14,411, forward strand.
CGATATATAATTTTGTAGCAATTGATCAAAATAGAAATCCAATAAGCGTACCATCTCTTGTTCCTGAAACTCAAATTGATAAAAAAAGATTTGATTCGGCTTTAAGAAGAAAGCAGTTAAGCCTTGTTTTAGCTGGCAAATTAAAGCCTGAAGATGCTAATGAATTAAAAACAGCATTATTTCCTAATATAAAATGAAAGCATTATTGTGTAACAACATATTCAATGATGTGATTCTCAAATATCATGAAAAAGATGATATAAATTTTAAATACCCAAATCCATTTAATGCCAAAACTTTAGAATATTTACTTTTTGAAAAGTGTTGGATAGATACTGTTCAATGGCATCTTGAAGATCTTGTGCGTAAGCCAAACTTAAATCCAAAAGTCGGTCTAGAAATAAAAAAAAGAATAGATACATTAAATCAAAATAGGACAGATATTGTAGAAAAAATAGATGATTATTATTTTAATTTTTTCAAAACAATAAAAACTCAAAATAATAAGATCAATACAGAAAGTCCTGGATGGATAGTTGATAGAATGTCCATATTGTGTCTTAAAATCTATCATATGAATGAACAAACTTTACGTGAAAATGTTTCTGAAGATCATATAGAAAATTGTAATAGAAAATTGATGGTTTTAAATACACAACAGAAAGATTTGAATAATGCTTTTGATGAACTTTTACAAGATTATAAAAATGGAATTAAAATAATAAAAGTCTATAGACAAATGAAAATGTATAATGACTCATCCCTAAACCCAGAGCTATATCAAAAAAACGATCTCTAAAAACATATTATTAATAAGATTTTCATCGCTTGGAGATGTTGTGTTATTAAGGCCTGTTTTAGATCAATTTCTTATTCTATATGTTGATTTGAATTTATGGGTAGTTTCTAACAAAGACTATCAATCTTTATTCAATTATAATGAAAGAATAAAATTTATTGGTGTAGATCTTAAGAAAAGTGTCTTCAAAATATACCAACAAGTTAAAAATGATACTAAATCCATAAATTTTGATGGTATTTATGATTTTCATGATGTTATTCGTTCAAAATCATTGTGCTTTTTACTTAAAAATAAAACTGAGAAAAACAGAGTTTTTATTAAAGATAGAGCTACCAAACAAAAAATAATAAATCATAAAATTGATATAAAAAAACTAAAGCATACTTCAGAAAGATATTTAGATTGTTTAAAACAGGATTTTCCAAAATTGGATTTTAAAAAAATCAAGAAAATATTTTCTCAAGGAAAAAATAAACAAAATACCATAGGACTTGCTCCCTTTTCTGCGCATGAAAGTAAGCAATGGCCACTAAAAAATTACAGAGAATTGATTACTAAATATGAAAAATTCCATTTTATTTTATTCGCTTTTGGAGAAGAAGAAATTGCCGCTTCAAAAGATCAATTTTTAAATAATAAAAATATTGAATTAATTTCAAAAAATTTATCCTTAAATGAACAAATGGAAATTATTAATAAATGCAAAGTTTTTATTTCATTGGATAGTGCAAACATGCACTTAGCAAGTTTAACTAGTACACCTGTTGTATCTATCTGGGGCCCAACACACCCGTTTTTAGGGTTTAGCCCCTTATTTAATAATGAGTTTATAGTACAGCTAAATAAGAACGAATTACCTTGTAGGCCTTGTAGTGTTTATGGCAAAATAAGAAAAAAAGATATGGATTGTGCCCAAAAATCAATGATTAATATAACATCTGAAATGGTATTTGAAAAAGTTAATCTAGCTTTAAAAAATTAAGCTTTTTCTAAAGAAAATTTAAAGCTTTCCATAATTTGATTACAGAGTAATTTGGTACAAGCATCTTCTACTATTTTTTGAGCAGATGATTCATCTTCGGAGTCTACATATAGTGTAATGTGTTTACCAACTCTTACATTACTAACACCATTGATATCTAAATTTACCATACTTTGGCCAACAGCTTTTCCCTGTGGATCTAAAAGTGCCTCCAAAGGCATGATGTTAATACTTGCTTTAAACTTCATTTTGAAAAATTATAAATAATAGAAAATATTAGGTACAAAAGTAAAATAATAGGCAATATAAGAATAGGATTTCCCATTATTATTAAAATAAAAAAACTCGATAATGAAAGAATAGTCAAAATAAATAAAAGCTTGTTTTCAGCAATATTAAAATTTAACAATTTAAAAGATAAAAATTTGATATTTACTACCATTAATGAACTTAAAACAATCATAATAAATGGATAGTACATTTTGTAATCTTCCAATTGATATTCTATGAGAACTAGAGTTACAGCTACAGCTGATAATGCAAAAGCTGGACTAGGCAATCCTATGAAGTAACTTTTTGGAGTGGTTGAAGAATTAAATTTGGCAAGTCTTAAGGCAGCAAAAACAGGAATTAGTCCAATATTTAGAAAAAGCCAAAGATCAAAGTTTGGATTAGAAAAGATTTCTTCTGAAATGCTCAAATTAAAAATTATTACAGCAGGTGCTACCCCAAAAGTTATGAAATCAGCTAAGGAGTCTAATTGTGCACCTAATTTAGATTCTACATTTAGTTTTCTTGCAGAAAATCCATCTAAATAATCAAAAATAGAAGCCAATAAAATACAATAAATAGATTGTGTAAAACTGAACTTAAAAGCAAAGAAAATTGCTAACCATCCAAGAATTAAATTAAAGATTGTAAAAATATTAGGAATGTGTTTTTTCATTTGGTACAAACTAAATTACTGTAAACTTCGTTGTTATAAATATAATTACTCAAAAATTAGTTTTTACTTACATAAATATCGTTAATTTTAATTGTGAAAAAGATATATCCAATACTTTTCATTTTGATTTCCAATTATATAATTGGACAAATAAATTCTCCAAAGTATAGCAATGAATTCCTAAATATTGGTGTTGGAGCAAGGTCCCTTGCAATGTCTAATTCTGTAATTACAAGTACTCAAGGGGCAATGGCAGGATATTGGAACCCTGCAAATCTTGCTAATATGAAAAAAGACATTCAAATTGGCCTAATGCATGCAGAGTATTTTGCTGGGATTGCAAAATATGATTTTGGAAGCATCGTTAAAAAACTTGATGATAAAAGTAGTTTTGGATTTTCTTTTATAAGATTTGGAGTAGATAATATACCAAATACTACTGAGCTAATTGATGCACAAGGAAATATTAATTACGATAGAATTACTTATTTCAGTGCTGCAGATTTGGCGTTTATTGGCAGTTATGGGAAAAAAGTAAATGACTATTTATCTGTCGGAGGATCTGTAAAAATAATTAATAGAAAAGCAGGAGATTTTGCAAAAGCTTGGGGATTTGGAATAGATATATCCTCTACTTACAAAAAAAATGATTGGGGAATAGCAATAGTTGCCAAAGATGTAACGTCTACATTTAATGTTTGGAATTATGAGTTATCAAATGAAATGATTAATACTTTTAATTCTACAGGCAATGAACTGCCAGAAAATGGACTTGAATTAACACTTCCAAGAGTAATTTTAGGTGTTTTTAAAAATTATGAATTTGAGAAAAACGTTCATCTATTAATAGAATTTAATTCTGATATTACTACTGATGGAAGAAGAAATGTTTTAATATCTGGAAATCCATTTTCTATTGATCCTCACATAGGAGCCGAGTTCAATATTAGAGATTTGGTCTTTCTTAGAGGAGGTTTTGGAAACATTCAGAAAACTCCTGATTTAACTGGAAAAATGATATATACCATTCAGCCAAATTTAGGATTAGGTATAAATATTAAAGGGGTGGAGATTGAATATGCTTTAACAGACATAGGAGATGCTTCTATTGCAGAATATAGTAATATATTTTCCTTGAAATTTAATTTAAATCCAGAGTAAATTGAAATGTTGTAAAAAATTTATTTTTTTATTTTATTTCATCATTTCCCACCTCAATTTTTTTTCTCAAACTTTTGGAAATGAATGGATAAATTACTCCCAACAGTATTTTCACTTTCCCATCTCAAGCACTGGATTACATAGATTAGAGTTTAATGTAATAGATAACTATTTAACAAATTATGGGATAAATATTGATGCTATTCCACATGATAATTTTCAAGTTTACGGAGAAGAAAATGAAATTTCTCTTCTTGTTAAAGATCATAATAACAATGGTTTTTTTGACCAACAAGACTAT
>NTKH01000003.1 GCA_002457645.1 Bacteroidetes bacterium MED-G20
AAAGTTTCTCGAAGTGCTTTGGAAAACGCTGCCTCAATTGCATCAATGATGTTAACTACTGAATGTGTGATTTCTGATGAACCAGAAGATGAAGCACCAATGCCTCCTATGGGTGGTGGAATGCCAGGTGGAATGCCAGGAATGATGTAAAACCAAACACAATTTTTTAATTCTAAAAAGCCCATGATATGGGCTTTTTTTATTTGATATTATATATAATAGAATTTACAACAGTAGGATCTAACAAAGTAGAAGTATCTCCTAAATCCGAAAAATTCCCATCCGCTATTTTCCTAAGTATTCTTCGCATTATTTTACCAGATCGGGTTTTTGGAAGTCCTGAAACAAATTGTATCTTATCTGGTTTTGCAATAGGGCCAATCTCAATATTTACAGTTTCCAAAATTTCTTTAATTAGCAAGTCTTCAGAAATCGAATTTTTTTCTAGAATTATATAAGCATAGATTCCTTGTCCCTTAATAGGATGAGTAAATCCTACAACTGCGCTCTCAATCACCAAATGATGTTCATTGATCCCGTTCTCTACCTCGGCAGTTCCTATTCTGTGCCCTGAAACATTAATAACATCATCAACTCTTCCAGTAATTCTATAAAGACCATCAGTATCTCTCCTACACCCATCTCCTGTAAAGTATTTTCCTTTATAAGTAGAAAAGTAAACATCTTTACATCTTTGATGATCTCTATAAATCGTTCTAATCATACTTGGCCAAGGAAATTTAATACACAAATTACCTTGAACATCATTTCCAATAATTTCACAACCATCAGCATCTACAATACAGGGTTGAATCCCTGGCAAAGGTAAAGTTGCGTAAGTTGGTTTGGTTTTGGTGATATGAGAAAGTGGAGAAATTAAAATACCACCCGTTTCAGTTTGCCACCAAGTATCGACAATAGCACACTTTTCTTTTCCAATATTTTTAAAATACCATTGCCATGCCTCTTCATTTATTGGTTCTCCTACGCTTCCAAGAGTTTTTAAAGAGCCGAGACTATAAGGTTTTAGTATTTCTGTTCCATAAGCCTGGAGCGCTCTAATTGCTGTGGGAGCTGTGTAAAAAATATTAACCTGATGCTTATCACAAATATCCCAGAATCTACCAGCATTAGGATAAGTAGGGACTCCTTCAAACATGATGGTTGTAGCTCCAGCTAATAATGGTCCATAAACAATATAGCTATGTCCAGTAATCCAACCTATATCAGCAGTACACCAATAAATATCATTTTCTTCGTACTGAAAAACATTTCTAAAACTATACTCAGCATAGACCATATAGCCTCCACAGTGATGCTGAACACCTTTAGGCTTTCCAGTTGATCCAGACGTATATAAGATAAATAATGGATCTTCAGAATCCATAACTTCAACTGGACAGAAAGAATTTACTTTTTGTATTTCTTCATGCCACCAAAAATCCCTATCTAATCTCATTGAAATTTTTTCACCAGTTCTTTTTAAGACAATACAACTTTTAATAGAATCACAACTTAACAAAGCTTCATCTGCAATGTTTTTCAAACACAATTGTTTCTTCCCCCTATACTGACCATCACTTGTTAAAAGAACATTACATTCAGCATCATTAATTCTTTCGGCAAGGGCTTTAGCAGAAAATCCAGCAAATACAACAGAATGAACAGCTCCTATTCTTGCACAAGCTAAAGTTGCAATAGCCAACTCTGGAACCATTGGCATATATAAACAAATTCGATCGCCCTTCCTAACTCCATGACTTTTTAATACATTAGAAAAAGTACTTACTTTTTGATGTAATTCTTTATAAGTAATTTTAATTATTTCATCTTTAGGGTTATTGGGCTCCCATATAATGGCAATTTTATTAGATTTTGATTTTAAATGTCGATCTAAGCAGTTTTCAGTAATATTTAGCTTTCCTCCAACAAACCATTCCACTTTAGGAGATTGGAATTCCCAGTTGAGTACTTTATTCCATTTTGAAACCCAATTAAATGTATTTGCTTTTTCTTCCCAAAATAATTCTGGATTTTCTATACTTTTTTGATACTCACTTTGATACTCTGAAAAAGATTCAATTTTCTTCATATTTAATTTTTTTATTAAAATAAGAAAAAAACACAGGACTATATCAATCCAAAAAAGACCATTTTAATCCGAACTTAATGTATCTATCTGGACTTGGATAATGTAAAGAGGAAAAATAATTATATCCCATGAGTCCACTATTTAAATGGGTAACCATTCCAAATACTGTTACATCTTTAATAGTGGTTTTTATTAAAAAATCAATCGTACCATAATTTTTATGTAAAATTTCATTACTTATAGAAAATTGGTTAATCTCAGGTAAATAACTTGGTAAATAGTAACTACTAAATGCTCTTAAGTTACAACCTGCCTCTATCTTTAAATTATTTTTTTTATTTATTAAAATATAATTAAACTTTAACTGCCCTATCCAGTTAGGTAATTGAAAAATATTAGGGCCACCTTGAAATTGATAAATAATTTCAGAAAAAACTCTTACTTTCTCATTAGAAAAGTTGTGACTAATTGATGTTTTAATAACTTGGGCAGCAGAATCGTATTGTTGAGGGATATCAAATCTTTTAAAATAAACTGGTTGATAAATGGAATGATATTCCGTTTTAAAATTGAAAGTTCTGTTAGATAAAAGCCCAGTTAAATTCCAAAATAAAACATCTTTTAATTGATTATTTTGCCATAAATGATGATTACTTTGAAAAGAATTAATTTCAAATACTGGTTTAAATTTTTTAATATTAGCTGAAAACTTAAAAAGTTTATGGTTAAATATTTTTCTTTTAAAAAATAAATTTAAAGAGTAATTATTCTTTTTATAACCAAATAAAAAAAAGTCTCCGTCAAGTTTCAAAATACTATTTTGATTAATTTTAGAATAATTAAGTTCTATTGATTGATTGGTAAGAAGTGTATCAATAAGATGATTTCTTTGGGCAATTAATTGAGAATTCCAACCTATACTATAAGAAGAAATAACAGAATCTCTTTCAGAATTAAAACAATAATTTAATTTATTGGATAGTATATCAAGAAATAAAGAATCGTTAGTACTTAAGGAATTATTGTAGTTATACAGGAATAAATCAGCATTTAAACTATCAAAATAAGTTCTTGATTTTCTTTCAATTGAACTATGAAAAAATATTTTTTCAATATTAGATTTAGATATAGAATCCGATGGTTTGTTGATGGTCCATTGCTGATTAATAAATGCTCTCCAAAATTTTTCACTACTGTAAGCATGATCCATATTTATATTTAATATTTTTCTATTTGATGAAAAGTCAAGAGAATTAATAAATGATGAATCACTAGTCAAACCGCCATTATGTTGTTGATATATCCTGTGATGTTTTAACCCAATTAATATATTATAGCTAGAATCAACAGTCTGATTTACATAGTTCATTTGAAAAAAATTATTATTAGTAGCTTGATTATCATAATACCCATCATGACTCCTTTTTAAAAATGAAATGGCATAATGAGATCTATCCGAAATTGATTGGTTATGATACAATGATAAATTTTGCTCAAGTTCATCTCCTAATATATATTGTACATCAACAATAGGTGAAAGGTTTTTTATAGAAGGCATATCACTTTGTTCCCTGGAAAAAATAAAATGATGGTCGTATAAAGAAAAAATATTTTGACTAAAGCTTAGTGATCTAAAAACACTTCCAGGTCCGCCAAAAAAAACATGATAATTATTAGAATCTGGAAATAAAGACATTTGACGCCAAACAATCGGTTCTCTTAGTGAGTCTATTGTGCTGAACACAGAATTGAAAACTAAAATAAAAATGATAGTAATCCATTTTTTCATATAATGTGAAAATATAAAAAAAGGTCATACCAAACTGGAATGACCCTTTAAGGAGTTTGAGAAAATCAATTGTTAAGCCTGTGTTGTTGGGCCTCCAAAATTTAATGGAATTGTAGACATCTGATCTGTTTCTTTAATCTTACCATGTGATTTTTCATACTTTGATAAGTTATCTGAAAGAGCTCTATAAAGTTTTTTAGCATGTTCAGGTGTCATGACAATTCTGGACTTAACCTTACCTTTAGGTACACCAGGCATAATTCTGATATAATCTAAAATAAACTCTGAAGAAGAATGAGTTATAATAGCCAAATTAGAATATATCCCCTCAGCAACTTCTTCAGAAAGTTCTATGTTAATTCCTTGTTGTTTTTTATCCTCAGACATAGTCTAATTTTCTACTTTTTCTTCAACTGTTTCTTCGTCTTTACTAGTCATTCTATTTAAATCATCTATAGAACCTACTAATAATTCTCTGAAATTTCTCATTCCTGTTCCAGCAGGAATCTTATGACCAACAATAACATTTTCTTTTAAACCTAGCATATGATCAACCTTTCCATTAACAGCAGCTTGATTCAATACTTTTGTTGTTTCCTGGAAAGAAGCAGCGGAAATAAAACTATCAGTGTGCAAAGAAGCTTTAGTAATCCCCTGAAGAATAGGCTCAGCTGTAGCTGTAAGAGCATCTCTAGAATCTACTAGTTTTTTATCATTTCTTTTGAGAGCTGAATTCTCATCTCTTAATTTTCTAGCGGAAACAATTTGACCAGCTTTTAATTCTGTGGAATCTCCAGAGTCGGTAACAACTTTTTTTCCGAAAATTTTATCATTCTCTAATATAAATTCCCATTTGTTAACAGCTGTGTTTTCTAAAAATTTAGTATCACCTGGATCATTAACTTGAACTTTTCTCATCATTTGCCTTACAATAACTTCAAAATGTTTATCGTTAATTTTCACACCTTGTAACCTGTAAACTTCCTGAATTTCGTTGACAATATACTCTTGTACAGCGGTTGGTCCTTTAATAGATAGAATATCTTTTGGAGTTATTGCACCATCCGAAAGAGTTTGTCCAGCTTTAACAAAATCATTTTCTTGAACTAAAATATGTCTAGAAAGAGGAATTAAGTATTTCTTAATCTCACCTGTTCTGGCTTCAATAACTACTTCTCTATTTCCTCTCTTAATTCTGCCATAAGATGCAACACCATCAATTTCTGAGACAACTGCTGGATTTGATGGGTTTCTAGCTTCAAACATTTCGGTAACTCTTGGCAAACCACCGGTAATATCACCAGATTTTCCAGATTTTCTTGGTATTTTAACCATAATGTCACCCGAATTAATTTTGTCACCATCTTTTACAATAATATGTGCATCAACAGGTAAATTATATGACTTTAATTCTTCCCCAGATTTATCATTTACAGAAATAGTTGGTATCATTTTTTTATCACGATTTTCCTTGATCACAATTTCAGTAAATCCAGTTTGTTCATCTACCTCTTCTCTATATGTAACCCCTTCTATCAAATTATTAAATTTTAATGAACCTTCAAATTCTGATATTATAACAGCATTGTAAGGATCCCATTTACATATTACGTCACCCTTTTTTAATTTATCTTTATCAGCAACAAATAGTTTGGAACCATAAGGAATATTTGCCGTCATAGTGATATTCTTTGACTTATCTGTTAACTTAAGTTCTCCTGCTCTACCAATAACAATATTTTCAATTGTTCCATCTTCGCTGGTTCTAGCAACAGTTCTTAATTCTTCAATCTCAATTACACCATCTGATTTAGCAGATAACTCAGCTTGATCAGCAATATTAGAAGCAGTTCCTCCAACATGGAATGTTCTAAGTGTTAATTGTGTTCCTGGCTCACCAATAGATTGTGCAGCAATAACTCCTACAGCTTCACCTTTTTGAACTAACTTTCCCGTAGCTAAGTTTCTACCATAACATTTAACACAAACCCCTCTTGTTAACTCACATGTTAATACTGATCTTATTTCAACTTCTTCAATTCCAGCATCATCAATTGCTTTTGCGTAATCTTCATTGATTTCTTCCCCCTCAGGAACTATGATTTCACCATTATCAGGATTTTCAATATCAAATAAAGCAACCCTTCCTAAAATTCTGTCATAGAGATTTTCAACAATTTCGTCACTCTTTTTAAGAGCAGAAACAGTTAGACCTCTTAAAGTTCCACAATCTTCATGATTAATAACAACATCTTGAGCAACATCAACTAATCTTCTCGTTAAATATCCAGCATCAGCAGTTTTAAGTGCTGTATCAGCTAATCCTTTTCTAGCTCCGTGAGTAGAAATAAAATATTCTAAAATCGAAAGTCCTTCTTTGAAGTTAGATAAAATAGGATTTTCAATAATATCTTGACCACCTGAAGCACCAGATTTTTGTGGTTTGGCCATTAAACCTCTCATTCCTGAGAGTTGTCTAATCTGCTCTTTTGATCCTCTGGCTCCAGAATCCATCATCATAAATATAGAGTTGAATCCTTGCTGATCAGACTTTAATTTTTCCATTAAAGTGTGTGTTAACCTTGAATTAGTGTGCGTCCAAATGTCAATAATTTGATTATACCTCTCATTATTTGTTATTAGACCCATATTGTAATTCATTTTCACCTCATCAACTTCTTTTCTGGCTTTTTCAATGAGAATATCCTTCTCTTTTGGAACCACAACATCGGATAAATTAAAGGAAAGTCCACCCTTGAAGGACATGTAATAGCCCAATTCCTTAATATCATCCAAAAACTTAGCTGTATCAGGAACACCAGAAATTTTGACAATACGAGTAATAATATCACGTAAAGATTTTTTTGTTAAAAGTTCATTAATGTAACCAGCTTCTTTAGGAACTAATTCATTAAATAAAATTCTACCTGTAGTTGTTTCAATAATTTCATTAACATCTTCACCATTTTGGTGATTAACAATTTTAACTTTTATTGGAGCATGTAGATCAAGCCTTTTCTCATTGTAAGCTATCTTAACTTCTTCGGGAGAATAAAAGGTCATACCTTCACCCTTAACAATATGATCTTTAGTAGATTTTCTGATTTTAGTAATGTAATAAAGGCCTAATACCATATCCTGAGAGGGTACCGTAATTGGAGCACCATTAGCAGGGTTTAAAATATTGTGAGAAGCCAACATTAATAATTGTGCTTCGAGAATTGCAGCATTGCCTAAAGGTAAATGAACAGCCATTTGATCTCCGTCAAAATCAGCATTAAAAGCTGTGCAAACCAACGGATGTAACTGAATCGCCTTACCCTCAATTAATTTTGGTTGAAAAGCTTGAATCCCTAACCTGTGCAAAGTCGGAGCTCTGTTTAATAAAACTGGATGCCCTTTAAGAACGTTTTCGAGAATGTCCCATACAACTGGTTCTTTTTTATCAACTATTTTTTTTGCAGATTTGACAGTTTTAACAATTCCTCTTTCAATCATTTTTCTAATGATAAAAGGTTTAAATAGTTCCGCAGCCATTCCCTTAGGAAGTCCACATTCGTGAAGTTTCAAAGTAGGTCCAACAACAATCACAGATCGAGCAGAATAATCAACTCTTTTTCCTAATAAATTTTGTCTGAAACGACCTTGCTTACCTTTTAAACTATCTGAAAGAGATTTCAAAGGTCTATTTTTATCCGTTTTAACAGCACTGGATTTTCTAGAATTATCAAAAAGAGAATCTACTGATTCTTGAAGCATTCTCTTTTCATTTCTTAAAATAACTTCAGGGGCTTTGATTTCTATTAGTCTTTTTAGACGGTTGTTTCTTATAATTACCCTTCTATATAAATCATTTAAATCAGATGTTGCAAACCTACCACCATCTAGGGGAACTAAAGGTCTTAAGTCTGGAGGTATTACAGGGACAACTTTCACAATCATCCATTCTGGTCTATTTTCTATTCTAGTATTAGCTTCCCTGAAAGATTCTATAACTTGAAGTCTTTTAAGTGCTTCATTTTTTCTTTGTTGAGAAGTTTCATTATTTGCTTGGTGTCTTAACTTGTAAGAATTATCATCTAAATCTTCTCTCCCCAATAAATCATGAAGTGCCTCAGCGCCCATTTTTGCAATAAATTTGTTTGGATCTGTATCTTCAAGGTATTGGTTTTCTTTTGGAAGAACGTCTAGTATATCTAAATATTCTTCTTCTGTTAGAAAATCCATTTTCTTCAGTGGTTCCCCTTCAGAGTTAACAGTTTCACCCGGCTGAATTACAACATACCTTTCGTAATAAATAATTTGATCTAACTTTTTTGTAGGAAGCCCTAATAAATATCCAATTTTATTTGGAAGAGATCTGAAATACCATATATGTGCAACAGGAACTACAAGAGATATATGTCCCATTCTTTCTCTTCTAACTTTTTTCTCAGTCACTTCTACACCGCACCTATCGCAAACAATACCCTTATATCTGATTCTCTTGTACTTGCCACAATGACATTCATAATCTTTAACAGGTCCAAAAATTCTTTCACAAAATAAACCATCCCTCTCTGGTTTATATGTTCTATAATTAATGGTTTCAGGTTTTAATACTTCTCCATGAGATCTTTCTAATATAGATTCTGGTGAAGCTAAGCTGATGGTGATTTTACTAAAATCACTATTAAATTTATTGTCTTTTCTAAAAGCCATTTTTTTTATTTATCTATTATGAATATTAATCTAAATCTATATTTAATCCTAATCCTTGAAGCTCATTTAGCAATACATTGAAAGATTCTGGAATACCAGGCTTAGGTAAGTTTTTACCTTTCACAATACATTCATATGCTTTTGCTCTTCCTTGAACATCATCAGACTTAACTGTTAAAATTTCTTGAAGCACATTGGATACACCAAATGCTTCTAGTGCCCAAACTTCCATTTCTCCAAATCTTTGTCCACCAAATTGAGCCTTTCCTCCTAGTGGCTGTTGTGTTATTAGAGAGTATGGACCAATTGATCTAGCATGCATTTTGTCATCAACCATATGGCTTAATTTAATCATGTATATAATACCAACAGTTGCTGGTTGATCAAATCTTTCGCCTGTTCCTCCATCATATAAGTAAGTTTTACCATTTCTTGGAATACCAGCTTCGTCTGAGTAATTATCAATATCATCTAAAGAAGCTCCATCAAAAATTGGAGTAGCAAACTTAAGTCCGAGTTTTTGACCTGCCCAACCCAATACTGTCTCGTAAATTTGTCCTAAATTCATTCTTGATGGTACTCCAAGAGGGTTTAAAACAATATCTACAGGTGTTCCATCTTCTAAAAATGGCATATCTTCTTCTCTGACAATACGAGCAACAATTCCTTTGTTACCATGTCTACCTGCCATTTTATCTCCAACTTTAAGTTTTCTTTTCTTAGCAAGATAAACTTTAGCCATTTGAATTATTCCATTAGGTAATTCATCTCCTACTACAATCTGGAATTTTTTTCTCTTAGCCTTTCCAATTAGTTCAGTAGCCTTTAAATTGTAATTATGAAGAGTAGTGTCAACTAAATTATTTGTTTTTTCATCCTTAGTCCAATCCTTAGAATTAATATGAATAAAATCAACTGATTTCAAAGTTTTTTGAGTGAATTTAACGCCTTTTTTAATCACCTGCTCTTTAAAAACATTAGATACTCCCTCAGACTTTTTATCCCCTAAAATAGCCACTAATTTGTCAATTAATTGATCCTTAAGATTGGCAAGGTTCGTATCCATTTCAGCATCTAATTGTTCCACTATTGGCTTGTCAGCTGCTTTAGATTTTCTATCCTTTATCGCTTTTGAAAATAACTTTTTATCGATAACAACTCCAGTAGTTGAAGGGGAAACTTTTAGGGAAGCGTCCTTAACATCACCCGCTTTATCTCCAAAAATTGCTCTTAGTAATTTTTCTTCGGGAGTTGGATCACTTTCACCCTTAGGGGTAATTTTACCAATTAGAATGTCACCCTCTTTTACTTCTGCACCAATTCTTATTATACCATTTTCATCTAAATCTTTAGTAGCTTCTTCGCTTACATTTGGAATATCAGCTGTTAATTCTTCAAGACCTCTTTTAGTGTCTCTTACATCTAAACTATATTCATCAACATGTACACTAGTGAAAATATCGTCTTTAACTACTCTCTCAGAAATAACAATGGCATCTTCAAAATTATAACCTTTCCATGGCATAAAAGCCACTTTTAAGTTTTGTCCAAGAGCTAACTCTCCATCTTCAGTTCCATATCCTTCTACTAAAACTTGACCAGCAGTTACTTTATCTCCCTTTTTTACAATAGGTCTTAAATTAACAGAAGATCCTTGGTTTGTTTTTTGAAACTTAGTCAAATTATAAATTGTAGTATCAGTTTCAAAACTAACTAAAACATCTTCATCAGAAAGCTCGTATTTTATGTGAATTTCGTTTGAATCAACGTATGTTACAGAACCTTCTTTTTCAGCATGAATTAAAACTCTAGAATCCTTGGCAATCAATTGCTCAATTCCAGTACCAACAATGGGTGCTGAGGGATTTAAAAGTGGAACTGCTTGACGCTGCATATTAGATCCCATTAATGCTCTGTTGGCATCATCATGCTCTAAAAAAGGAATACAGGATGCAGCAATGGATGCAATTTGATTAGCACCAACATCAATAAGATTGATTTCTTCCTTGGGCGGTAATGGAAAGTCCCCCATAAATCTTGAAATCACATTGTCATTTTCAAAAACACCATTTTTGTTAATTTTCGCATTTGCTTGAGCAATGAATTTGTTATCTTCCTCTTCTGCCGAATGATAGACTGGTTCTGACCCTAAATCTACTTTACCATTGACTACTTCTCTGTATGGAGTTTCAATAAAACCTAACCTATTTACCTTAGCATATACACAAAGAGATGATATTAATCCAATATTTGGTCCTTCTGGTGTCTCAATTGTACAAAGTCTTCCGTAGTGGGTGTAATGAACATCCCTAACCTCAAAACCGGCTCTTTCTCTAGTTAGACCACCTGGTCCAAGTGCAGAAAGTCGTCTTTTATGAGTCACTTCAGCTAAGGGATTGGTTTGATCCATAAACTGAGAAAGTTGGTTGGTTCCAAAGAATGAATTGATTACACTTGATAAAGTTTTTGCATTAATTAAATCAATAGGAGTAAACACTTCATTATCTCTTACATTCATTCTTTCTCTTATGGTTCTAGCCATTCTTGCTAAACCTACCCCAAATTGAGAATATAACTGTTCTCCAACCGTTCTAACTCTACGATTACTTAAGTGATCAATATCGTCAACATCAGTTTTAGAATTAATTAACTCTATCAAATACTTAACAATTGAAATGATATCAGTCTTGGTAAGCACCCTTTGAGACTCGTCTATTTCTAAACCTAATTTTTTATTGATTCTATATCTTCCTACTTCTCCTAGGTCATATCGCTGCTCAGAAAAGAATAATTTATCAATCACCCCTCTGGCAGTTTCCTCATCTGGCGGTTCAGCATTTCTTAATTGTCTGTAAATGTGTTCAACTGCTTCTTTTTCAGAATTTGAAGTATCTTTTTGTAATGTATTATAAATAATAGCAAAATCTGCTGAATTAATATTTTCTTTATGAAGGATGACTGTCTTAACTCCAGCATCTTCGATCATTGTAATATGCTCTTTTTCAATGATAGTTTCTCTGTCTATAAGAACTTCGTTTCTTTCAATGGATACTACTTCACCCGTATCTTCATCAACAAAATCTTCAACCCAAGATTTTAACACTCTTGCAGCTAATTTTCTACCGACTATTTTTTTGAGATTTGCTTTTGTAGCCTTTACTTCATCAGCTAGATCAAAAATCTCAAGAATGTCTTTATCACTTTCATAACCAATGGCTCGAAATAAAGTAGTAACAGGTAATTTTTTCTTTCTGTCAATATAAGCATACATTACACTATTAATATCCGTTGCAAATTCAATCCATGAACCTTTAAATGGAATTACTCTAGCTGAATATAATTTAGTTCCGTTAGCATGTCTACTTTGACTAAAGAAAACTCCTGGTGATCGGTGAAGTTGAGAGACTACAACTCTTTCTGCTCCATTGATTATAAATGATCCCTTTGGACTCATGTAAGGTATGGTTCCTAAATAAACTTCTTGGACAATTGTCTCAAAGTCTTCATGTTCAGGATCTGTACAATAAAGTTTCATAACAGCCTTTAGTGGGACTGAATATGTTAATCCTCTATCAATACACTCTGTGATGGTATATCTTGGAGGATCGATAAAATAATCTAAAAACTCAAGTACAAACTGGTTTCTAGTATCAGTAATAGGGAAATTTTCGGAAAAAACCCTAAAAAGGCCTTCTTCTATTCTATTTTCAGAGGTAGTTTCTAGTTGAAAAAATTCTTGAAAAGATTTGATTTGAATATCTAAAAAATCTGGATATGAAAAACGATGCTGACTGGATGCAAAGTTTATTCTTTCTGTAGTTTTGTTTGATTTTGCCAATGTATTGTAAATTTAGTTATTAAGAATTAAAAAAGGGTATAGGCCCAAGAATTTCTTAGGCCTATAATTATATATAAATTGAATTACTTCAATTCAACCTCAGCACCAGCTTCTTCTAAAGCTTTTTTGATGCCTTCGGCTTCGTCTTTTCCAACTCCTTCTTTGATAGCTTTTGGAGCACCATCAACTAGTTCCTTAGCTTCTTTAAGTCCTAAACCTGTTAATTCCTTAACAGCTTTTACAACTTGAAGTTTTGATCCACCCGGAGCAGTAAGAATTACATCAAATTCTGATTTTTCTTCGCCGCCACCTGCATCGCCGCCACCATCTGGTGCTGCCACTGCTACTGCAGCTGCTGCTGCTGGTTCAATTCCATACTCATCTTTAAGTACAGTTGCTAATTCACTTACTTCTTTAACAGTTAAGTTTACTAACTCTTCTGCTATTGCTTTTATATCTGCCATTTTTATTTGTTTTTGAAATTTTTTATTTAATTGTTTTTAAGATTCTTTTTCAGAAAGGGTTTTAACAATTCCAGCAATTTTTCCTTTACTTGATGATAGAGCTGAAATTACATTTTTAGCTGGAGATTGTAATAGTCCGATAACTTCACTAAGAAGTTCTTCTTTTGATTTGATCTCTACTAATGAATTCAATTTGTCATCACCAATATATATGGATTCTTCAACGAATGCACCTTTCAAGACTGGCTTATCATTTTTCTTTCGAAAATCTTTGATCAGTTTTGCAGGTAAATTCCCAACGTCAGACAGCATTATAGCTGTTGGCCCAGGAAGAATATCATATAATTCTGTGAAGTCTTTTCCCTGTACATTTTCCATTGCTTTTTTGAGCAATGTATTTTTAACAACGCTAAGCTTAATGTTTTTTGCAAAACATTGTCTTCTTAAAGCACTTGTTGCAGTTGCATCAAGATTTGAGATGTCAGTAATATAAATAATATTATTTTCATCTAAACTTTTGCTTAGGTCATCAATCATTAATTGTTTTTCTTCTTTTTTCATTTTATAATGTTTTGATGATTAAGCTTCAACACTCTTGGGCTCAATTTTAACCCCAGGACTCATTGTGCTAGAAATAGTAACACTTTTAAAATAAGACCCTTTTGATGATGATGGTTTTAACTTGATTAGTGCAGCAATAAGTTCTTTTGCATTATCAATAATTTGATTTGACTCAAATGATGCCTTACCAATTGGAGAATGAATAATCCCATATTTGTCAACTTTGAAATCAATTTTTCCAGCTTTAACATCAGTTACAGCTTGTCCAACATTCATAGTTACAGTTCCAGTTTTAGGGTTTGGCATTAATCCTCTTGGTCCTAAAATTCTACCAAGAGCACCAACTTTCCCCATTACTGAAGGCATGGTAATAATTACATCCACATCCGTCCAACCTTGTTTGATCTTGTCGATATATTCATCAAGACCAGCAAAATCGGCACCAGCTTCTGTAGCCTCTTTTTCCTTGTCTGGAGTACACAAAACTAAAACTTTAACATCTTTACCAGTACCGTGCGGTAAGGAAACTGTTCCCCTAACCATTTGATTGGCTTTTCTTGGGTCAACTCCTAACTTTATTGCAAGATCTACAGTAGAATCAAATTTATGTTTTGAAATATCCTTAACAATTTTAGAGGCATCATCCAATGAATAAGATTTCTCTATATCATACTTGGATAAGGCTTCCTTTCTATATTTTGAGAGTGTCATTATTGTTAAATTTTATGATTAATTACTCCAAGGAGCTTTTCCTTTTACATTTAAACCCATACTTCTTGCTGTTCCAGCCATCATCTTCATTGCAGATTCGACTGTAAAACAGTTTAGATCGGACATTTTATCTTCTGCAATAGTCTTTATTTGATCCCAAGTAATAGACCCAATTTTGATTTTATTAGATTCAGCTGAACCTTTTTTAATCTTAGCAGATTCCAATAACTGGACAGCTGCTGGCGGAGTTTTTACCACAAAATCAAATGACTTGTCAGCATAGACTGTAATTACACAAGGTAATACCTTTCCTGCCTTTTCCTGAGTACGTGCATTAAATTGCTTACAAAATTCCATTATATTAACTCCTTTTGCACCTAATGCAGGCCCAACAGGAGGAGAAGGATTTGCAGCACCACCCCTAATTTGAAGTTTAATTAATCCACTTATTTCTTTTGCCATTTTATTTATTTGTTAATATGTAAAACGCTACAGGGAAGCTTAACAGTATTGTTCTACAATTTCTTTATTATCCATCTTTATCAACTTGCATGTAGTTAAGCTCTAAGGGCGTTTTTCGACCAAATATCTTAACCATCACAGTTAATTTTTTCTTTTCCTCATTAATATTTTCTATTGTTCCGTTAAAGTTGTTAAACGGTCCATCAATTACCTTTACCGATTCTCCGACGACATAAGGTATATTCATTTCTTCATCACTTTCAGCGAGCTCATCCACTTTACCTAATATTCTATTTACTTCAGTTTGCCTCATTGGTAGGGGATCACCACCCTTTGTTGCTCCGAGAAAACCAATAATATTAGTCATAGATTTAATAACATGTTCTACTTCACCAACAAGTGCAGCTTGAATAAGTACATAGCCTGGAAAATAATTCTTTTCTTTAGAAATTTTCTTTCCCTTTCTGATTTGATAAATTTTTTCAGTTGGGATGAGAACTTGATCCACATAACTATTTAATTTATGGCGATCAATCTCCAGTTCTAGTAACTCTTTAACCTTTTTTTCTTTACCACTTACTGCTCTAATGACATACCATTTTTTTGCAACTTCTGACATAATCTAATTGTTAATAAAGTGATAAATAAATCCTAAAATTCCTCTCCAACTAAATGACTGAGAATTATCTGCAACTGGCCATATGCCAAAAACATAATCCATTAACCATATTATTAAAGCTAAAATAACACTTGTAACTAAAACAATGATCGAACTAGTTTGTAAGTCTTGCCAAGTAGGCCACGATACTTTGTTTGAAAGTTCGTTAACAATTTCTTCAATATAATTTTTAATACCAGCCACTATATAATTCTTTTTTTAATGTTTGCACGGATGGAGAGATTCGAACTCCCGACACCTGGTTTTGGAGACCAGTGCTCTACCAACTGAGCTACATCCGTATTATGCTAGTAAAGGCCTCCTATTTCTAGAACGCCTTTAAACAACACAAACTTTGTTTATATTAATCTACAATCTCAGTTACCTGACCAGCACCAACTGTTCTTCCACCCTCTCTAATTGCAAATCTTAATCCCTTAGCCATAGCAACACCAGTGATTAATTCTACGTCAATAGTAACATTATCACCAGGCATCACCATTTCTCTACCAGACTCAAGTTTGATTGTTCCAGTAACGTCTAAAGTCCTGAAATAAAACTGAGGTCTATAATTGTTATGAAATGGGGTATGTCTTCCACCTTCTTCTTTCTTTAATATATATACTTCAGCTTTGAATTTAGCGTGTGGAGTGATAGAACCAGGCTTAGCAATTACCATACCTCTTTTAATAGCTTCTTTTTCAACACCTCTAAGTAATAAACCTACATTCTCACCAGCTCTACCTTCATCAAGAATTTTTCTAAACATTTCAACACCAGTTACTGTTGAGGACATTTTTTCTTCACTTAATCCAACAATATCAACAGTATCTCCTGTATTTACAATTCCTGTTTCAATAGCACCAGTTGCAACAGTTCCTCTACCAGTAATAGAAAATACATCTTCAACAGACATTAAAAATGCTTTTGCTTCATCTCTTACAGGAGTTTCAATCCAAGTATCAACAGTCTTCATTAGCTCCATGACTGAATCTACACCGGACTGTTCTCCATTTAGAGCTGCTAATGCAGAACCCTTAATAATTGGAGTGTCATTAAAATCATAAGATTCCAATAAATCGCCTAATTCCATTTCAACCAATTCAATTAATTCATCATCATCAACTAAATCAACTTTATTCATAAAGACAACTAGCCTAGGTACATTTACTTGCTTGGCTAAAAGAATATGCTCTCTTGTTTGAGGCATTGGACCATCAGTAGCTGCACAAACTAAAATTCCACCATCCATTTGAGCCGCACCAGTAACCATGTTCTTAACATAATCGGCATGACCAGGACAATCTACGTGAGCGTAGTGACGATTTTCAGTTTCGTATTCAATGTGAGCAGTATTAATTGTAATACCTCTTTCTTTTTCTTCAGGTGCATTGTCAATCTGATCGAAATCTTGCTTGCTAGCCAGTCCTGCATCAGAAAGCACTTTAGAAATTGCTGCCGTTAGTGTGGTTTTACCATGATCAACGTGACCTATAGTTCCTACATTAACATGCGGTTTGGTTCTTTCGAAATTTTCTTTTGCCATTTCTTTTTATTTAGTTACTGTTATTTTTTTATTTTTTTATTCATTATTTTAATTAAATGCTGTTAAGCACATGAGCCAATGACGGGAGTTGAACCCGTGACCTCTTCCTTACCAAGGAAGCGCTCTACCCCTGAGCTACATCGGCAGTTCCATTAAAAAAGAGCGGGAGACGAGATTCGAACTCGCGACCCTCAGCTTGGAAGGCTGATGCTCTACCAACTGAGCTACTCCCGCAAAATGGACCACAAATGTAATATATAAAAACATATCTTAAAAAAAACAAGATAAGTTTATAATACAAAGGTATTGGCTTAAGGTGGGGAGAGCAGGATTCGAACCTACGAAGGCGAAGCCATCAGATTTACAGTCTGACCTCGTTGACCGCTTGAGTATCTCCCCAGAAATACTTTTATGTAAAGAACTTAAAGCCGATGGAGGGACTCGAACCCACGACCTGCTGATTACAAATCAGCTGCTCTAGCCAGCTGAGCTACATCGGCAATTTTCCTTTCATTAATAAAAAAGGACCGCAAATTTATAAAAAGAAATTGTACGTCTGACAAACAGAGAAAAAAAATTAATTTTTCACCTGTAGTTTGCCTTTATACTTATTGATTTGTCTTCTCAAAGCATTTACTGCTTCGTCTGTCGCAGCCTCAAAAGATTGGCATTTTTTCTTTGCAAAGAGTTCTTTACCAGGAATATTTAATTTGATTTCTACTAACTTATTATTATTGGAATTAGCTCTAATTATTTTTAAAATCACCTCTGACACTAGTATATTATCAAAGAACAAATTTAATTTATTGACCTTATAATTGATGAAATTAACTAATTGTTGATCTGCAGAAAACTGGATAGATTGAACTTTTACTTGCATATTTTTTATTTTTTAACCCCTAGGATGAGATTGTTTGTGAATAGATTTTAATTTCTGAAACGAGTTATGGGTGTAGACTTGAGTGGCAGAAAGGTTTTCATGTCCTAAAATTTCTTTAATAGCATTTAAATCTGCACCATTATTTAACATGTGAGTAGCAAATGTATGCCTTAGAATATGGGGACTCTTTTTTTGTTTGCTTGACACCAAAGAAAGATAGTAATTTACTTTTCTATAAACAAACTTCTCATATAATTTATTGCCTTTGTCTGTAATAAAAAAAGGTTTAGTTTTTGGATATAAGTCACTTTTAATTTTTAAATAATCAATAACTAAAATGTTGGTAATAGAGCTCAATGGAATGATTCTTTCTTTATTTCTTTTACCCAAAACTTTAATCTCTTGGTTTCTTATATCTCTATCATTTAACCCTATTAACTCAGAAAGCCTTATTCCAGTCTGATATAGCAATATCAGAATCAACTTATCTCTCTTACCATTAAAAGATTCTTCAAATTTAAACTCTTCAAATAGGTTGGTAATTTCATCTTCCTTAATAAAAGTTGGCAACCTCTTATCAATTTTAGGTGTTTCCAAAAGCTGAACTGGCGAAGAATTAATGACTTTTTCTTTTTTTAAAAACTTATAAAGGGACTTTATTGTGCTTATTTTTCTTGCTACTGAAGATTTTGCTAAGCGTAGCTCTAATAATTCAACCATATAACTTCTTACATGAAGCATTTCAACAAAAGAAAGTGAAACTCCGTCGTAAACATTTGACAAATAGTTATCAAACTGAAGAAGGTCTGATTCGTAGGAGACAAGTGTGTGAACAGAATATCTTTTTTCTATTTTTAAGTACTCTAGGAAATTATTTATATAGTATATATTACTCAAAAAAAAATTAAAATTGATAAGTGTAATATAAAAAAAAAGAGGGCTTGAACCCTCCTAGATAAAAAATATTTTTTTTAAAATACTATTCAGCAGCTTTTAATTTCTCCACATACTCTGCTTTAATAATTTGTTGTCTTCTAACAATTGATTTTTTAGTATACTCTTTTCTAGCTCTTAATTCTTTAAGGACTTGAGTTCTTTCAAATTTCTTTTTATACTTTTTAAGAGCTCTCTCAATAGACTCTCCTTCTTTAACAGATATTTGTAGCATTTTAAGGTTTTAACGTTGGCAAATGTATACAATAAAAATAAATCTCCAAAAAGATATTTACTTATTTAATAATGTTCTTGATATTACTAATTTTTGAATTTCGGATGTCCCTTCTCCAATTGTACTCAATTTAGAATCTCTGTAAAATTTTTCAACTGGATAATCTTTAACATATCCATAGCCACCAAAAACCTGTAAAGCATCGTTAGATACTGAAACAGCGACTTCAGAAGCCTTATATTTTGCAATAGCTGAAAAATAACTGGATTTTTTATTATTTAGGATTTGAGAGGCTGCTTTAAACAATAATAGCCTAGAAGCCTCAATTTCAGTAGCCATATCTGCTAACTTAAAAGAAATCCCTTGAAACTTACTAATTTTTTTTCCAAATTGTTCTCTTTCTTTCGAATAGTTAATTGCAGCATTCATAGCTCCTTCAGCCATTCCCAAGGCCATAGCCCCAATAGAAATTCTTCCACCATCTAAAATTTTCATAGATTGAATAAACCCTTCTCCAATTTTTCCGATGATATTTTCTTCATGAACTCTACAATTATCGAAAATGACTTCCGCAGTTTCTGAAGCTCGCATACCTAACTTATCTTCTTTCTTACCAGCATTGAAACCTTCAGTACCTCTTTCTATAGCAAAAGCAGTCATCCCATGAGAATCTAGCAAATCTCCTGTTCTAACGATAACGACAATAATATCACTGGAAATTCCATGAGTTATAAAATTCTTTGAACCATTAATAACCCAATAATCTCCATCTTTTTCTGCCACACATTTCATTCTCATTGCATCTGAACCAGTATTAGGCTCTGTCAAACCCCAAGAACCAATCCATTCTCCAGAAGACAATTTAGGAAGCCATTTTTGTTTTTGACTTTCACTGGAGAATTTTAAAATATGATTAACACATAAAGAGTTATGGGCTGCCAGTGATAATCCAATGGCTCCACATACTTTTGAAATTTCTTCGATAATCAGTATATACTCAGTATAACCCAAGCCTGCTCCTCCGTATTTTTCTGGAACTAGTACTCCCATTAATCCCAGATTACCAGCCTTTTTAAATAACTCCACAGGAAAAATTTGATGTTCATCCCATTTATTAATATTAGGTCGAATCTCTTTACTGGCAAAATCTTCAACCATTTGTTGAATCATTAACTGTTGTTCAGAATAATCGAAATTCATTAATTTAATATTTTAAAATACTATTAATATTACTACTAACCTTTTGTAGTTTTTCTCTTCCTTTTAGAAATTCTATTTCTATTAAAAAACTAAACCCCATTACTTCTGCACCTTGATCAGAAAGTAATTTTGCAGCTGCCAATGCAGTACCTCCAGTAGCTAACAAATCATCATGAATAATTACCTTATCGCCAGAATTAATATCACCAACATTCATCTCAATAGAAGCACTTCCGTATTCCAAATCATAATCCAGTCCAACTGTTTTATAAGGTAACTTTCCCTTTTTTCGGATTAAAATGAAAGAAATATTATTCTTTATACTCAATGGGAGACCAAATAAAAAACCCCTACTTTCGACACCCACGATATGCGTAATTTCAGGACTTATTGATTTAGACAGTTCATTGACAATTTCTGAACATAATAAAGGATTTTTAAGGACAGGGGTAATATCTTTAAAAACAATTCCTTTCTTAGGGAAATCATAAACATCTCTAATATGCTTTTTTATCTTATTTGTAATGTTCAAATTATGATTTTTAAATCGTTAGGTAAGATACAATTTTAATATATAATTCATCACTTATAATATGAATTTTCAAGAGTTCATCCAATGATTTATAAAGTCCATGTTGCTTTCTGTAGCTTACTATTGAATTAGCGATATTCCATTTTATGTAAGGGTGTTTTTTGAGTTGATCAATACTGCAAGTGTTGATATTGATTTGGTTGATTGAAGAGTCTCTAATCTCTAAAAACTTACTGAAAGAATCATAAAGACTATCGCTTATACTATAAACTTCTTTTAGCTGCTCCAAATTATTAAAGCCTCCCAATAAATTCCTGTATTTAACAACTTGACTGGCTCTTTTTGATCCAATCCCCTTTAGTTGTTTCCATTGGGAAGTGTCTGATAAATTAATATTTAAAACGAAATTATTATGAATTCTCCAACTTTGTTTTGTTTCATAAGATTTATTTGGAATAATTATTTTCAGCATATTTATGTCAAGATTAATTTTCTTCAAATCATTATGAGACCACCATCTACTGCTTTTTAATTGCTCAACGTTTTTAAAATTATATGAAAGGTAATAATAGAATCTACCATCTTTTTTTTCATAATAAATAGTGTCAAAAAATTTATTTATATCATAATTTGGCTTTTGTTCACTTTCAATAAATAAAAATGATTTTAAATTAATTGTCTTATCAATCGATTTAGGAAACTCGACAATTGTATCTAACATTATCTTATGATTATTGGTAAAGGCATAGCAACTAAACAATTGTTTTTTGCTTACAAAACTGTCTAATTTCAACTTATAATTATCAATTATTCTTATCTGTTTATTGGAAAAACCTAATAAAATCCAATCATTATTATTCCAAAAGTTGGGGTTTTTATTGTAAGGGATTTGAATTTTGAATTCTTTCATTTCAACTTTGGAAATGGACGAACCTTGTAATACTTCTAAAGAACTTAATTCAGAATTATAATTTTGAATATAAAAGAGATAGACAAAATAAATCCCAATAATTAAAAACATAAAGATGATTCCTCTTCTTTGAGCAGGAGAGTAACTTAAATTATTTTTCATTGATTAAACCAACTATACTAAATGCCATCTTTTATGGCTTTTAAATATCTATTTAGTTGTTTCTTCACAATAGGAAATAAGAAATACAAACCTACCATATTAGGAAAAACCATAGCGAAAATCATAGCATCTGAAAAAGCCCAAATTGAATTCATACTTGCAGCAGCTCCAATTATAACAAATAATAAAAAAAGTAGTTTATAAGTTAAGTCTGCTGCTTTTCCTCTTCCAAATAAATATTTCCAAGATTGAAGACCATAATAAGACCATGAGATCATAGTTGAAACGGCAAATAACACTACAGCAACTGTAAGAAATACATCAGAATAAGGAATATATTTTGCAAAAGCCATTGACGTAATTCCAGCACCTTCATAGGGAATACCATCAATTAATACAGTTCCATTAGTTCCTCCATACTCGAAAGCACCTCCAAAATTGAAAATAATAATAACAAGTGCAGTCATGGTACATATCACAACTGTATCAATAAAAGGTTCTAATAATGCTACGAGACCTTCAGAAGCTGAATATTTTGTTTTTACTGCAGAATGTGCTATCGATGCAGATCCTGCACCTGCCTCATTAGAAAATGCAGCTCTTTTAAAACCTACTAATAAAACTCCTATTATTCCACCAACTCCAATAGCCTTTGGATTGAATGCTTGTGAAATTATTAAACTTACAGCATCATCGACAAGAGTAATATTAATTAAAATAATATAAATACATGACAATAGATAAAGCACTGCCATAAAAGGAACAATCTTCTCAGTTACTGAAGCAATTCGTTTAATCCCCCCAATAATAATAATCCCAACCAAAAAGGCCAAAATAATTCCAATAAAAGCACCAGCACTATTACTTTGTAATCCCATTAAATCTTTAATGACAATCGTTGCTTGATTGGATTGTGCAGCGTTTCCTCCACCAAAGGAACCACCAATACAAAATACAGCAAATAAAGCTGCTGTAATCTTTCCTAGCACATTAAATCCTTTTTCTTTTAACCCCTTACTCAAATAATACATAGGGCCACCATATACAGTGCCATCTTTACCAATGTCTCTATACTGAACACCAAGAGTACATTCTACAAATTTTGTAGACATTCCCAGCAATCCACAAACTATCATCCAAAATGTAGCACCTGGACCGCCCAAAGCAATGGCAAGAGCTACTCCTGCAATATTTCCATTTCCTACTGTGCCAGATACCGCTGTTGCTAATGCTTGAAAATGTGTAACCTCACCCTCTTTACTTTCATCTGAAATAGTATCTACTATATCTCCATCAATTGATAGTTCTTCATTCCCTGAGACTGATTGATCTATATGATCATATTTTCCTCTAACAACTCCAATAGCTTTAACAAAGTATTTGATATTAGGAAACCCAAAATATATTGTGAAAAATAGTGCACTTAAAACCAAAAGTATTATTACAAATGGAGCCCCTGAAAAAACTTCAAAGAAAACAATATTAGAAACTAAATCTGAAAAAGGTTGAAAAGCTTGATCAATCCTTTGATCTAAACCAATACCACTAGTATTTTCAGTATTAGCAAAAAATAAGTTAGGAAGAAGAGTAAAAAAAATAGAGCTGATTTTAAATTTCATTATTTTTTATTTGTTGGTCCATGATAGATATTCCCTCTAAAAAGTCAACTGGGTTATATCCAAAATCTTTAATAGCTTTATCAATTATAAAGCCTGTAACCAATGGTCTTTTTGCAGGTTGATTCAATGATGCTGTACTAATAGGATTAATTAAAGACTTATCTAATTTATAAAAATCTGCGACTATATTGACTAATTCCAATATGCTGTAGGTTTTAGGGCCTGAAAGATGATAAACTCCAAATGCAGAATGATCTACTATAGAAATGCATCCTTTTGCCAAGTCTTCCGCAAATGTAGGAGAACGAAACTGATCATTGATAACATTTATACAATTACCATTATCCATTTCTTTCTTAGCCCACAGAACTAAATTTGAACGACTCATATTATCAGTAATTCCATAAATAATTATAGTTCTAGCAATACTCCATTTAGTCATAGTCTTTTGTACAATTCTTTCTGACTCTAATTTTGATTTGGCATAAAAGTGAAGTGGGTTAGGAGAGTCTTCCTCAGAGTAAGGTCCTGAATTTCCATCAAAAATAAAATCAGTACTTAATTGAACCAAATGGGCTTTAATTGACTCGCTTGCAGTTGCAATATATTCCACTGCTTTAACATTAATATTCCAGCAATCTTCTTGATTCAGCTCACAAGCATCTACATTGGTCATTGCAGCACAATTAATTACAGCATGAGGCTGTAAAGTATTAAAAATATGATAAACTTCGATTTTGTTGGTAATGTCTAATTCAAGATATTGGTAACCCAACTTCTTTAATAACCTATTAGGTCCTTTTGCAGTAGCAATGAGTTCAATATCTTTTCTTTTTACTAGCTGGTATACAATTTTCTGACCTAAAAGACCATTTGACCCGGTTACTAAAACTTTTACTTTATCCATAAGAAATATTGAGTTTTATGTATTATTTAAAGTCCCAAACAGTTTTTCTTTTTTTTCTCCATTTTAGCTTATCAATATTCTCCAAAAAATAAGCCAATGGGAAATATATTAAAAGTGGACTGCCAAGAGTGACAAAGCTTAAATAAATAAAAAATTTTCTTACCAGTGCAGGGTTGATTCCAAAAACACTTCCCAACCACTCACAAACTCCGAATGCTTTTTTTTCAAAGAAACCATAAATGCTGTTAAGAATTGGAAAATAAAAGTTCATAGTAATTATATTATAAATATTTAGACATTTGTATTTGAATTGATGATGCTACATCTCTAGCTTTAGATGCAAATTGAGTATCATTTCCAGCATAAATAATCCCTCTTGAAGAATTAACTAATAATCCTACCTCATTATTTAATCCATTTTTAATAACATCATCTAAATTGCCTCCCTGAAATCCTATTCCGGGTATTAAAAGAAAGTGATGGGGGATTAATTTTCTAATTTCTATTAAATCTTGAGATTGAGTTGCCCCAATCACATACATAGTATTTTCAGTGTTTCCCCATTTGCTAGAAGAACTTATTACCTCATTAAAAAGCTGACGGCCATTATCAAGATTTAAATATTGAAAAGAACTGGAGCCCTTATTGCTTGTGAGTCCTAAAATAATAGTCCATTTGTTAGTATAATTTAAAAATGGTGTTATGGAATCTAAACCCATATAGGGTGCAACTGTGATAGCGTCAAAACTATAAGTAGAAAAAAAAGTTTCTGCATATTTTTTAGATGTATTACCAATATCTCCTCTTTTAGCATCAGCTATAGTAAAAATATTTTTTGGAATATATTGAATTGTTTTTTCTAAACTTTTCCAACCATTAACTCCCATGGCTTCATAAAAAGCAATATTGGGTTTATAAGCAACACATAAATCTTTCGTTGCATCAATAATTCTTTTATTAAATTCAAAAATAGGATCTTCATATTCTAATAAAAATGAAGGAATTCTTTTAATGTCAGTATCTAATCCGATGCACAAAAAAGATTTTTTTGTTCTTATTTGAGCTATAATTTCTGATTTATTCATGACTCATCAAATTTACTCTCATTCAACCTCTCAGCATTTTCAGCCATAATTAATGCATCAATCATGTCCTGAATATCTCCGTTCATAAAATTAGATAGATTATAAATTGTTTTATTAATCCTATGGTCAGTAATTCTTCCTTGAGGATAGTTATAAGTTCTTATTTTTGCAGATCGATCTCCAGTTGAAACAAGTGATTTCCTCTTATCTGCGCGTTCCTTGTCCAATTTTTCTGCTTCTGCTTGATAAAGTCTAGACCTAAGCACTTGAAGTGCTTTTTCATAATTTTTATGCTGAGATCGTCCATCTTGGCATTCTACTACAGTAAGCGTTGGAAGATGGGTTAACCTTACAGCAGACTCTGTTTTATTAACATGTTGTCCCCCTGCTCCAGATGCTCTAAAAGTATCTTTTTTAACATCTGTCAAATTTAATTCAAAATCAACTTCTTCAGCTTCAGGAAGCACTGCCACTGTTATAGCAGAAGTATGTACTCTTCCCTGGGATTCAGTTTCAGGGACTCTCTGAACTCTGTGTACCCCAGATTCAAATTTAAGCTTTCCATACACTTCATCACCTGAGATACTTAAAGAAATTTCTCTAAACCCTTTAGTCCCTCCGGCATTAGAATTAAGCACATCAAAAGACCAAGATTTTTCTTTGAAAAACATAGAAAACATCCTAAAAATATCTTCAACAAAAATACATGCTTCGTCACCTCCAGTTCCAGCCCTAATTTCCATAATTACGTTCTTATTATCGTCGGGGTCTTTTGGAATTAAAAGCCATTTAATTTTTTCATCAAGCTCAACTTTTGATTGTTGGAACTCTTCAAGCTCTGCTCTAGCCATTTCCTTGAACTCTGGATCTTTTTCAGTCTGAATTATTGACTTTGCACTTTCAATATTTGCAAGAATATCTTTATATGAATGATAAACCTTTACAATTTCGCTTAACTCTTTGTATTCTCTATTTAATCCAACATACCTTTTCATATCTGAAATGATTTCTGGATCAACCATTTGTTTACCTATTTCATCAAATTTGAATGAAATTTGTTCTAATTTATTTAATAATCCTTGGTCACTCATTAGTAAGTAAATTCTCCTTTTTCTGAAGATATTGTCAATTTTTTTGAAGAAGACTCCTCCACTCTACCGACTTGTTTAGCCTCTAAATTAAAATTACTACAAATATGTATGATGGAATCAATATTTTTTGGATGAGTATAAATTTCCATTCTATGACCCATATTAAAAACCTTATACATCTCTTCCCACGAAGTATTAGACTCTTTTTGTATAAGATCAAATAATGGAGGAACTTTGAAAAGGTTATTTTTAATAATATGATTGCTATCAACAAAATGAAGAATTTTAGTTTGTGCTCCTCCACTACAATGAACCATTCCATTTATGTCTTTCCTATGCTTTTCTAATATTTTCACCATTACTGGAGCATAGGTTCTTGTAGGTGACAATACAAGTTTGCCAGCATCAAGAGAAATATTATTAATTTCGCTTGTTAATGACTGAGAACCGGAATAAACCAATTCAGGCGAAATACTATTATCGTAGGATTCAGGATATTTTTCGGCTATATATTTATTAAAAACATCATGTCTAGCAGAAGTCAGCCCATTACTTCCCATTCCTCCATTATAGGTTTTTTCATAGTTTGTTTGGCCAAAAGATGACATGCCAATTATTGCATCTCCAGGTTGAATATTTTTATTAGAAACTACATCTCTCCTTCTCATTCTTGCTACTACAGTAGAGTCAACAATAATGGTTCTTACCAAATCTCCTACATCGGCAGTTTCACCACCAGTTGAATGAACATTTAACCCAAATGATCTTAATTCTTCCAATATTTCTTCTGTGCCTTGAATTATAGCAGCAATAACTTCACCTGGAACTTTGTGTTTATTTCTTCCAATAGTTGATGATACTAATATATTGTCAACCGCACCCACACAAAGCAAATCATCTAAATTCATAATTAATGCATCTTGAGCAATCCCTTTCCAAACAGAAATATCTCCTGTTTCCTTCCAATATGCATAAGCTAAAGAAGATTTAGTTCCAGCGCCATCAGCATGCATCACAATACAATGCTCTTTACTATTTGATAAATAATCTGGTACTATTTTGCAAAAGGCTTTAGGGAAAATCCCTTTTTCAATGTTTTTTATAGCATTGTGAACTTCTTCTTTTCCTGAACTAACACCTCTTCGGGCATATCTAGAATCATCTTTCATGAAAATTGTATCCCATAGGACGAATAAAAATTATTTACTAATTATCATTAGGAACGAAATCAAAATTTAAAACAATAAATTGAGTTCTTCTATTTTTTTGATGTGCAGCTTCTTGTTCCTCATTAGTAGAAAGTTTAGAAATTGCATCGCACTCTAAACCTTTCATTCTTGGTGTCTCTTCACCATATCCTACGGCTTTCATTCTTTCTGATGGAATTCCCTTAGAAACTAAATAGTCAACACATGATTGAGCTCTTCTTTGAGATAATTTTTGATTATAATCGTCTCCCCCTCTACAATCGGTGTGGGCTTGAAGTTCAATAACTATTGTAGGATTATCTATCAAAGTATTATATAAAAAATCTAACGAATCTTCAGAGTTTAGTTCATTATTTACCAATAACTCAGCCTTATCTAAAGCATACTGAACTTCTGGGAAGTCTATTGGCTTTTCGCCAATAGGTTGAACCTCGAATGGATCGAAAAATGTTTTATTATCTTCTAAATTAAATGTAGAAAATTTAGATTTTCTTACTAAGAAACTATCTTTTTGACATTCAACTTCATAAATTAGATTATGGTCAATATATCTTTTGCCTTCAGAAATTTCGTTAAATAATATGGTTCCATCAATGTCAGTAGTTTGAACATATTCTTCTTTAATTCCTCCATTTGTGTCGATGGCTGTAACTTTGACAGTAGCTCCAGGAACAGGATCCCCACTTTCTGAATTGGTTACTTCAACATAATATTTCAATAAAACTGGAGGAACATTAAAATTAAAAATATCATCATGTCCTCTTGTTCCTTCTCTAGAGGATGAAAAAACTCCTCTTCTGTCAGTATTTCTTTCCAAAATAATACCAAAATCATGTTCAGGGGAATTTAGAGGATATTTTAAATTTTCAACATCTCCCCATTTGTTTTCACCCAAACTAGATGCTTTAAACATATCAAGTCCTCCGAAACCTTCGTAACCATCAGATGAAAAGTACAAATCTCCATTATCTGATAAATATGGGAACATTTCATCATCTTGAGTATTTATGGAGGAGCCTAAATTAATTGGCGTCATCCAATTCTCTTCTCGAAAATCATATTCTGAAATCCACAAGTCGTGCGCTCCAAAACCACCAGGAAAATCTGCAGAGAAAATCATAACTTTCATTTCAGAATCCATTGCTGGGTGACCACATGAAAGAGTATCAGCTCCGTCAGGCTTAAGGTTGACTTTTTTACTCTGAGTCCAAGAATCGCCTTTTCTTTCAGAATAGAAAATTTCGCAACCTAAATCCACTTTCTTCATTCGTGGACAACGTGTAAAATATATTTGATCACCACTTGGGGATAAAACAGAAGGTCCTTCATTATCTTTGGAATTAATGGAAGAAGGAAGTAATTGTGGCTCACTCCATTTACCATTATTATCCCTAGTTGTAGACCAAAGGTCCATAAAACTATCTCCTGTTCTAGAATCAATTCCGTCACCATTGGAGCCATCTCGAGCAGAAACAAAAATTATGGTATTATGATTGATATCTCCCCAAGCAGGAGAATAATCATAATGTTCAGAATTAATTTGTCTTTCATTTAGAATTATGTGCTTTGTTCCATTTCTAACCCATTCTGCATGATTTTCACATGATGAAAGTAAGTTGTTGGCATGTCTGTCATCTGGATAAATCTCTAAATATTTTCTAATATTTTCAGCCGCTGATTCATATTCACCTTCCTCAACTAGAACATCAGCTAGAAGAATATAAACTTTAGGATGATCTTTTTGATATTTGAGCTTCATTGCTCTTTTATAATAGGTTTCCGCTTGAGCAGGTTCTATATCTAACCTGTAACATTCTGCAATTTGAAAATTGATTCTACCTTTTTCTTGGATATCTTTTTCTTTAACCTCTCCTTTTTTATATAAATCTATTGCATCGAAATATGCTTCATTTTTAAAATTGATATCCGCCTGAACGATAAATGGATTTTGACTTTGAGAAAAATTGATTTCAGTGATAGCAAAAAACGAAAAAATAAATAAAATTTTAATGATAAATTGATAAACTTTATCCGTACAAGAATGGATCATAACTATTTGTTTAATGCTAAAATAACTATTTATTTTCTTAAAAAATCAAAAAAAAACAAATTTCATCGTTACATTTTGCTAAAAATAATCTAACATTTTCTTCTTAGAATAGTGTTTAATTAACACTAAGTGCCAATTTTGTTAATAAATAATAGTCAATTATAGCTACTAATAAATATGAAAAAACTTTTTAAAATTTATATTTGTTTAGTAATCATATTAGATACTTATTAAAATGAAAAAATCAAAATTAGAATACATTTGGTTGGATGGATATACTCCCACTCAAAACATGAGAAGTAAAACCAAAATAGTAAATGATTTTAGTGGGAAATTAGAAGATTGTCCTATTTGGTCTTTTGACGGAAGTTCTACCAAACAAGCAGAAGGAAATTCGTCAGATTGTCTTCTCAAACCAGTTGCATGTTATCCTGACCCTGTTAGAGAAAATGGGTTTTTAGTGATGACAGAGGTGCTTAATGCTGATAGTTCTCCTCATCCATCAAATGCAAGAGCTAAAATTGATGATGATGATAATGATTTTTGGTTTGGATTTGAACAAGAATATTTCATAATGGATGTCAATACTCAACTACCTTTAGGATTCCCAGTTGGTGGATACCCTGGCCCTCAAGGAATGTATTATTGCTCTGTAGGTGGAAGAAACACACATGGAAGACATTTGGTAGAAGAACACGCTGATATTTGCATAGAAGCTGGCATTAATATTGAAGGTATTAATCAAGAGGTAGCTAGTGGTCAATGGGAATTTCAGCTGTTTGCAGAAGGAGCAAAAAAAGCCGGAGATGAAATGTGGATTGCAAGATATATTTTAGACAGACTAACAGAAGACCATGGATATTATATAGAATACCATCCAAAGCCAGTTAAAGGAGACTGGAACGGATCTGGAATGCATGCAAACTTCTCTAACTCATTACTTAGAACTTGTGGATCTAAAGAAATCTATGAAAAAGTATGTGAAGCGTTCAGGCCTGTGACCAAAGAACACATATCAGTTTATGGACAGTTCAATGAACAGAGATTGACTGGACTTCATGAAACTGCAGCAATTACAGACTTTAGCTATGGAGTTTCTGATAGAGGTGCTTCTATTAGGATACCCATTATCACCGTTGAGAAAGGCTGGAAAGGCTGGTTAGAAGATAGAAGACCTGCATCTAACGGAGATCCTTACAAAATAGCTGGACGAATTATTGAGACTGTTAAAACTGCTGAGGTTTAAAAACTCAATTTTATAAAACCTTCTTAGACTTATTTTTCTTTTTTGAAGATGTTATAGAATTTATTTCATCTTCAAAAGCAGCTGTTTTAATATCATCTTGAATTTGCTGTGAGGCATCCCTAAGTTGTCTCATTCCTCTTCCAAGAGTTCTAGCCATTTTAGGAATACTTTTGGATCCAAAAAATAATAAAACTATTAGGAATACAAATATTAACTCTCCAGCGCTTATACCCTCAAGAATTAAAAATCGTAACATTAAGAATTGATTTTATTCTTAGATAAATCAACCACCAATGGAGTCGCTATAAATAGTGATGAATAAGTTCCTATTACGACACCCACCATTAAAGCAAATGCAAAACCTTTAATAGACTCTCCACCAAATATGAAAATAGTTAATAAAACTAAAAATGTACTTAAAGATGTATTAATAGTTCTTGAAAGAGTACTGTTTAGAGCTTTATCAACTACTTGAACTGCAGAAGATTTTTTATGAAGTATGGAATATTCTCTAATCCTATCAAAAACTACCACAGTATCGTTAATTGAATAACCTACAACAGTTAATATGGCAGCAATAAATGCTTGATCAATTTCCATCGAAAAGGGAACAATATTATAAAAAATTGAAAATAGTCCTAATACCACTAGTACATCATGAAACATAGCTATTAAGGCTCCTAAACCAAATTGCCATTTTCTAAATCGATATGCTATATATATGAATATGATAAATAGTGAAAATAAAACAGCAAGAAAAGAACCTTTGATTAACTCATCAGATATTTGACTCTCAACGCCTCTAGATGTTAATAAACTATAAGTCATGGCTTCATCAGAATCTTCTTCATTATAATATCCCAAATCATTAAATGCTTGTGCTAAGGAAGCATCGATTCTAGCTACTTTTTCTTTGTTTTTAATAACTGCCTTTTCAAGAAATTTAGTGGTAATTTCAAGAGTATAAGCATTATCAACAGTTTTAACTTCAGGAGCTACATTATTTCCTTCGTCATTAACACACCTTTCACTTATAGCATTTCTTACAGCTGATTTATCAATTTTTTCAGAAAATTCTACTCTGTAAGTTCTACCTCCAGTAAATTCTACTCCCCCATCAAGACCTCTAGTAACTAAAGAAAAAATACCAAATCCGACAATTAAAGCAGAAAATACATAGAATACTTTTCTCTTCTTTAAAAACTTAATAGTGCTTCCAGTAAATAAATTTTCTGTGAATTTTCTTGAGAAAAAGACCTCTTTTTTTCTATCTAATAGATAAGAGAATATTAATCTAGTTATGAAAATCGCAGAAAAAAGAGAAGTGAAAACACCAATGATTAATGTAGTTGCAAACCCTTGTATAGGGCCAGAACCAAAGTAGGCCAATACTAAAGCAGTAAGAAGAGAAGTAACATTCGCATCTATGATTGCAGAATAAGCATGTTTATAACCATCCTGAATCGCTAGTTTAATCCCTTTTCCATTTTTTAATTCCTCTCTAATTCTTTCATAGATAAGAACATTTGCATCAACGGACATTCCAATTGTCAATACTAAACCTGCAATTCCAGGAAGAGTAAGTGCAGCTCCTAATGAGGCAAGAGTTCCAATAATAAAAAATACATTGGCTATGAGTGCGACATTAGCAACCCATCCAGCTCTTTTGTAATAAAAAATCATGTAAAACAAAACCAATAAAAAAGCAAAAAAGAAAGACCAAAGACCAGAATTTATATTTTCTTCACCTAATGAAGGCCCTACAATAGCTTCGTCAACAATTACAGAAGGAACTGGTAAAGATCCAGCCTTTAATATATTAGCTAAATCTTGTGCTTCCTCAATAGTCTCAAAGCCACCCGATATTTCAGTATTTCCTCCAGATATTTTTTGTCTAATAAAAGGGGAAGAAAACACTTGATCATCCAAAACTATTGCAATTACTTTACCTACTTTTTGCTCTGTCCATTTAGACCAAACATCTGCAACATTAGAGTTAAAAGATAACGCAACCGAAGGCTTAGACTCATTGTCAAAACTTTGTGAAGCATTTATTACATCTTCACCATTAATTTTAGGTTCACCACTAGTAGGAATCTCAATTGCCATAAGAGTATGTCCAGTAAAACTTTGAGAAGTTTCGTATTCACTAACATCTCTAGACCACAAGAACTTGTGCCTACGTAAATTAAAAATATCTCTTGCCATTTTTGACTTGAGCATAGAGTTGATTTTGGCAGTATCAACAGCCTTGGCGACCCCGATATATGGGCTATTGGAAGAATGAATAAACCAAAGAGTTCCATTTAGTATTTTTCCATCTGCTAACATTATAGAATCCTCTAAGGCTTTCTCAATAGATTTTTCCTCAATAATAGAATCATTGATTTTTTTCTCTTTCATGTAAATAGCTAAATCAACTTCGTTTAGAGAACTTAAAGAGTCATCCGAAATTTCAAAAAAGTCAGAATTAATTTCGTTGGTATTATTTTTAGAAACAGCTTTGTTTAGTTGTAAAAATTCATCTGTCCAATCAGAATGAGCACCATCCCAAAATTCTAAACTTGCAGTAGATTGTAATAAATTTCTGATTCTATTTTTATCTTTTGCTCCTGGAAGTTCAATTTGGAGCCTTCCAGAAACAGCTAATTTTTTAATATTAGGTTGACTAACTCCAAACTTATTGATTCTAGATTCAATAATTCTGTGTGTTTTTTCAATAGCGTCTTGACTTAAATCTCTTAGTGTTTGTATAATTAAGTCATTTTTATTAGAAGAGGTTTTTTCAACAGAATTTATATCCATGTAGTCCTTTAAACCATTACTAAAAAAAATCATTGGAGGATTCTTGGGATAAAGATTTTTGTAGTGAGCGTAAAAAAGTCCAATAAAATCATCATTGTCTGCATCTAATAAAGTTGTTCCCTCTTTGAAATCTTTCAATGCGGAATTAAATGGATTTTTAAAAGATATTTTAGAAGAATTCCCAGCAAAATTTTTAACCAAATCTTCAATAGACACTTCTAATGTCACACTCATTCCTCCTTGTAAATCTAATCCAAGTCCAAGTTCTTGGTCTTTGCATCTTTGATAATCTAAATCTATTACAGGGTAGGTGGGTTGATCTGCCTTTTCAGCTAGAAGTTTTTGTTCGTAAAAAGAAACTATTTGTTGCTTTTCTTTATCAGGTCCAATGATTAAAGTATCTTCATTAATGATAAACTCAACAGCCTCATTAGATAAAGAATCGTATTTCATTTCTGCTAAATTATGGATGTCTGACTCAAAAGATTTGGTAACCCATGAAAAAGAAAGCTGATATAAACAAGCTAAAAATAATAGGACAGTAAAGATCCAAATTGCACTTCTATTACGCATTAAAAAAAATTTTGTTAATAATATAAATAAAATTGAGGGCGCAAATATAAAATTTCAATTGGTTATTACCAACAATTATACAACAAGTTAATATTGTTATAGTTTAAGAACTACATTTGTATTGAGAACATTATCAATAATTTAAGGAATTTGAAGACTTACCTGTTGATTTAAATACGTTTGATCAAAATGCAGCTTAATTATATTATAAAACCCGCATATTTATTTTTTTTAATTGTTTTCAATCACTCTTTTTTTGGTCAACATTTTTCATTAAAGCAAGAAAATTCCATTTCTGTTATTGACAATAACGACACCTTACTAAATCCATGGACTGGTGGGTTTAACTCTGTCCAAATTTCAAAAATAGATTTGAATAATGACCAAATTGAAGATTTATTTGTTTTTGATAGAAGTTGTAATAAAGTAATTACTTTTTTAAATGAAAATAATCAATTTATTTATGCTCCTGAATACGAGACAAAATTTCCTAGTGATTTAAAGAATTGGGTTCTTTTAAGAGATTACAATGGAGATGGTAGAAAAGATATTTTCAGTTATGTATCTGGTGGAATTGGAGTATGGAAAAACAACAGTAACTCCAACGAAATATCATTTACTTCTCAAAACTTTTATCAGTCTTCCATTAATAGCTATGTAGCTTACTTACTTTCCTACCAATATAATAATGATTACAATATATATGTAGTGTCATCTGATATTCCTAGTATTAGTGATATAGATAATGATGGAGATCTTGATATACTAAATTTTGGTGTTCAAGGAACAAGATTAGAATATCATCAAAATCAATCTATTGAACTCAA
Organism: Bacteroidetes bacterium MED-G20; assembly: GCA_002457645.1. GTDB lineage: Bacteria > Bacteroidota > Bacteroidia > Flavobacteriales_D > Parvicellaceae > MED-G20. The sequence continues at coordinate 35,086 of NTKH01000003.1, forward strand.
CTATGGAAAAGATAGTTTGATTTTTGAAATGAAAAACTCTTGTTGGGGACATTTTAGCGAGGCAGGCTTATCTAATACATGCTCATTATTTGACACATGCATTCAAAATGTTCCAAATCCTCAAGACTCTATAAGTATTTTAAGAAATAATCCAAGACATAGTGGGTCTACAGTTTTAGCTTTAGATTTAAATAATGACCAAGTTAAAGATGTAATATTAGGAGATGTTTCTTTCAGTAATATTGTTGCTCTTTTCAACGATACCACAGGCATCAACATGAATACCTCATTTATAACTCAAGATACCTTATTTCCAAGCTATTCTGTTCCAGCAGATATTCATCTATTTCCAGGAATATTTTTTGAGGATGTTGATATGGATGGAGTCAAAGATTTATTAATATCACCTAACTCAAGCAGTGATTCTGAAGACAAAGAAAGTATTTGGTTTTATAAGAATTTTGGAAGTAATAATTCTCCTCAATTTTATTTACAAGACAAAGATTTTCTTCAAAAAAACACCATAGAACTTGGTAGAGAATCAAAACCTATTTTTGTAGATATCAATAACGATCAAATTCAAGATTTAGTAATTGCTAATTTTGGTACATTCGATTTAAGTGTACCTATTCACTACAGATCCTACATTGAGTCTTATGTAAACTTAGGAACCCAACAAAATCCAGTATTCTCTAAAACATCAAGTGATTTTCAAAACATATCAACTCTTATAAATGACATAAATCTGATCCCAAGTTTTGGAGATTTAGATAACGATGGCGATCTGGATGCTATTGTTGGTGATTACAATGGTAAGCTTCATTATTTAAAAAACACCTCATCTAATCCAAGTGTTATGAGTCTTTCAATTGAATCTTCCCCGATGAATGATATATTTACTAATACTTTTGATTTTGGATTCAATGCACATCCAATACTTTTTGATGTTGATAATGATAACGATCTTGATATTATTGTAGGAGAAGCCATTGGAAACCTGAACTTTGTAGAAAATGTTGGAGACTCAGTAAACTTCAATTTTGATTTAAGAACTGAAAATTTTGGTGGAATAGACGTATCTGAGTGGTGGACAAACATTGGTATGAGTTCTCCAGTTTTTTATAAAAATGGTAATAATCTAGAATTATACGTTGGCAGCAAAAGAGGGACTATTTTTAAATACGATAGTATTGTGAATAATTTAACTGGAAATTTCAACTTGATTGACAGTAATTACCAAGGAATTAATGTTGGGTCCCACTCAAGTCCGGCAATACATGATTTAAATAATGACTCATTAGAAGATTTTATCATCGGCAATAAAAGAGGAGGCCTATCACTATTTATGGGCATTAATGATTCTGTGAATACATCAATTTTAAATAATGAAATATTAAGACAAGAATATCTTATTTATCCAAATCCATCTAATGATTTTATTAATCTTAAAAATTTAAATTCAATAAGTGAATATGAAATTATTAATCTATCAGGTAAAATAATTAAAACTGGGATTAGCGAAGGTGAAATTGAAATAAAGAACTTGGATAATGGAATTTATTTTATAAGGATTAAATCCAGAAATAACCATCAAGTGTTAAAGTTTATTAAATGCAATTAGATAGTTTTAAAACTATAGTTTTTATAGATGATGATTGCATTTTTTGTAATTACTGGGGGAATTTCATATTAAAAAATGATCAATCTAAATCAATATTAATTAGCCCAGCCAATTCTTCAGTTTATAAAGAGCTTCAAAAAAAATTTAATTTATTACCCGATCCAAAAGAAACAATTATTCTACTTCATGAAAATGATATTTTTGAAAAGTCAAATGCAGTAATTAAAATCGCTGGGTTAATGAAAAATTGGCATTCTATTATAATTATTGGTTATATAATACCAAATTTTATAAGAGATTTTCTATACGATATGATTGCAAAAAAAAGAAAGTCATTAATGACAGACTCCTGTGTAATAGATGAACTAAAGAAAAAGGATAAATATATTTTATAATATTTAAATATTATTTAGAGCCCCATTCATATTTCTGACTGCATCAGCACTTTTAGTAAATAAATCTTTTTCATTACTGTCTAAATCTAACTCCAAGATATTTTCCCATCCATTTTTCCCAATAATTACTGGAACCCCTATACAAATATCATTTTGACCATAAGCTCCTTCTAAATAAACTGAACATGGAATGATTCTTTTTTGATCATTTAAAATGCTATCTACTAAATAAGATACAGCAGCTCCAGGAGCATACCAAGCTGAGGTTCCCAACATCCCTGTTAATGTTTTTCCTCCAACCATAGTATCTGCTGCGACCTTTGCTAATTTATTTTTATCTAATAATTCGCTAATCTTTATCCCATTATATGAAGCAAGTCTGGTTAGTGGTATCATAGTGGTGTCTCCGTGTCCCCCAATAACCATTCCATGAATATCATTAGAAGGTTTTTGTAAAGCCAAAGAAAGATAAGTTCTAAATCTGGCGCTATCTAAAGCTCCACCCATCCCAATAATTCTATTTTTAGGTAATCCGCTCTCTTTTAAAGTTAAATAAGTCATGGTATCCATTGGATTGGACACAATTACAATCACTGCTTTTGGAGAATATTCTAAGATGTTTTTGGTAACCGTTTTGACAATACCGGCATTTACACCGATAAGTTCTTCCCTTGTCATTCCTGGTTTTCTGGGAATGCCACTTGTAACAACAACAACATCACTTTCAGCAGTTTTAGAATAATCATTTGTAGATCCAACTATTTTAGTATTAAAACCTAATAAAGAAGATGTTTGAGTCATATCCAAAGCTTTTCCTTCAGCAAAATTTTCTTTAATATCTAGTAAAACCACTTCACTGGCGATTCTTTTAAATGCTATTGCATCTGCACATGTTGACCCTACATTTCCTGCTCCTACTATTGTTACTTTCATAATATTATTACTTTTTAAATTAACTTTTCTAAGATTCTAAATATCAATATTAGCATACTTAGCATTTTTTTCTATAAATTCTCTTCTTGGCGGTACTTCGTCTCCCATTAGCATAGAAAAAATTCTATCTGCCTCAGCTGCACTATCAATATTTACTCTTCGTAAAGTTCTATTTTCTGGAGACATTGTGGTATCCCAAAGTTGTTCTGCATTCATTTCTCCAAGACCTTTATACCTTTGTATATGAACACTAGATTCTGAGCCAGAACCTTTCATTTGATTTACTAATTGATCTCTTTGGTCATCATTCCAAGCATATTTAGCCTGTTTTCCCTTTTTTACCAAATATAGTGGAGGAGTAGCAATATATAAAAATCCATTTTCTATTAATTCTTTCATGTATCTAAAAAAGAAAGTCATGATTAATGTCTGAATATGACTACCATCAACATCAGCATCACACATTATAATAACTTTATGATATCTTAATTTTTCGAGGTTTAAAGCTCTTGAATCTTCTTCAGTTCCAACTCTAACACCTAAAGCTGTATATATATTTTTGATCTCTTCATTTTCGAAGATTTTATGTTGCATGGCCTTTTCAACATTTAAAATCTTCCCTCTCAATGGCATAATCGCTTGAAAATGCCTGTCTCTCCCTTGCTTGGCTGTACCACCAGCAGAATCTCCCTCAACTAGGTAAACCTCACAATCTTCTGGAATTTTTGAAGCGCAATCGGATAATTTACCAGGCAAACCAGCACCTCCCATAGGATTTTTACGCTGCACCATTTCTCTAGCTTTGGTAGCAGCATGTCTTGCAGTAGCGGCAAGAATAACTTTCTGAATAATCTGTTTAGCATCATCTGGATGTTCCTCAAGATAATCACTTAACATTTCACTGACAGCCTGACTAACAGGTGCATTAACTTCTCTATTTCCCAATTTTGTCTTTGTTTGCCCTTCAAATTGAGGTTCCTGAACTTTTACAGAAACAATAGCAGTTAATCCCTCTCTGAAGTCATCACCTGAAATTTCAAATTTTAGTTTATCAAGCATTCCAGACTTATCAGCATACTTTTTAAGAGTGTTGGTTAAACCTCTTCTAAAACCTGAAAGGTGCGTACCACCTTCATGAGTATTTATATTATTTACATATGAATGAATATTTTCAGCATAAGAATTATTATAAATTAAAGCTACTTCAACAGGAATACCGCTTTTTTCTCCTTCAACACTGATAACATTTTGGATTAACTTTTCTCTATTCCCATCTAAAAACTCTACAAATTCAGCTAAACCTCTTTCTGAATAAAATTTATCAGCTAATTGATTACCTTCTTCGTCTTTTGAAGACTCTCTTTCATCATTTAATGTTATGATAAGGCCTTTATTTAAAAAAGATAACTCTCTCATACGAGTAGCTAAAATCTCATATTGATAATCTAAAGTTTCGAAAATTTTAGGATCTGGGAAGAAAATTACTTCAGTTCCTCTTTTCTCGGTAGTACCAGATTCCTTAACTAGGTATTGTTCTTTTCCCTCCTTGTATTCCTGTACATAAATTTTGCCCTCTTTGTGAACACTGGCTTTTAAATCAATAGACAATGCGTTTACCACTGAAACTCCAACCCCATGAAGACCACCTGACACTTTGTAAGAGTCTTTATCAAACTTTCCTCCTGCGCCAATTTTAGTCATTACTACTTGTAAAGCAGATACGCCTTCTTTTTTATGGATTCCAACTGGTATTCCCCGGCCATTATCCATAACTTTTATTCCATTACCTTCAAGAATAGTAACATTAACTTCAGTACAATGTCCAGCTAAAGCTTCATCAATAGAATTGTCTACAACTTCATACACCAAATGGTGTAATCCTCTTGATCCGACATCGCCAATATACATTGATGGACGCATTCTAACATGCTCCATTCCCTCTAATGCCTGAATACTATCTGCTGAATAATTTTTCTCTTCGCTCATCTCTTAATTTTGAATGAACAAATATACTATTTATAGAGCATTTTTAAACGACTCTAACCCCTATAAATTAGATACTTTTCAACATTTTAAAAACTAAAAGTAACCCCTCCTAAAATGTTAATGGATTGTACTGGAAAATTAGACCAATACTGGTATTTTCTGCCAATAAAATTGTTGAACTGTATGAACCCTGAAACTTTTTTGTTATACCTATATTCTGCAGAAAGATTCATGTCAATTAAAGGGCTTAAATTGTAAACATACTTTCCGTCTTCAAATGAATTAGAAATTAGTGGTTCATGGTGAGAAAACACCGTTCTTTTTCCTACCAAATAAATATCTGATTTCACTATTATTTTATCTGACAGATCTAATAAAGCAGAAAGAGTAATCAAAAATTCTGGTTTTTGCCAAGCAAATAATTCATTTAATGGGTCAAAAATGAAATATTCTCCTTTTGCAGATACTTTCAACTTTTCAGAATCTTGATATGTAATTTCTCCCATAAATGAAGTTTGTGATAAATTATCAAATGTCATTTGGAATTTATTTCCGTAAGATGAAATATTATCAGGTGTGAAAAAATACATGCTATCAAATTTTTGAAAGGAAGCAGATAAATTAAAAGTGAACTTACTACTTAAAGACCCTCTAACTCCTGCAAATAAGTTACTTTTCTGAATGGTATTTTGAAGATTAGCATCTTCAGAGATGAAAGGGTTTTCTAATCTTATATTATTAAAAGTATTTCTTTGGACATTTCCTACCCAACCCCCATATGGAATAAAAACATTGTTAAACAAACTATAACTCAATTCTAAATCAGGAAAAATATGAAATTTTGCTTTGTCGTTTATATTAGCTTGAATGGATAACCCAGCTTTAACAATTAAATTGTTTTTTCTAGAATAAATATGTGGATTTAAACGAATAATTCCAGAAGAGCGATTTCTTAAATTAGAAGATTGAATAATGTTATCTTCATTAATTATAAGCGTTTCTGGTGCATTGACACTATTGATATCTAACTCAAAAGTTCCTAGAAATTCTTCATCTAAAATTAACCATCCAGAATGAGCTCCTATTAAAAAATGATTTTCTGATAAGTCATAATTACTATTTAAATGATGAAAGTCAATCCAACTCTTAACTCTTAATTTATTGGAATCTCTTCCAATATTTAAAGAATTTAATTTTATATGTAAATCAAATAAATCATAATTTTGTTTAAATAATGAATCAGCTTCCTGAAAAGATTCTTTCATTAAACTATCGTTACTATCAATACCATAAAAATCATACATCTGACTGTCTTGATAATCTAAACCATAAAATTGATAATTATTTCTTTCATAATCTAACTCTGACCATAAATCATAATCCATGAAGAACTTTTGATAATACCCCCCAAAAGAAAGGTCAGAATATTTAGTGTTACCCATACCTTTAATATTGGCAAAACTACCATTAGTTCCACCCTTAAAACCCCAACTTTCATCTCTTGATCTTTTGGAAGCATAATTAAAATCTAATAAAGGAGATAAATAAGCACCCGCACCGGCTTTCAAATATCCTCTGTAGAGCTTGTCACCACTAGCAGTGATTTTTAATCTTGCTGGTTTTATATTTTCAATATTATAACTCACTTGATGCTGTTTAGGCTCCAAATAATACTTGACCTCATCTACAATTGTTATTGAGTCTGTATGATTAGGTGAAATTGATGATTTTTGAATTTTAGATATTTTTCTATTTCCTGATCCAATTCCAAGAAATATTTCTTCAGTTTTATTATTTTCTTGTCCGTATGATTGGAAGAACAATAATGTTGCAATAAAAAAAACTAATAAACTGAATCTACTTATTTTCATCATGATTATTTTCTGTAGAATTAATTTCATTTATTTCTGGTTCTAGCTTTGAATTAATATCTTCTATTAACTCTAAATCAATTTCTATCTCTTGCTGAATTGGTTCCTCTTTTAGTTCATCAATCTCTAACTTTTGAATACTTTGTAATTTTAAAACTGCCTCATCTACTATCTCTTTTTTGTTAAATCCGTCATAATTTTCTATAATACTTTCAACGCTGTGTTTTGCATTGAAGTAGTCATTTTGAGCAGTGAAATTATCTCCAAGAAGAAGAATTCCTTTTGCTAACCAATAATCATAGGAAGGCTTTTGCTGGACAAGCTCCATAATTAAAGACTCACACAACTCATAATTTTTACGTTCGTAAGCAATTTCACAAATATGGTACTTAGACTCAGCGGCAGCAATACTTTTGGTAAAATACATAATGCTATCATAATAAATTATAGCACTGTCTAATTGGTTTACTGATTGATAAGACTTAGCTAAATACAAATAAGAATCTTCTTTTAATTTCTTATTGATATTGGAAAGTTGAAGTGTTTTTTTAGCGTATTTAATAGTCGAGATAGGATTATTTAAATAAAAAAAACAATAAAATTGCCCTTTTATGGATAGTGATAAGTCTTCCTCATCCATACTCACATCTTCTAAAGTAGAAAAATAGGCAAGGGCATTTTTATAATCATGTGCGTCAAAAGTAATTTCACCCGCATATTTTAGAGCTTCAGTGTAATAGTTATTATTGGGTTTTTTAGTAATGAAATCGTAGTGAAAAAGAGCTTCATTCTTTTTTTCATCATTTAAGTAACAATTGGCCATATAATAATGGGCAGAAATTTCTCGAACAGGATCTTCTATATTATCTAAATAATAAGAGGCTTTCTCAATCTGCTTTTGACAATCGCCATTATCTCTAGCTAAAACAACAGGTCTCCAAAGTGAGGAGTCTTTTTCTTGGATACTTACATCAATTCCCCTTGAACTTAACCAATCATAATATCCGGTAAGGTTATTTCTTAAATTATAGACCTCCAACATTAATTCTATCGCCAATTCATTTTCTTGTTCTGCATCTGGATAATCATCCAATACCTTTATTAAATATTTTTCAGCTTCATCTGCGTTTTTTTCTTTCAAATAAATACTCCCTAACTCTACATTAGCTCTGGAAATTAAATTATTGCTGGGATAATCGTTAATGAATTTTATGTAGGTTTTAATAGATTCCTCATTTCTAGATTCATCTTTGAAAGCTTGTGCTAAATTTAAAAGTGAAGAAACTTGGTATTTAGAGTTGGGATATTGATCAGTTAATCTTTTTAAGGTATTTATCTTGCCGTCATAGTCCTGAATTAACCCTTGTGATGTAGCCATTTGGTTTAATGCATAACTGTGATTATAATTTCCTACTTTAGTTGACAACGCATAATTCTCAATGGCAAGACTATCTTCTCTTAGCAAAAAATACGCATCGGCAATTCTTAATAGGGCTATTTTATAATTATTGGAATCAGGAATATTGTATTGATGTATATAGTTTCTAAAATATCTCAAAGAACTTTTTAATTCTTCTTTCTGTACTTTTGCTGCATTTCCTTTATAAAAATTATGCGGATTTGATTTTTCAAAATAGCTGTATCCAATATGGAAATCTAAATCCTGAAATTCTTTGGTTAGTATGGCTCCATTGATAAATCTAAACTTTTCATAGTTTTCTATAGCTGTTAAGTATTCCTTCAAATTATAATTGGATTCTCCAATCCAAAACTGACTCATGGCGTTTAAATTTTGATCAATTGGATATCTTTTAACAAGCTCAAAGTTTTTGATCGCACTTTCATATTCTCTATTATGATATTGCTCTACTGCGCGATTATAAACAATCGATTGATAAGCTTTTTGCATTCTAGGATCTTTATTTTTAATCTTCTCCATGGATTTTAAGGCATCATCATAATTTTTTGTGGTTAAATAAACTTTTAGCAAAAATTCATAAGCTTCTTTTGCATCTTCAGAATTAGGATATTGATCAATAAACTGTTGAAATGAATTGATGGCCTCATCATAAGGATTATAACTTAACTCGTATGCAAGTTTTGCATAATTAAATAATGAATTTCTTTTGATTTCTTCATCAAAATCTAACTTACTAGCTTTTTGAAAGGCATTTCTAGCATAATCTTTTTCATCCAATTTTAAATAAGAATCTGCCATATGATAGTAGCAAATTTGAGATAAAGAATCTTCTTTATAGGCAACTCTAGAAAATAATTCAATGGCTTTTCTTAGGTCCTTGGTTTTATAATAACAGTAAGCAACTTGATAATTACTCTCTCTACTTGATTTAGCATATTTCTTAAAAATTTTGTAATAGGATAAAGAAGTCTTAAAGTTCTTATTCTTAAAATAAGAATCTGCTATTAGCTTTGCGAATTCACCTTTCCTTTTTTCTGTAATGGAATCCATGTAAGAAGGAGCATAAGAAATGAGTTCATCATATTTACTTTGCTGATATAATATTTGAGTGATGTAATATGGAATAATAGGCTTAAACATCTTATTTCTAGAAATTTTTCTAAACCCTTCTAGAGCAGTTTGGTATTTACCTTCGGAATAAGCAATATGACTGTAATAATATGTTGTTGGAATTTCATAATCTGTTTTTCTTTGCAATAGTTCATTAAATAAAACCTTTGATTCATCTAAGTTCTTTTTCATAAATTTTGAATAGCCTAGCTTAAATAGATACTCATTTTGATCGCTCTTAGAAAGATCATATTGATCAACTTTTTCAAAAAACTCAATGGATTTTTTAAACTTTTTAGTTTGATAATAATGCTTTCCTAACTGAAAATAAATATTTTTTGATTTAGGATGGTCTGGGTGATCCAGAGCAAATCTTGTTAGGATCGTTTCCACATTTCTATGGTATAATTTTAACGCGCAAACTGCAAAATAATATTCAGCATTGATTCTGATTTCGTCTTGAGGATTATCGAACTTATTAATAACTTCTTTAAAATAATATTGTGCCGAACTGTACTTTTCTTTGTCAAAAAGCTCCTGGGCAGTTTTATAACTCTTGTAAGGATCACTGTAAATAAGTGTTTTCTGAGCAAAAGAATGATTAGCCCAGAGTATGACTAATAAAAGAAATGGAAGCTTAAGAAAAGTTTTTATCATTAATTTATCAAAACTGATATTAATTAAAGATAGTTAGTGATCTTCCATCAGAATAATCAGATTATGATTATTTTCAACTATAATGTGTTAACATTAATAAATAGAGTTAAATACATTTACTTTATTATTTTAAATTTGATAATATTAAAATTTGCTATTCATTATGAATGAAAATCTTTTTTTAGACTTTAAAAATGTTGAAATCCACCAACAAGATAATCTTATTCTAAGTGACATAAATCTAAGTATTAAAAAAGGAGAGTTTGTCTATTTTGTTGGCAAAACAGGAAGCGGCAAGAGTAGCCTTCTGAAATCCATTTATGGAGATGTATCAATTCATAAAGGAGATATCGCATTTAAAGATCAAAATGTGAGTAAATTATCTAGAAAAAAAATTTTAGCACTGAGAAGAAAAATTGGAATTATTTTTCAAGATTTTCAACTTCTTATGGATCGATCTGTTGCAGATAATTTAAGATTTGTAATGAAAGCCACTGGATGGAAAGGGAAAAAGAAAATTGATGAAGAAATTGAAAAACTTTTATCAAAAGTGGATATGCTTGACAAGTCCAATGCTTACCCACATTTAATTTCTGGCGGAGAACAACAAAGAATTGCCGTTGCAAGAGCTTTAATAAATGACCCTGAATTAATTATTGCGGATGAGCCAACCGGAAACCTTGACCCTGAAACAAGTGAAAAAATTATGGGTTTGATTAAATCAATTTTAGATGATGATAAAACTGTTATTATGGCAACTCACGACTTTGACATTATTAATAAATTTCCAGGAAGAATTGTAAAGTTTGACAATAAATCTATTGTGAATTAAGTTACTTTATATTGATTAGTATTTGTATTCCTATTTATAATTTTAATGTCACTAAGCTTGTAGAAACATTAATTCATCAAGGAAAAGAATTACAGCACCCTTTTGAAATCATTTGTATAGACGACCATTCATCAGATTATTTTAAAAAAATAAATGCTTACGTTGAAACAAATGAAAATATTCAATTTTTTTCTCTAAAAAAAAATATTGGTAGGTCTAAAATCAGAAATATGTTTATAGATATTTCAAAGTTTGATAAAATGTTATTTATTGACTGTGACTGTAGTATTTCCTCAGATTTATTTTTAAAGAATTATATGGACATTTCCAATTGTGATGTAATATATGGAGGAAGAAAACACCACCAAATAAAACCCAAAAAAAGTAGTGAAAGACTCCGATGGAGATATGGAGTTAAAGTTGAAGACCAAAGTTTTGATTTTCGCTTAAATAATCCTTATCATTCATTTAGGTCCAATAATTTTTTAATTAAAAAATCTGTATTTAAAGCCATAAAATTTGACGAAAGTTTTAATGGATATGGCCACGAGGATACATTATTAGCTTTAGAACTTCAAAAAAATAATATTAAAATTCATCAAATTGATAATCCAGTGTATCATGAAGGAATTGAGAAAAATACTGACTTTTTATTAAAAACTAGATCAGCTATTAGAAATCTATCAAAAATTGAATCTAAAAATTACAACATTAGCTCTCTTAAACTAATAAACACTTATTTAAAAATTAAAAAGTTAAACCTAGATAAATTTCTTTTATTAATCTCAAAAAAAGGGATGATAATAATTGAAAAACAACTTATGTCTAGTTGGCCATCTCTTAGATTATTTAATCTTTATAAATTGTTGTTTTATATAAGAGACCAAAACAATGTATAAGCTTTTAAAAGAGATATACAGAAAACTAATTCCCAATAAATTTCATTATATAATTGAACCTTATTTAAGAGCCATCATTTATTATTTAATTTATAGGGGAGATACGATTCAGTGTAATATCTGTTTATCAAAATCTAAGAAATTTATTCCCATATCTTTTATAAATTCCAAAGATAAAATATGTCCCAAATGCGGATCTCTTTCAAGATCTAGAGCTTTAAGTTTTTATATATTTAAATACTTTCAAAATATAAATCATAATATTTTAGAATTTTCCCCTCACAGAAGCCTTCATGATTTATTTAAATCAAAATTTCCAAACTATATTTCTTCAGACTATGAAAATCAATTTTATGCTCAAAAAAAATACGATATAACAAATATTGATGTTAGTGATAATAGTTATCATTTAATTATTTGTTTTCATGTTCTTGAACATATTTTAGATGATGGAAAAGCTATAAAAGAATTAAATAGAATTTTAAAGAAAAATGGTGCATTAATAATTCAAGTTCCTCTCAAAACTGGAAAAACTTACGAAGATTTCAAGATAACTACCAAAGCAGATAGGCTAAAAGCTTTTGGCCAAGAAGACCATGTTAGGATATATGGAAAAAAAAGTCTGGAAGAAAAATTAAAAGCTTTTCAGTTTAATGTTGAAATCATCAATATTTCAAAGGGAATTAGTGAAGTTGAAAAGAAATTGTATGGAATTTCGGATAAAGAAATAATTTTTCAGTGTATTAAATAACTATTTAAAACTATTGTAGGTTGCTGTTAAAACTTCAGATTCTTTTTCCCAATTTAAATCTGAATTCATTTTTTTTATATTTATTAAATAGCTATCTGATTTCGATAAATCAATTGCTTTTTCTAAACCATTCAAT